>CAYSIV010000032.1:0-29454 GCA_964431175.1 uncultured Anaerolineales bacterium
CAAACAGCCCGCACTGTGTCAGCGTCCCTTAGAGAGACAAGCTTGGTCCCTGATCAGAGAGCGGGCTAATAAAGAGTTAGCCCGCTCTTGCACAAAAAGGAGGTGTTTGTTTATGTCTCAAGCAAATGATGTTATGAGTCAGCAAGGACAATATGTACAAGCCAATGGTTTGAAGATGTATTATGAAGAATATGGAAGCGGAGAGCCATTAGTGCTTATCCATGCTTCATTGGCTACGGGTGCGGGAAATTGGAAGGCGTATGTTCCTTATCTTTCCACACATTTCAGACTCATCATGCCAGACCAGCGTGGACATGGAAGAACCATCAACCCGCAAGGTGAAATTCGCCTCCCAGCGTTGACGGATGACCTCGTTGCTTTCATCAAAGCATTAAATTTAGAAAAGCCGTTTCTCTGCGGCTGGAGTACGGGAGGAGATATCGGTTTGGATATTGCAATGCGGTATCCCGATTGTGTCAGCAGACTGATAGTTGGAGGTGTTACCCTTCGTGTTACAGAAGCAGCCATCGAAACCTTGAAGGCTATGGGACTGGAAGGACCTGGACAAATAAACTTTGAACAAACCGAAAAAGCCATTCCAGAATTAACCGAAGTATGGAAAAAAGACCATAGCCAAAGTCCATCACATTGGAAAGAGTTACTCACACAGGTATCGTTTGAGATGATAAACCCAACTTTACCTACTGAAGATGACCTAAAGCAGATTTCCATACCGACGCTGATTATTTGGGGAGACCGAGATCAATTTCTGCCAGTTGAGGATGCAGTAGAGTTATACCGATTGATTCCAAAGGCACAATTGGCTGTTGTTCCAAATGCCGATCACTTCGTTACCAGAACGAATGTAAAGTTATTTGCTGAATTAGTGAAAGAGTTTATATTGAGTAGTTAATAAACATGCGGGCTAACACGGCGTGCACCTGACGCTGGGGATTCTGCGGCGTTTTCGGGCTTTTTTCTACGCCTCGGCATTTTTCTGGTTAAACGGGTTCGCCGTCCCCGCCCCAGCGCAGGTAACGCAAACCGTTAGCCTGCTTGCTGTAATCGTGGCGACTCATGAATTCTCATTAAAGGTTGTTCCCTTCAACTCGGAGAGTATCAATGAACTGGTCTGACCTTCTTATTTTCGTCGCAGGTATTTTGGCGAAAGTTGCCTTTGACCTTCTGAGTGACTTTTTTTCAAAAAGGCTAAAGGATTTCATACTTCGTCGGGCAAAATCTCGCTATACGATTACAAGTATTCCAAACATCCCTGAAGAATTTCATTGCTATCGTATCGGCAATCTTGAAATTCCAGTCATGTCGTTAGTCGGCTCACCTGAGACAGCATTTCATTTTGACGAAGTGTTTATCCATTTCCGACCTATATTGAAACATCAACAAGGTGATTATCCAATAGAACTGCTTTCCGCCCGCCCATATCTCATTGAGGAATGTAAGCGAAGGTACAATCTCAAGATGGTTGAGGAAGCTAATATCCTGCCCAGACTCGATAGCATTGTGCAAGGGCCAGAGACTGCGGAAGACAAAAGAGGAGGCCTCCACATCAATTTTTCGCTAACAACCTTTGACACTTATTTTGCGACGAATAAATCACTTGATTACCGTGTAATTCCTAAAACCGGATTAGTTTCAAGATTCACATCGAATCAGACGATACGGGAAGCCTACGCTATTCCTCCTTACGATAATCTGGCCGCATCTCATTTAGCAAATAGTCCAGCAGTACATGTGGTCGTCATATCTCGGAATTTGAACCAAAACCCTCAAGACCAATTGATTATTCGTCGTCGAAGCCAAGAAGTAGCCTTTTACCGAGGATATTACCAAGTGTCAGCGACAGGTTTTGTTGGCACAGCTCATCACGATTCGGCGGGTATGCCTCACCCTTTCTTCGCTGCCATTACTGAAGCAAAACAAGAAATCGCAGACAGCTTATCGCTCGCTCCCGACGACTTCATACTTATAGGTTTGTCAATCAACTGGGAAGAATTCGTCCCGGTTTTCTACGGTTACATTGAGACTGGCATTTCAGTTCACGACTTGCTTGGGGATTTCAGGCGGGATACATACGAAGGTTCTCTTTTTGCAATTCCTTTCGAGCCAAAAAGCGTGCTATCACATATAACCAAAGAGAAGTGGGAATCTTCAAGTGCTATCGCGGCAGTAGCCGCTTTATTGGCCTTTTATCCCCGTAATGAAGTAGAGGCTATCGCCAGAAAACTTCCCGCAAAAAATGCACGAGACTTTTTTGAGAATCTGTAAGCAGTTCAAGGCAGGGCGCAGGCTAACCCCGCGTTGCAGCCGACTCGCGTTCCGCTCCGCTCCACGCGAGCGGCTGAACGCGACCGTTGGGCGGCTCAACCATATCCTTCATTTATCAAGGAAGTCTATGTCAAAGATAAACGACTCCATTCTTACTCCAGGGTCATTACCCAATGATTATCAAGAAGTCCTGTCTTGGAAAGTGACAAAAAAACCTATCCGAGCTATCGCTTTAAATATACTCGGTGTACTTCTATTTGTTATCTTCGGGTTGGTTTTTTCTAGTTTAGCTGTCAGTCTGGGAAAGCTGGGCGAATTCAGATTCGGTCTGAGCGAAATCGGTTTGGTTTTCATAGGGATTCTGCTAACATTGGTGTTACATGAACTAACACACGGTTTGGTCATGCAGATATTTGGCGCAAAACCTAAGTATGGCATTATCTGGAAAGGGCCGATGTTTTACGCCACATCTCCCGAGTATGCTTATCATCGAAACAACTATGTAGTCATAGCGCTTGCGCCATTAATCTTCATTAGTATTCTAGTTGTTCTGGGAATGTGGTTATTGCAGGGAACTTTATGGGTAGCCTTATTGGGAATATGCGGAATCCTCAATGCGAGCGGAGCGGTGGGAGATATATGGATAACGTTCATAGTGCTTCGCTATGCAAACACCGCCTATGTGATAGATGAACGAGATGGGATACGATTGTTTTTACCGAAGTCCTGAATATGGTTAAAATTGACTTTTGGTCATTGCCAAAAGTTAAGTTATTTGTAAAATCTTATCTTGTTAGTAGTGGCATCTTTTTTTAGCCAACGAGTCTGCAAAACAAAAAAACGCCCAACAAAGCGTGCACCTGACTGGCGGGAGTCTGCGCGACTTACGAGTATTTTCTACGCTTTAGGCTTTATTTGCCCTCAGGCATTATCCAAGCTCTCCCGCCAGCAGGTAACGCAAACCGTTGGGCGGCTTCCGGCATTGCCAAGCACTTCTAAAAGATTTGCCAAACAAATTTGGATGAAAAAGCGACACCAGTTATACTACTCGCATGGAATTTGAATGGGATCCGCTCAAAGCCGAAGACAATCTCAAGAAGCACGGGGTTGATTTTACCGAGGCCGCTACAGTGTTTAGCGATCCACTTTCGATTACATACTCTGACCCAGATCATTCTCTGGACGAAGACCGTTACATCATTATTGGTAGCTCATCCGCAAATCGGTTATTGATTGTGGCGCATACAGACCGGGATGAAGGCACCCGTCTGATCAGCGCGCGAGAAGTAACCAGCCGTGAAAGGAAGTTATATGAAAGCGAAGATTGAAACCCCACTCGAAGATGAGTTGCGACCAGAGTATGACGAGACCTTGTTGAAAAACGGTGTTCGAGGGAAATACGTGTCTCGCTATCGAAGTGGCACGAATTTAATATTACTGGCGCCTGATGTAGCCGCTGCTTTTCCGACCGCAGAAGCAGTGAATGAAGCCTTAAGATTACTACTAAAAGTCGCACAGCAATCAGCACCCAGGGCGGGAGTGCAGTGACCAAGCTACGCCGCCCAACCCCACATGCAGGCGACGGGGCTACGCCCTGCTAATTCGGGCGAGTCGAATGACCCGCCCCGCGCCTGATGCGCGCCGTCGGCGGCTTTGACGAACAAGAGGCCCAAATGCCAATCTATCAATGGCTGGCCGACGGTGTTCAAATAGATGCGATCTTCACCGGAGATGACGAGTCGGCCACGGGGGTCATCGCCGCGCTTCGCCAGGCGGGCCTGCGCGTCCCCGAAGACATCGCCATTGTCGGCTTCGACGACGTGCCTCTCTCGCGCCATCTTACACCGCCGTTGACCACCGTTCGCGCCCCAATTAAAACCGTCGGTTATGAAGCCGCGCGCCAGCTAATCAGCCTCATTCGAACCGGCGCCGCCCAGTCGTTGGTGCTTCTGCCCACCGAGCTGGTGATCCGCCGCTCGTGTGGATGCTAGTATTGAACTGAAAGGAGGAAGCACCCGACCCATCTAAAGACGAACATCGCCGGCACCACCCACGACGTCTTAATCGAACACCACCTCTGAGGAGAAAAGAAGATGAATTCCAAACCCGTCAACCTATTCGTCAGCGCCCTGCTCCTGATAAGCTTTGGGCTCGCCGCCTGCGGCGCCAGCACAACGCCCACTTCTACTCCACCGGCCACCTCAGCACCCGTGGCCACCTCCGCCCCAGCCGCCACCGAACCCCCGGCGGCCACTGGCGACAAGGTCAAGGTCGTCATCTTCGTCGGGATGGGCACCGGCACTGATCCTGATCAGATCGACGCTCAGACGCAATTGGCCGATCAATACAATTCGACCCACGACGACATCGAAATTGAATTCCTCATCGTGCCTCACGATGAATACGCCACCCGTTACCTGGCCATGCTCTCCGGCGGCAACGCGCCGCAACTGGTGGGGCCAAACGGCATCTCCACTGTGGCCCAGTTCTTTGACACCTGGCAGGACATCACGCCTTACATCGAGGCCGAGAACCTGAACTTGAGCGACTTTTACGGCCCGGCGGTGACCCTCAACCAATATCCCGACAAGAATACCGGCCTGCCGCTCGGCCTGTATCCCTCGTTCATCTTCTACAATAAGGACCTCTTTGATGCCGGTGGCGTGGATTACCCGACGCACGATTACAGCGACACCTCATGGACGATGGACAAATTGCGGGAAGATGCGATGTTGCTCACCCTGGACAAGAACGGCAAGAACGCCACCGAGGCCGGCTTTGACCCAGCCAGTGCGGTTCAATGGGGTTACGACGACTCGTGGGACAGCTTCCGGGGCAATATGGCAATCTGGGATGCAGCCAATGTGGGCCGCCCCACCACCGACGACTACAAGACGGCGGTCGTCAATTCGCCGGAGTGGCTGTTCGGTTTGCAGTGGATCAGCGACGGCATTTGGAAAGATCACTTCATAGCCGATTTGACCCAGCAACAGGCGCGGGATACTGCCGGCGTGGATCCGTTTGGCAGTGGCCAGTCCGCCATGTTCTACTCACACACCTGGGCCATGGCCGAAGTGCTAAACGATCTGCCGTTTGAATACGACCTGGCGCCCCTGCCCTTCAATAACAAAGGCACGCGGGTGGCCCGCGTTGATGCCGACAATTTCACTATCCCTAAAGATGCCGAGCATAAAGAAGAAGCCTGGGAAGTGATGAAGTGGCTCACCGCCCCGGAGCAAATTGTGACTGTCTGCCGGATCTACGGCTGTATCCCGGCGCGCAAGTCGGTACAGCCAGAATACCTGACGTCCCTCGAGGAGCGCTATCCCGGCATCGATTACGATGTAATTTTCACAGCCATTGACTATCTGGACATCCCTAACAACGAGGCCTGGATTCCAGAATGGGGCAAGATCGAAGATACGCTGAACAACATTAATTCGGTCGTCTATTCCGGCCAGGAGAAAGACGCCCAAAAGATACTGGACGACGCCAACGCCGAAGTCCAGAAGATTCTGGACGATTACTGGGCATCGCATTAAGCAAGGAAGTCGGCGCGCAAAGGGCCGGGGAGACTCTCTGTCCTCCCTGGCTCTCTTGCGCCCAGGCTCCCTGGCTTTGAAAGTGAGGCACCATGCAAGTCTCCCAACGCCGCCCCTGGAGTCTGGCCCGGCGCGAGGCCCTCTGGGCCTATGCCTTCATCGGGCCCTGGATCATCGGCTTCATCATCTTCACTCTCGGCCCCATGTTGGCCTCGCTATTCTTCTCGTTCACTGAATACAATATCGTCGACACGCCCAAGTTGGTTGGGCTGAAGAACTACATCGATCTGTTCAACGACAAGCTGTTCTGGCATGCCCTGGGGGTTACTTTCCGCTACGCCGTCTTTGCGCTTCCATTGGGACTGGTGTTTAGCTATTGTCTGGCCCTCCTGCTCAACCAGAAGATTCCGGGCCTCAATGTCTGGCGCACCATTTACTTTTTGCCCTCGGTCGTGGCCGGGGTGGCCGTCGGGTTGCTCTGGGTGCGGATTCTCCACCCCAACACCGGCATCCTCAATGAGTTCCTGAGCCTGTTTGGGATCAAAGGCCCGGGCTGGCTGGCCGACCCCGCCTGGGTGACACCGGCGCTGGTGATCATGAGTCTGTGGGGGGTAGGCGGGAGCGTGATCATCTACCTGGCCGGATTGCAGGGCGTGCCCACCGATCTCTACGATGCGGCCAAAGTGGATGGGGCAACCGCTCTGCAACGCTTCTGGCATGTCACCCTGCCGATGACGACGCCCGTTATCTTCTATAACCTGGTGCTGGGGCTGATTGGAACCTTCCAATATTTCACCGAAGTGTTTGTCGTGACTGGCGGGCGGTTAGGCGACCCGGCCCGGGCCACGCTCTTCTACAATATCTATCTCTATCAAAACGCTTTCAAATATTTCCACATGGGCTATGCCTCCACCCTGGCCTGGGTGTTGTTCATCATTGTGCTGGCCCTCACCCTGTTGATCTTCCGCTCGTCGGGCGCGTGGGTGTATTACGAAGGTCAATTGAGAGGCCGGGGCTAACATGGACATGGACACTGCCGCCACGCCAACCACACCCCCCGTCTCCATTCGCGTTGGGTGGCTCAAACAATGGGCCACCAGCCTCAAAAGTCAGGCCCTGCTGTTCAATGCCATCACCACCCTGGTGCTGGCCGCGGGCGCAGTCGTGATCATGATCCCTTTGCTGTTCATGATCTCAACCTCGCTCAAAGACCGAAGTCAATTGCGCGAAGTCCCGCCACGACTGGTGCCGTCACAAATCACAACGGTCGAAGTCGGCGGCAAGGCCGAACCGCTGTATCGAGTCACGGTGGACGGGCAAACCGTTGAGATGGCCCTGATCAAAAATCGGCCACAGGGCAAAGGGTTGTTCGTCGATCCGGCCAATCCGGAGAAAACCTACGAACTGGTCATCGCCGATCAGACCCCGGTGCGGCATGTGGCAATTCATTGGGAAAACTACCCTGAAGCGCTGGATCAAATGAAGTTCACCAGCCTGCTGGCGAATACCCTCATTGTCACATTTGTGGGCATGGCCGGGATGTTGTTCTCGTGCTCGCTGGTCGCCTACGGCTTCTCGCGCTTCCGCGCCCCGTGGCTCAACGTGTTGTTTCTTATTCTTCTCTCCACCATTATGCTGCCCAGCCAGGTGCGCCTCATCCCTACCTACGTCTTCTTCAACAAACTGGGCTGGGTGGACACACTTCTGCCGCTCATCATCCCGCAGTTCTTTGCCAATGCCTATGATGTCTTTCTGCTGAGGCAATTCTTTATGACCATTCCGGTTGAACTGGACGACGCGGCCAGGATCGACGGGGCCTCGCCGCTGCAGGTGTTGATGTACGTCATCCTGCCTCAGGCCCGACCGGCCCTGGTCACGGTTGCCATCTTCCACTTCTTGTATGCCTGGAACGACTTTTACGAGCCGCTGATTTACTTGCATAGCCCGCAGAATTGGACGCTATCGGTGGGCCTTCAAACGTTCGATGCCCTTTACGCGGTGAATACCCATTACATCATGGCGGCTTCGGCGGTCATGATCTTGCCGCCCATCATTCTGTACTTCGTCAGCCAGCGTATCTTCACCCAGGGCGTTGTCTTTTCCGGCATTAAGGGCTGAAGAAAATCTCATTCTCGCCGGCCCATCGCGGCGCGGCTGGCTCTGGCATCGTTTCAGCATGCCAATGCCTGAAAGGTAAAATCACATGCCCAAAAAAGTTGTCCTGAGTGTCGCCGCCCACGGCGACGACGCCGAGTTTTTTGCCGGCGGGACCCTGGCCCGGATGGCGGCTGAGGGCCACGACGTATATCTGTGTATCGCCACCAACAACGATCGCGGCTCGTTCCGGCTCACGGCCCAGGAACTAAAAGCCGTTGCCAGGCCAGAGGCCGAGGTTTCGGCGGCGGCTCTGGGCGCAAAAGGCGTTTTCATGTTGGGCTACCCTGACGGCGACCTGGGCGACACGCCTACCTCAATACTGCGGGGACAGATTATGCGCCTCATTCGCCAACTCAAGGCTGACATCATCTTCTGCTGGGATCCCTTCGCCCCGTTCGAAGATCATCCCGATCATCGCGCCGTGGCCTGGGCCACGTCGGATGCCGCTGCCTTCGCCCATTTCAATCTTTACCATCCTGAACATTTGGCCGAGGGGTTCCAGCCGCACCGGGTGAACGAGTGGTACTGGTACTCCAAAGCCCGCTGGCAAACCAACAAGCTGGTCGACATCAGCGGTTACCTTGAACACAAACTTGAAGCCCTGTTTGGCTATCAGTGTCAGATGGTGCTGACGATAGACGAGTTCATCGGCGAGGCGCGGGCCGCCGGAATAGACGAAGCCAGGCTGGCCGACATTAACCCGCTCAACTACAAACCATTGATCGCCTCGGCCATTCGCGCCCGGAATGCCAGGCTCGGTGAAGAGATGAGCGTGCCGTACGCCGAGGCGTTTCGCTACGACAAGCTGGAGCCGCCGCCCGCCCTTCCGTGACCATCGCCGGCGCTTTCATCCTTATCAACATAGGTGCAAATTTCACGACGCTTATGAACCCGCTATTCACCATCATCGATCTTGACTCAGACGACTCTCAAGCTATCGAGCAGGCCGCCGTTCTACTCGTCGAAGGCTTTCGCGAGCACTGGCCGGACGCCTGGCCCGACCTGGACTCGGCATTGGAGGAAGTGCGCGAGATGCTGGCCGGCGATCGCATTTGCCGCATTGCCGTGGACAAGGGCGGAAACGTGGCCGGTTGGATCGGCGGCATCCCCGAATACGACGGCCACGTCTGGGAATTGCACCCTCTGGTCGTCAAGCCCGATCAACAACAACAGGGCATTGGCCGGATGTTGGTGGCCGACTTTGAAGGGCAGGTGCAGGAACGGGGCGGCCTGGCCATCACCCTCGGCACCGACGACGAGGACAATATGACGTCGCTTTCCGGCGCCGACCTTTATAAAAACACCTGGCAACACATTGAGAACATCCGCAACTTCAAGGGCCACCCTTATGAGTTCTATAAAAAACTCGGCTATACCATCACCGGGGTGGTGCCGGACGCCAACGGCCCCGGCAAGCCGGATATTTTGATGGCCAAACGAGTCAAAACCAACACAAGTGGAAAGGATTAACATGGCCCTCCGAGTCGCTTTCACCGGAACCGGCTACATCTCCAAAGTACATGCCGCCTCGGCTAAAACGGCGGGCGCGGCCCTGGTCGCCGTGGTCAATCACAAACCCGAATCAATGGCCGCCTTTGCCAAAGAGTTTGGCATCCCACGCCGGTATGCCGGCATCGGCGAGATGCTCAAGGAGGGCGGGGTGGATGCGGTCGTGGTCTCCACGCCCAACTACTTGCACGCGCCCGAAACGATTGCCGCGCTTAATGCCGGTGTGCATGTGATGGTGGAAAAGCCAATGGCAATGAATGCCGCCGAAGCCGAAGCCATGTTGGAGGCCAGCCACAAGTCCGGCGCCTTGCTCATGGTGGCGCATTGTTGGCGGTTCGATCCTGAAGTGTTGTGGTTGAGAGAGCAAGCAAGGGCGGGCAAGCTGGGCAGGATCATTCGCACCAAAGGATATGGGGTGCATGTGAATTGGGGGCCGGGCGGCTGGTTTGTGCAGAAGCCATTCGCCGGGGGCGGGGCCATGGCCGACATGGGCATCCACGCCCTGGATACAGCCCGCTTCTTGCTCGGCGACCCCAGACCGGAGAGCGTGTACGCCCGGATTGGCACTTATTACAAAAACTTCGACGTAGACGACACCGGTCTCATCATCGTCAACTGGGAGGGCGGCGCAACGTCGTACCTCGAGTCCGGTTGGTGGCAACCCCACGCCGACGGCCCCGAGGCGGCCACCCAGTTGTATGGGTCGGCGGGGCTGGGTCAATTGTTCCCTACCGGTTTGCAGCTGGGCGATCAGGCCATTACCCCAGGCTTCGCTTTCCCGCGCAAGCCGCATTGTCCCCAAAGCCTGTACGACTCGCAGATTGCCTATTTCCTGGACTGCGTCAGCCACGGCCAGACGCCAGTACCGGGCGGCGCCGAAGGCTGGCTCAACATGAAGGTAATCGATGCCGCGTACGAGAGTGCGCGAACGAACCAAGTTATTACTATTCAATAGGGATACTAATCTATGAAAGTCGCTGTCATTGGCGGTGGTTCAACTTACACACCGGAACTGGTCAATGGATTTTTGGATCGCCTGAAATCGTTTCCACTGGATGAGTTGTGGCTGATGGATATTGACGCGGAACGATTGCAAGTGGTGGGCGGCTTTGCCCGACGGATGGTGGAAGCCAATGGGGGGCTGTTCAAAGTGGTGCTGACAATGAATCAGCGCGAAGCGGTGCAAGGCGCCAGCTACGTGACCACCCAACTCCGAGTAGGCATGATGCAGGCGCGGCGGGCCGACGAGTATCTTGGCCAGCGGCACGGACTGATTGGGCAGGAGACGACCGGCATTGGTGGCATGGCTAAAGCCCTGCGCACCATCCCCGTGATCTTGAAAATTGCCAGCGACATGCGCGACCTTGCTCCGGGGGCACTGCTCGTCAACTTCACGAACCCGGCCGGGCTGGTGACCGAGGCCCTCAATCGTTACGCCTCAGATGTTCCGGCAGTGGGCGTGTGCAACGCGCCGATTCACATCCAAATGGACATCATCGACGGGTTGGAGAAGGCGCTGGGCACAAAAATCGCGTTCGAACGCACCCGGTTGAATACGCTGGGACTGAATCATCTCTCGTGGCATCGCGGCTTCACTCTGGATGGCGAGGAGATGTGGCCGCGGGTGCTCGCCGGCTATGTGGCCCTGCTCAAAACCGAGCCGGAACCCGAATTTGAGCCGCGCATGGTTGAATCCTTGCGAATGATTCCCAACTCCTACCTGCAATACTTCTATCACACCGATCGCAAGTTGCGAGCCCAAAACAAGTGGCCGCCGTCGCGGGCCGAGGAGGTGATGGAGATTGAAGCAAGTCTGTTGCGTGACTATGCCAACCCGGCTCTCACCCAACCCCCCGCCGATTTGATGAAGCGCGGCGGCGCTTACTACTCCACCGTCGCCATCCAACTGCTCAACGCTCACTACAACAACCTGGGTGAGACGCACGTGGTGAACACCCGGCACGGTGGCGCGGTGCCGGGTTGGCCGGAAGACTGGGTGCTGGAGATGCCATGCCAGGTGGATCGCGCTGGAATCCACCCCCTGCCCGCCGAACCATTGCCGCCCGTATGCTACGCTTTGCTAACGCAAATCAAGATGTACGAGATTTTGACGGTGGAAGCCGCCGTACACGGCGACCGGAACGCGGCCTACCAAGCCATTCTGGCTCACCCGCTCGGACCCAAAGCCGACCAGGTACAGGCAGTGCTGGATGATTTGCTGGAGACGCACCGGGCGCACCTGCCCCAGTTTTGGATGGACTTATGAAAGTTTGTGTAATCGGGGGGACGGGCAACATCAGCACCAGCATCGTGCGTTTGCTGGTAGAACTGGGACACGAGGTGGTCTGCTTCAATCGCGGGCAGAGCCGTCCGGTTCAGGCCGGGGTGCGCCTGATCCGGGGTGACCGACATGATCGCCCGGCTTTCGAGCAAACGATGCAAGCCGAGAAGTTCGAGGCCGCCATTGACATGCTGTGTTTCAACCGTGAGGATGCCGCCAGCGCTCTGCGCGCTTTTCGAGGCGTGGGCGTCTTTGTTCATTGCTCCACGGTCTGCACCTACGGCATCCGTTACGATTGGCTGCCGGCCACTGAAGATCATCCGTTACGCCCGATCACTGATTACGGGCGCGACAAAGCCGCGGCAGACGCTGTCTACCTGGAAGCTTACCATCGCGAAGGATTTCCGATCGTCATCCTGAAACCGTCCACGACCTACGGGCCACAACAGGGTCTGGTACGTCAGATCGCCTGGGACTTTGCCTGGCTCGACCGTATTCGCCAGGGCAAACCCATCGTGGTGTGCGGTGATGGCAACGCTTTGCACCAGCACTTGCACGTCGAAGATGCCGCACTGGCCTTTGTGGGCGCACTGAACCAGTCGCGCTGTGTTGGACAAACTTACAACGTCGTCAACCGCGGCTATATCACCTGGGCTGACTACCACCGAACGGCGATGCGCGTCCTGGGGCGGGAAGTGGAATTGGTGGGCGTCCCATTCGCCGATCTGCAAAAACTCGACGTGCCCAACTTTGACATCTGTGCTGAAATCTTTGCCCATCATGTCTACTACAGCGCCGAGAAACTCTTCCGCGACGCGCCGGAGTTTCACCCGCGCCTATCGCTGGAAGAAGGCATGCGGCAAGTGATTGGAGTCATGGATCGTGAAGGACGCATCCCCGACTCGAGCAAACTGGACTGGGAAGACCGATTGATCGCCGCCCAACGCCGCGTGCTCGCCGCGGATCAACTATGACACGTTACTTTCTGGGAGCCGACACTGGCGGAACCAAGAGTCACGCCCTGATCACAGATGAAACAGGCCGGGCTCTCGGTTTTGGGGAAGGCGGCCCTGGCAACCCACAAGGGGTGGGCTACCCCGGGCTGACAGAGGTCCTCGAGTCTGTCACCACCCAGGCGGTGGCAATGGCCGGCATCCCCAGAGAACAGATTGTCAGCGCCGGTTTTGGCATCGCCGGGTACGACTGGCCATCTCAGCGAGAGATGACGCTGTGCGCTATCGAGCCGCTCAAATTGAGTGCGCGCCTCGAAATTGTGAACGACAGTATCATCGGCCTTCTGGCTGGCGCCACCGAAGGCTGGGGGGTCGCCATCGTAGCTGGGACAGGCGAAAACTGCCGGGGCTGGGACCAGAACCGTCATGAAGGCCGGGTGACGGGCTATGGAAGCGAGATGGGCGAATCGGGTGGCGGATCACAACTGGTGGTTAAAGCCGCCCAAGCCGTAGTCCGCGAATGGTCGCGCCGCGGTCCGGCCACCAAGCTGACTCAGGCGTTTGTGGAGCTAACCGGCGCGGGCAGTCTCGATGATTTTGTCGAGGGGGTGGCCTTGCAGCGCTATTCGGCAAACTCCGGCATCGCGCCGCTGGTTTTCCGTATTGCCGCCGAAGGCGATCCGGTGGCCATTGAGGTCATTCGCTGGGCCGGTTGCGAACTGGGCGACATGGCGACCGGCGTGATTCGCCAGCTCAATTTCGAGTCGTTGGAGTTTGAGGTGGTGCTGGTTGGCAGTTTATATGAGGGCGGACCATTGTTGATTGACCCCATGCGCGAGACGATTCACGCCGTCGCCCCAAAGGCAACCCTGGTGCGGCTCACAGCGCCGCCCGTCATCGGCGGCGTGCTCTTAGGCATGGAGCAGATTGGGGTGAACGGCGCGCCAGCGCGGCAACGGTTGATAGAGACGACGCAAGAGTTGTTGAGTCACACGTGAGAAGAGACGATGTCTATCGGACCCGAGGCCGGGCCAAAACTAATGGCGGCTATGGGCGAACTCATCAGCCGCCGATAAAAGCGGCAAGGAGCATTGCAATGGAAAAACGGCGTTTTGGACGAACGGGGCATATGAGCACCGTTGCGATTTTCGGGGCGGCGGCGTTTTGGGATGTATCCCAGGCCGAGGCCGACGCCGCCATGGAACGCGTCATTGCCGCCGGGATCAATCACATTGATGTCGCCCCGTCTTACGGCCAAGCCGAAGAGCGGCTTGGCCCGTGGCTGGCCAGGGAGCGAGAGCGATTCTTCGTCGGGTGCAAGACCATGGAACGCACCCGGGAAGGCGCAACGGCGGAACTGCAACGATCACTGGAGAAATTACAGATCGATAAATTCGATCTGTATCAGATTCATGCCGTTACCAGCCTGGAAGAATTGGATGCCGCCACCCGGCCCGGCGGCGCATTGGAGGCCATTGTCGCCGCGCGAGAACAAGGGTTGACCCGCTCCATCGGCATCACCGGGCATGGCGTGAATTCGCCTGCCGTTTTTCGAGAAGCCCTGCGCCGCTTCGACTTCGACTCGGTGCTCTTCCCCATCAACTTTGTGCAGTACGCCAATCCAGTCTATCGCCAGAACGCCGAAGCGTTATTGGGCGAGTGCCGCCAGCGCGAGGTGGGCACGATGATCATCAAATCGATCACCAAAAGGCCATGGGGCGACCGGCCCAAGACCAGCGCCACCTGGTATGAGCCTTTCACCGACCGGGCCCATCTTCAGCCGGCCATCAACTTCGCTCTGTCGCAAGACGTAACCGGCTTATGCTCAACTGGCGACACCCAAATCCTGCCGCTATTTCTCGAAGCGTGCGAGAACTTCAAGCCGCTGAGCGCCAGCGAGCAAGAGACGTTGATTACAACTGCGGTTGAATACGAGCCGTTATTTGCGTAATTCGCCCAAGCCTTCAGAGACCTGAAAGAGAGGACACAATGAACTATATCCAGCTTGGAAGAACCGGACTAAAGGTGAGCCGCCTCTGTCTGGGAACGATGAACTTTGGCCCGTTGACAACTGAAGCTGACAGCTTTGCCATCATGGATCACGCACTGGAGTTGGGCCTCAACTTCTTCGACACGGCGGACGTGTATGGCTGGAAAATGGGTGAAGGCATCACCGAGAACATCGTCGGGCGCTGGTTTGCCCAGGGGGGTGGCCGCCGCGAGAAAGTGGTCATCGCCACCAAGGTGTTTGGCCGGATGAACGAATGGCCTAATGACAGCCGCCTCTCGGCTTACCACCTCCGCCGAGCGTGCGAAGACAGTCTGCGCCGCCTGCAAACCGACCACCTCGACTTGTACCAAATGCATCATATCGATCGCAACGCGCCGTGGGAAGAAATCTGGCAGGCGATGGAAACATTGGTTCAACAGGGTAAAGTGCTGTATGTGGGCAGCAGCAACTTTGCCGGCTGGCACCTCGCCCAGGCGCAAGGCGTGGCGGTGGCCCGGCATTTCATGGGCCTGGTGTGCGAGCAGAGTCTGTATAACCTGAAGGACCGGATGATCGAACTGGAAGTCATCCCAGCCTGTCGCGCCTACGGGCTGGGCCTAATTCCATGGAGTCCGCTGGCGGGCGGCTTGTTGGGTGGGGCATTGAAAAAGATCGCTGAAGGCCGGCGGGCGTCAAAAGATCAACAGCGAGAAATCAAAAAACATGAAAAGCAACTCAAGGCTTTTGAATCGCTGTGCCGCAGGCTGGGTGAGAAACCGGCAGACGTGGCCCTGGCCTGGCTCCTCCACAATGCCATCGTCACCGCGCCCATTATTGGCCCGCGCACCCTGGAACAGCTTGACGGCAGTTTGCGCGCGCTGGATATCAAACTGTCTGCCGAGACACTGAAGAAGCTGGACAGCATTTGGCCTGGCCCCGGCGGTGAAGCGCCTGAGGCTTACGCCTGGTAAAAAAATTGAACGAGGAACGCAAAGCGCGAAAAGAATGCCTGGGCCCTCTTTACGGCCTGGCCCTAAACAAGGAGACTAGATATGTCGGAGTTAGCAATTCTGGGTGGGAAACCCACGCGCACCACGTCATTTCCCGAATGGCCGGTCCACGATCAACGAGACGTTGAGGCGGTGACGGCAGTCGTTAAATCGGGCCGGTGGGGCGGCTTCCCCTATCCGGGGCCGCAAACAGCAGAGTTCGCCCGCCGCTTCGCCGAGCTGCAAGGCGGCGGCTACGCGGTGCCGATGGCCAACGGCACGGTGACGATGGAAGTGGCGCTTCGGGCGGCCAACATCGGCTGGGGTGACGAAGTCATCGTCCCGGCCTACACCTTCCAGGCCACTGCCGCCGCGCCTATGGCCGCCGGAGCCATCCCCGTCATTGCCGATATTGATCCGGAAACCTATTGCCTCGATCCCAAAGCCGTTGAGTACGCCATCACTCCCCGGACCAAAGCCGTCATTGTTGTCCATCTCGGCGCAGAAATGGCTGATATGGATGCCATCCTGGAGATCGCCGAAACGCATGGCCTGATCGTGATCGAAGACTGCGCTCACGCGCATGGCGCAAAATGGCGCGGGCGCGGCGCGGGCACAATCGGCCACTTTGGTTCGTTCAGCCTGCAATCATCGAAGACGCTGACGGCAGGCGAGGGCGGTGTTTTGATTTGCCGCACCCCGGAGCTGGCGGCCCGCGCGTCCAGCATCATTGACTGTGGCCGCCCGAAGGACGCCGAAGAAAAAGACTACACCATGGGGGCGAACTACCGCATGACCGAATTTCAGGCCGCGTTGGGCAATGTCGCCATCGAGCGCTTCCCGGAGCAGGCCAGACAGCGCGAAGAGATGGCGGCCTACATGGATGAAGCCCTGAGTGAGATCCCCGGCATTCGTTTGCTCAAGCGCGATGAGCGTCACACTACCCGCTCATTCTATCGCTACATTTTCACCATCAACCCTGAAGTCTTTGGCGCGGAGCATGATGTGGTCTGCGCGGCGCTGGAGGCTGAGGGCATTCCGTGCTGGGAGGGCTACAAGGCAATGCACCACTACGACCTCTTCCAGCCCAGGCTTTCTCGACTAGCCGTGCCGAGCGCCTTTCCGCAATACTTTGATTTCGAAAAGATGGGCCTGCCTGAGGCTGAACGCGCCTGTGAACACGAAGCCGTGTGGCTTGAAGAGTCCATTTTCCGCGCCGGGCGCGAGGGGGTGGACGACGCCGTGGCCGCTATCAAGAAAGTACAGGCGCACTCGGCCGAACTGAAGGCGGCCAAAGGTCAATAACCAAACTGCCCGGATAAGGGCTGACACCTCAGGGCTCACATTTATTCGGATGCTATCATCTACAGTGGTTTCCTTTTGGATTGATGGGATTGGGCGGCAGTTGCACTACCGCCCGCCGCACGCTTCGCGAACTGTGGCGAAATCCATCAATCCGTTAGGAATTCGCTCTAGGTGACGAGCCGCTGAAGTAGAATTTTCAACAGCTTCTCGGAATTATCTTGATTTGCCTGCTCCGCGAGGCGATAACCGCACACCCACAACACGGTCGCGCCGCTCACCACGAGCGGCCACTGATCGCGCTCCGTGGCCGGAATTTTCCGGTTAATCATGAAATCAGAGAGCTTCAGGGTGTGGCCGTTCAGGCCCAGCGGTTTAAAGCGATCGCCGGGGCGGCGAATACGAACCGTGAGAGGCATGAAAGATGCCGGGATGAAGGCCGTCCAGCGATCAGGATGGGGGTCCGAGGCGGCGACAATTTCAGTAGTGAATTGCCAATCCAGGAATTGAGTCGCGCCGGGGATGCCGAGGGAAACTTCCGGTAGAGCTCCCCTCGCTTCCTGTGGGGGAGGAGAGACTGACCATGGGCCTACGATCAGAGTCGAACCGACAATCTTCACACATAACCCGCCCAGCAAGTCGGCGGTGTGACCGGACTCGGCGGTTTGTAGCCAGGCGATGGCATTTTCAACCGGCGTAAAATCCACGTCGCGCAAGCCCGGGCGCAGGCGGTTGATGGCTTGGCGCAGGAGTGCGCGCTGAAGCGGGAGCGGGAGCGCGCGCCAGCGAATAAGATCGAATACGACAGCCTTGCTTTCGCTCTGGCTGGATTTGCGCACAGCGTCTGGCGAAACAGAGGTGGGTTGCCGTTTCGCCTCCACGGCGAGAGTATTGTTCCAGGTTTGTTCGACGAGGCCGCGCAGAAGTTCATGCTCGCCGGCGACCACCTCAGCCGTGCGGCGCAAAATTTGGCGAATGTTGGGGTTGTAGGTTTCAAGAAACGGCAGAAGCTCGCGCCGCAAGCGGTTGCGAAAGAAAGTTGTGTCGGTATTGGTTGGGTCAATCCGGGGCCGGAGGCCATGAGCGGCTACATAGGCTTCGATGTCAGCGCGGCTCGTGCCAAGCAATGGCCGCACAATCTCTAATCTTGACTCTCCAGGCGAAACGGCCATCACCCTCTTTGGCAACATTCCTCTCAAACCGGCCAGCCCGGAGCCGCGTAGCAGGTGCATCAGCACCGTCTCGGCCTGATCGTCGGCGTTATGGGCCACCGCCGCCACTGGCCCCAGGCGAGTGAAGAACGCGTAGCGGGCCAGCCGCCCGGCTTCTTCTATAGATAAATGTTCCGCTTTGGCAATGGCGGCCACATCGGCGCGCTCCACGGTGCAGGGCACGTCCCAAGCCTTTGCTATTTGCGTCACAAATTCCGAATCTTCATCGGCTGACGGGCGCAGGCCGTGATTCAGGTGGGCGACGCGCAAACGCAAATCGTACTCAGGGCGCAGGCGGGTGAGCAAGTGCAGGAGGGCAAGGCTGTCAGGCCCGCCCGAAACACCGACCACTAATTGCTGGTTTGGGGCCAAAAGGCCGTGTTTTCGAACGAATACGCTAACGGGGGCGAGAAGCATGGAATGATTATAGAGTATAATCATCGCTTAGTTCGACAAGGCTGTAACGAAATAAAGACGGAGAACTGCTCTTGCCACCAAGTCCACTTAACTGGCTTTTAGGCCTGTTTTCGCTCGATATTGGCATTGACCTGGGTACGGCTAACACGTTGGTCTATGTTCGCAACAAAGGCATCGTCATCAACGAACCCTCGTGGGTTGCCATTGATAAAAAGACGCGCCGCCCGCTGGCGATTGGCGCCGAAGCCAAAGAACTGGCAGGCCGCACCCCGACCAACATTATCGCCGTCCGCCCCATCCGCGATGGGGTGATCTCGGAATTTGAAATCACCCAGGCCATGCTTGAATATTTTATCGCCAAAGCCCACGAGCAGAGCATCGTCCCTATCCCGCGCCCACGCGTGGTCGTCGGCATTCCGTCGGGCGTGACGGAAGTGGAAAAACGGGCCGTGTACGATGCCGCCACAGCCGCCGGAGCGCGCGAAGCTTATTTGATTGAAGAGCCTATGGCCGCCGCCATTGGCGCCGGTTTGCCTGTTGGTGAGGCGCGGGGAACAATGGTGGTGGACATTGGCGGCGGCACTACCGAAGTGGCCGTCTTTTCAATGGGCGGCATTGTCGTCAGCCGATCCCTGCGCGTGGCCGGCGACGAAATGGATACCGACATCATCGCTTACGCCCGCAACAAGTACAACCTGCTCATCGGCGAGCGCATGGCCGAACGAGTGAAGGTGGCCATCGGTTCGGCTTACCCGCTGCGCGAAGAAAAGACCATCACCCTGCGCGGGCGCAATCTGGTGAACGGCCTCCCCGAAGCTATCGAAGTCTCGTCCATTGAAATCCGCGAGGCGCTTGCCGGCTCAGTGCAAATCATCATCGACGCACTCAAAGAGACGCTTGACGAAACCCCGCCTGAAATCATCGCCGACCTGATGGAGACCGGCATTTGCATGGCCGGCGGCGGCGCGCAACTTCAAGGATTCTCCGAGCGGCTGACCGACGAACTCAAAGTGCGGGTGTGGGTGGCCGAAGACTCGATGACCTGCGTGGCGCGCGGCGCGGGTCACATTCTCGAAGACCTCGAGCACCTCAAGCGCTTCCTCGTCGGCCTCGACCGCGGCAGTACCTCGCACTAATAAAGGATGAAGCCAGAAGGATGAATTATGAAAGACTTCTTTCATCCTTTCTAATTCACCCTTCATCCTTTCCCCCATGAGACGTTACCGAATTGCTTCCTGGCTGGCCGACCGCCTCGGACTGGCTGTCATCGTCGTTGTGTTGAGCATCGCCATCATCGTCATGGGGCAACGTGGCATGTTAAGTTCGCTCGAGAGCGGCCTGTTGGCGCCGCTGGCGCCCATTCAGGCCTTCGTCTCCAGCATCTTCAACAACATCTACAACACTCTCAACGCCCCGTCCGACCTGGAGGCCTTGCGCCGGCGCAACGCCGAACTTGAACAACAAGTGGCCCGGCTTACCGGCGAGAACGCGCAATTACGCGAAGCTGAAGCTCAATTCAAAGTGATCTCGGCCCTGCTCGATTACGCCCAAAGCAACCCTCGCCGCACCTATCAGGCCGCCGACGTGGTGGGGCGCGACGAAAGCCTGTTCCTGAGTTACGTTTTGCTCAATCGGGGCGCGCGCGACGGCATTGCGTTGGGCATGGTTGTCGTCACTGACCAGGGTCTGGTCGGGGCTATCACTGAAGTGACCGCCAACGCCAGCAAAGTTTTGCTCATCACCGATGTCTCGGCGGCCGTAAACGTGCGGGTCCAAGAGTCGCGGGCCGAAGGCGTGGTCACCGGCCAGCAATCAGGCGAACTGCGGCTGAACTTCATTTCGGTGGACGTTGACTTGAAGCCAGGCGATCTGGTGCTCACTTCCGGGCTGGGCGATCGGTTCCCGATAGGCATCGTCGTCGGCAAAGTGGCCTCGGTGCGCAAACGAACGCAGGACGTATTCCAGGAGGCCGACATCACCTCGGCCATTGACTTCAACCGCCTCGAAAGTGTGCTGATCATCACCGATTTCGAAAAGCCAGAGATCGCCCCTCTGCTCGGCACAGCCACGCCAGCGCCCTGAAAGTAAACGGTGATCAGTTGTTGATTAACTGATGACTGTTCACTGCCTACTGCCGACATGCGAAGACTCATTATTGCTGTTCCGCTTCTGGCCTTGGTTGCTATTTTGCAATCCGCTGTCGTCACCCGCTTCCGGATTCTAGGCGGCGGGTTCGATTTGTTGCTGGTCGTGGTGCTGGCCTGGAATCTGGTTCAACGGGAAAGCGACGGCCCCATCTGGGCCTTTATTGGCGGCCTGCTGGCGGACGTTCTTTCCGGCGGGCCGCTGGGGGCGTCGGCCTTCAGCCTGACCACGATCAGCTTGATTATTGCCTTTAGCGAAGGCCGGTTTTATCAGGCCAACTGGATCGTGGCTGTGCTGGCCAGCATCGTCGGCACGATTCTCCATCACTTGTTATACTTGTTGGTGCTGGCCCTCACCGGCCACCTGGTGAATTGGGCTGACACGCTCACCCTGGTGACCCTGCCGTCCACCATTTTGAACCTGCTATTGATGTTGCCCGTTTACCAGACGGCAAAGCGGCTGGCGACACAGGTTTCTGTGGCTCGAGTGGAAATAGACTCATGAAAATACCGCTTCAAATTCCGAACCGTGAGCGCGGCAGTAAAACCGGCGATCCCAGCAAAGAGCCGCTCAGCCCGTTTCGATTCGTCCCGTTCTATCTAGCGATGATCGCCGCCGTGTTTGTTCTGGGCGGGCGGTTGGTATACCTGCAAGGCATTCGCGGCGACGAGTTCGATGCCTCGGCGCGCGACAACAGCCAAAACAAAATTAATATCGCCGCTCCGCGCGGCGTGATCTACGATCGCAACGGCGTGCCCCTGGCCCGCAACGTCCCGTCGTATAACATCACCATCACCCCCGCCTACTTGCCGGATGATACCGGCAGGCTGCTGGACCTCTACCAGTATCTATCTGAGCAGACCGGCGTGCCGGTCAATACCCCGCCGCTGGATGCCGGAGCGGCGGGCGGAGATACCCAGCCCCAAAAGGGCATTGCCAATTTGGTGGCCGAGAATGAAGGCTTCCCTTACAAGCCCATCCGAGTCGCTAAAGACGTGCCACAGGATCGCGCCTTTATTATCCGTGAAAAACTGCGCGACTTGCCCGGCGTGGGCGTGGAAGTGTTACCCTTGCGAGACTATCCTACCGGCTCCCTCACCGCCCACCTTGTCGGCTACATGGGGCCAATCGTTGCAGGCACCGTGCCAGAATACGAAGCGTTGGGCTTCGACGCCTCGCGCGATAAAATCGGCTATGCTGGAATCGAAGCCTGGATGCAACCTGTTCTGGCTGGAAGGAATGGCTACAAGTTTATCGAACAAGACGCCGCCGGCCTGGAACTCCGCACCATCGGGGAACCTGTCAACCCGGTGGCCGGCAACAACATTTACCTGACCATTGACGTGCGATTGCAGAACGCCGCCCAGGCCGCCCTCACCCGCATGATCAACGACATCAACTTGCGCGCCAACAGCACCAAGACGCAAAATGGGGTCGTCATCGCCATGAATCCCAAGACGGGTGAAATTCTGGCTATGGTGTCGTGGCCCACTTACGATAACCAGAAGTTCGCTCGCTTCATTCCGTTAAACTACTTTGAGCAGCTTTCTCATGACCCGACCAACCCGCTGCTCAATCAGGCTGTCAGCGGGCGGCACGCCCCCGGTTCAGTGTTCAAACTCGTCCCGGCCGCGGGCGCTCTGCAAGAAGGGGTCATCACCCCCGACCGCAAACTTAACGACCCCGGCAAGATCATCATTGCCAACAAATACTTTCCGAACGACCCCGGCAAGGCCAAAGAGGTTGTATGCTGGAAGAAAGACGGACACGGTGACATTGACATGATCGGGGCCATCGCCGAATCGTGCAGTGTGTACTTCTACAAGATCGGCGGCGGCTACGAGCCGGATGGTATAGAGGGCTTGGGCATTGACCGCTTATACAAGTACGCCAACGACTTCGGCTATAACCGGATCACTGACATCGAACTGCCCTATGAACTCCGGGGCCTGATCCCGAGCCGCGACTACAAGCGTCTCAACATTGGCGAAAACTGGTCCACCGGCGACACCTACATTGCCACCATCGGCCAGGGCTACGTTCTGGCCACGCCCCTGCAGGTGCTCGACTCGGTCACGCCGTTCCTCAACGGCGGCTGGCTAATCAAACCCACCCTCATCAAACAAGTCGCAGATGGTGAAGGCCAGGTCGTCAGCGTCGCCGTCGACTCCGATGGCAATTTCGTGGACGCTAATTCTCCCGCCATGCGTTACATTCTCAGCCCGTCCCAGATGAACCACCGCGACGGCAACCCCGACACGCCGGAAATTGACAAGGTCCCCATCTCGCCAGAGACGATTGACATCGTGCGCCAGGGCATGGAAAAAGTAGTGCTTGACGGCACCGGCAAAGACCTGGCTCGAATTGAAGGTGTGCAATTTGCCGGCAAGAGCGGCACCGCCGAATATTGCGACAACATCGCCCAGAAGAAAAACTTGTGCAAATTCGGGCGCTGGCCCACTCACGGCTGGTTTGTTGGCTATGCCCCGGCCGACAATCCGGAGATTGCCGTTGTCGCTTTCATCTACAACGGCGGCGAGGGATCGCTGGTGGCCGGGCCGGTCGTCCAGCAAGTGTTGCAAGCCTATTTTGATCTCAAGGCGGTTGACATTTCGCGTGGGCGGTAATAAAAAGTTGTGGGAGCGGCTTGTAGCCGCGACTTGCGCCAGCCTCTTCAGTCTGGCCGCCACCCGCGCCCTGTTTGAAACCAGCCCCGCCCTCTTCGGCGGATTGCGCTGGCAAGTTGGCCTGGCTATGGCTGTTATTAGTGCCATAGCAACATTTCTAATCGCTCGCTTCCTCCTTCCTCCTTCATCCTTCGTCCTTCTTCCTCTAACTCTCCCTGCCCTCTTCATTTTCGACCCCGCCACCAACCCACTGCGCGACTGGGTATTCATCCTGGGCGGCCTCGGCGGCGCGTTTGCCGTTGCCTTACTATCTTCCCGAAGGTTCGGAACCTTCGGGAAGATTGCGTACCCACTCAGCCTGGCCCTCATCACTGCCATTCTTTACCTCCGCACCCTCGCCCCCACCGTCGGCGAAGCGGATACGTTTGAGTTTCAGGTCAACGCCATCCGGCTCGGCATCTCGCACGGCAGTGGCTACCCGCTCTATCTTATTCTGGCCAAGCTGTTCAGCCTCCTGCCCATTCCGGGCACTGCGGCCTGGCGCATCAATCTCTCGTCGGCCGCCTTTGGGATTGCCGCCGCGCTCATGGTTTATGCCGTCGCCCGCGCCCTCAATGCCTCCCGGCCCGCGGCCTGGATCGCCGGACTGAGTCTCGCCGCCTCCATCGGTCTCTGGTCGCGCGCCGTTGAAGCCGAAGTGTATACCTTGCATGTGACGCTAGTGGGGTTGCTGCTCTTTCTCGCGCTTCGCTCATCTGAAATTAGTAATTGGAGATTAGTAATTGGTAATTGGGATTTTGGAATTTGGGATTTGCTCTTCTTCCTCTTCGGCCTCTTTCTCACCAACCACCTCACCACCCTCCTCCTTGCCCCCGCCCTGCTCGTTGCTCTGCTGGCCAATCGCAAATCGTTTGGGGTTTTGAGATTTGGGATTTGGATTTTTCTTTTCACCCTCGGCCTCAGCGTTTACCTCTATCTCCCTCTCCGCTGGCCGGCCGTCAACAACGGCGAAGCGATGACGTGGGAACTCTTCAAGCACTTCATCACCGGGCAAGAGGCGCAAGGCGCGCTCAGGCTCAACGCCTGGTACACCGACTTCAGCCGCTACGCAATTGTGGGCCGCAAGGCGCTCGATCAATTCGGCTGGCCGGGCGCGATCACCGCCCTCATCGGGTTGGCCGCCTTGTTTCGTCGAAAGCCTATTGCCGCCCTCATCACCCTCGCCGCCTGGGCCGCCTTCGCCTTCTTCGGCCTTTCGTTCTACGTCCCCGACCCTGATTACTCGTCGTTTCTGCTTCCAGCACATTTTGTGCAAGCCGTTTGGCTGGCGCTGGGCATAACATCAATACTGAATACACAATACTCAATACTCAAAACGCGCTCTTATTGGGTATTAGGTATTGGGTATTGTGCATTCTTCTTTCTGCCCGCCTCTCTAATTTGGACAAACCTCGCCCGCGTCGATCAATCCGCCGACTGGGGCGAATATCGCCTCGGCCAATACATTCTCAGCCAGCCGCTCAAAGAGAAGGCCGCCATTCTGGCCGACAGCGAACTCATCGCCCCGCTCTACTATCTGCAAGTGGCCGAGGGCGCCCGCCCCGATCTCGACATCGTCGTTCTGCCGAACGAAGACGCTTACCGCGCCGAACTTGAGGCCCGAATCGCGAACGGCCAAACCGTTTATCTTGGCCGCTATCTGCCGCATCTGGCCGATGCTTACTATTTGCATTCAACCGGCCCGCTGACCGAAGTCAAACTGGAGCCAGGTTCACTGCCAGAGGCGGCGGCCCCGGTTGACCAAGATTTCGGTGGCGTCATTCGCTTGCGCGGCTTTGCTCTTGATTCATCAACTGTCGCTACGGATCACTCTCTACGGATAACTTTGTATTGGCAAGCGCTCCAGCCGCCGTCGGCTAACTATCTTGTCACCTTGCGGCTGATGGATGCCGATGGCATTCCGCGTCACGTCAGTCCGGCGGAAGTGCCGACCGGACAAATGTACCCCACGGCCGCCTGGCCGCTCGACGATGTGGTGGCCGACTTCCACAATTTTGCCCTTGACCCCGCACTCGAACCGGGGCAATACAGTTTGCAAGTCGGCCTCTTTCCGCCGTTCAGCGAACAAGGACTGGGCAACTGGCTCACCCTAACCAACGTCACCTTACAACCGCCGCTTTCGACTCCCAGCATCGCCCATCCTTTGCGGGTGCGTTTCGAGAACGGTGTTTGGCTGATGGGTCTGGACGCGCCAGAGACCGCCGCGCCCGGTTCGAAGATCACGGCGACTCTCTACTGGCTCCTGCCGCCCGGCCTCTCGGACTCAGTGGTGGCCGACGTTTGCTCGAACGACCCGTGCTCAGCCGTGGCCCGGATTCAACTCAACTCGGCGGCTCGCCCCGCTTCCCGTCTCGTCGAAACGCAGGCCACGTTCAACGCGCCGGACTCGACCGGGCAACTTCCGCTTTGGATCAATATTGACAATCTGAGCGCGGAGTGCGGTTGGGGGCCGAGTCTGTCGCCCAGGTGCCAGGCGGCTGAAATCAACATCCAGGGCTTGCCGCTGGCGGCCGACGCCATCAATTTCGACAATCAGATCGCGCTGGAGTCGTTGAAGATCGAAACGCCCATTGCCTCGCCCGGCCAGACGGTGATTATCAGCGCCCAGTGGCGCGGGTTGAGGCCGATGGAGGCCGATTACACCGCCTTCATCCACTTGCTCGGCCCGGACGGAATTGTGCACGGGCAAGTAGATATATGGCCGGTGCAAGGCACACTGCCCACCAGCATCTGGCCGATCAACGAGCCGATCCCCGACCGCTTTGAAGTGCGCGTGCCTGACGATGCGCCGCCCGGCGTGTACAAAGTTGAAGCCGGATGGTATTTGCTAGCCACCCTGGGTCGCTTGCCAGTGCTTGATCCCAACGGTGTGGCGATTGACGACAAGTATCTGGCGAGCGGGCTGACGATTAAATAGAGGTTGGAAGTTGGGGTTTTGGGATTTTGAGATTTTGGGGTTTTGAGATTTGGGATTTTGGTCTTTTCCCTCAGTTGCCCTCATGCCAGCCAATGCTATAATCATCGGTCATGACGGTTTCGGTCTCGATCAAAGGCATCAAAGCCGGCCTGTTGGTTAATGTGGGTGAAGGCAACTGGACCGAGGCTTCGCGGGTTTTGCTCGCCAAACTGGCTGAGGGCGGCGAATTCTTTCACGGGGCGCGGGTTGTCCTGCAATTAAACAGTCGGGGGCTGGGCGCGGCAGACCTGGGCAAGCTCCGTGATGATCTCGGCGACTTGAAGATCAATTTGTGGACGGTGCTATCGGAATCAACCCTGACCGAAAATGCGGCCAAGGCGTTGGGCCTGGAGATCAGCCTGCCAAAACCGGCGGCGGTTTCACCGCCGGAGCTTCCGGCCATCAGCCCGGTCGAAGATGGAAGTCAGGCCATCCTCATCCAGCACACGTTGCGATCTGGCAGGTCAGTCCGCTTTCCGGGGCACGTGATTGTGATGGGCGATGTCAACGCCGGCGCCGAGGTGGTGGCGGGCGGCAACATTATTGTGTGGGGGCGGGTGCGCGGTACGGTGCAGGCGGGAGCGGAGGGGGACGCTGAGGCTGTCATTTGCGCCCTCGATCTGGCGCCTACTCAACTGCGGATTGGCAATGCCATTGCCACGTCGCCCAAGCGGCGCGGCAAGCCCGAGCCCGAAATTGCCCGAATGCGAAATGGCCAGATTATGGCTGAACGATGGAAGCCAAACGACAAATTATGAAGGATGAATTACGCTACGCGGGATGAATTGTGGAAAACAGTTTTCATCCTTCATCCTTCAGCCTTCATCCTTTGGAGCAACGAATGAGTGCAATGGTTATAACAGTTACTTCGGGCAAGGGCGGTGTGGGCAAGACGACGACCACCGCGAACCTGGCCGTGGCTCTGGCCGCCAGCGGCTCAAAGGTGGTCTGCCTTGACGCCGATATTGGCCTGCGTAACCTGGATGTGGTGCTGGGGCTGGAGAATCGAATCGTCTACGACATCGTGCATGTGGTGGAAGGCACGGCTAAACTCAAGCAAGCGTTGATCCGCGACAAGCGCCTGCCCCACCTCTTCCTCCTCCCGGCCGCCCAGACTCGCGACAAGTCTGCCATCAACCCGTCGGACATGGTGCGGGTTTGCGACGAGTTGAGGCCCGACTTCGATTTCGTCTTGCTGGATTCGCCGGCCGGGATCGAGCGTGGTTTTCGCAACGCCCTGGCCCCTAGCGACAAGGTGCTCATCGTCACCAACCCCGAAGTCTCCGCCGTGCGCGACGCCGACCGCATTATCGGCCTGGTGGAGAGTGAGCAGAAAGGCCCGCCGTCGCTCATCATCAACCGCCTCAAGCCGGAGATGGTCAAGCGCGGCGACATGCTGAGTATTGATGACGTGCTCGACGTGCTGGCCATTGATCTGATCGGCGTGGTTCCCGAAGACGAACAAATTGTGGTCGGCAGCAACCGGGGCGCGCCGGTGGCCCTGGACGAAAAGTCGCGGGCCGGGCTGGCCTTTCGCAACATCGCCCGGCGGCTCAAGGGTGAGCAAGTGCCGTTTATGGATTTGGACAAACATAACGGATTCTTGACCCGCCTCGGCAAGCTGATCCGGCCTGGAGGCTGACATGAATAATTTCTTTAACCGCCTCATCGGGAAACCACCCACCAGCAGGGAAGTTGCCAAAAACCGTCTCAAACTGGTGCTCATTCATGACCGCACCGATGTCTCCCCGGCCATCGTCGAGTTGATCAAGAACGAGATCATCGATGTGATTTCCAAACATCTCGATATTGACCGGGACGGGGTGGATGTCAAACTGACTCAGGAAGACCACGAGAACCGCCTGGTAGCCGACATCCCTCTCCTCAAAACGCCTCGCCGCCGCCGCTAGCGCCGACGAAGGACGATAGACGAAGGACGAATGCTGTCGTCTATCGTCCTTCGTCATCCGTCTCATTCTATGACCGCAATTCTTCAAACCCAACGCCGCCAGCTGTGGAAGCACTTCGATATTCTTCTGCTGGCTCTGGTGGCTCTGCTCACCATCTTCGGCATCGCCATGATCCGCTCGGCCACCTTCGAAAGCCCGGAGCTGGCCGACTTGCCCTTTGTGCAAATTCGCTGGGCCGTCATCGGCCTGCTGGCAGCCTTCGCCACCGCCGCCATTGACTACCGTTACTGGCAGGCCCTTTCTCGCCCGCTCTATTTCTTCATCCTGGCCGCCCTGGCCTGGGTGTTTGTGGTCGGCGATGTCTTCCACGGCGCGGCGCGTTGGGTCAGTTTCTTCGGCCTGTTTTTCATCCAGCCGTCGGAGCTGGCCAAGATCGGCACCATCCTGTGGACGGCCGATTACTTCAGCCGCAATCGTGAACGCATCAAGGAATTCAAGTGGGTGATCTATTCAGCCGTGTACTCCGGCATCCCGGCGGTGCTGGTCATCCTCCAGCCTGACCTGAGCACCGCCATCATCATTGGCGTCATCTGGATCGCCATGATCTTCGCCGCCGGTCTCAAATGGCAACACATTGCCTTGTTTGTCGGGTCAGGCGTACTGGCTCTGCCAGCGGCCTGGCTGGCCCTGGCCGACTACCAGAAACTGCGCATCATCCGGTTCATCAGCCCGTCGTCGGACGACCCGGCTTATTACAACATCCGCCAGGCGCTCATCAGCATCGGCAGTGGCGGCTGGTTCGGCGAGGGCTACAACCATGCCTCGCAAGTCAGCCTGCGCTTCCTCAAAGTGCGCCACACCGACTTCATCTTTTCGGCCCTCTCGGCCGAGTTCGGCTTCGTTGGCTCAATGCTGGTCATTCTGGTGATGATCCTGGTCATCGTCCGGATTTTGCGGGTGGCCCGAATGACGCCCGACCCGTTCGGCGGGCTGATTTGCTACGGGGCGGCCGCCATGTTGTTTTACCAGTCGGTCTTTAACATCGGCATGAACATGAGTCTCCTGCCCGTCACCGGCCTGCCCCTGCCCTTCCTGAGTTACGGCGGCAGTTCGCTCCTC
>CAYSIV010000033.1:0-3239 GCA_964431175.1 uncultured Anaerolineales bacterium
TATCACCTTCCCAAACAGTACTCCAAAAGGCGACACCTTTCAGCTTAACACAACGCTCTTCAACGCCTCATTCCAGACCATCTCCCCGCCAGAGGACTTGTAGGGCTTGCCTTTCTCATTCGGGAAATCAAACTGGACAAACCAGTAGTCGTAGAGCGTCTTTGCCATGGACTCTAACTCGGCGTTGATGCGCTGGTTGAGTCCGATTTTTGCGTCCAGTGCGGAGAGGACGGCGGCGATCTTATCTTGTGTAATTCTTTCTTTTGGAATTTTTATTTCAAGGGTTTTGATAATACCCAAATTTATTAATGGAACGGTGCTGCCTGTATTCTTATTTACAATATCCTTAACCACCCAAGGACTTGAAAACCAATAGTATGCGTATAAAGGATTTACTTTCTCAGCATCTAACCTAACACGAAGTTGCTTGTTTGAAATTACATATTTTTCATACTTCGTGTTCTTTTCAATAATGCCAACTTGTCCAATAGTGCCTGCGGCAGTAAATATTAAATCGTCCTTTATTGCATAAGCATTTAGTTCGTTTGCTTTCTCTTCAGAAACAAAAGCAAATCCATCGTCAATAAATTTCTTCAAGCCATTACTTAAATTATTGCCACGTATGACAGGCACACCTGATTCTTTGAAAAATTTACTGCTAATGTTTGAGCCAAACGGCCCTGAAATTATTGAACCCTTTTCTTTTGAAGCAATTTCTTTCAAGGTACATTTAGTAAACTCAGTTTTCATACTCAAGCCCCTTGAGTTGCTTTTTGATTTCTTTTTCCAAATCCTTTGACTCTGCAAATAACGAATCCAAGTTTTTCTTGAAACCGTCCATCTTGGCGGTGAATTGTTTGAGGGTAATATCAGTGTACTCGATCTTCACGTTAAAATATTGCCCCGCGCTAAAGGAGCAGTTTTTGTCTTTGATCTGCTCGTAAGAAACCACCACCGTAAAATCTTCTTTGGCAGCGCGTTTGTTGAACGTGTCGATGATCAAATCTTCTTCTTCGAGCGAAAGCAAGGTTTTCTGGTTCTTGCCTTCTTTTACAGTTGTGCCAAGTTTGGATGCATCCATCAGCACAATATCACCCTTGGTGTTGGTTTTGTCCAAAAACAAAATCGAAACATTCGTGCCGGTAGTGGCGAAGATATTGCTGGGCATAGAGACCACGCCGCGCAGCATTTTCTCGTCCACCAGTTTCTCGCGGATTTTCTTTTCAATGCCGCTTTGGGCGGTGAGGAAGCCCGTGGGAACCACAACGGCGGCTTTGCCTTTGGGCGCAAGCGAAAAGATGATGTGTTGGATAAAGACCAGGTAAATCGCCATCTTGTCTTTATCTTTGTTGAGAATTTTGGGTATGCCGGCAAAAAAGCGTTCGTGGTTACCCTTGCTGTCGAGGTCGCCGCGGAAGTCGCTGAAATCCAGTTTGAAGGGCGGGTTGGAGACGATGAAATCAAAGGTCATCAACTTGTCGCCCAGCTTGTGATAGGGCGCAAGCAGAGTGTTGCCCTGAATGATGTTTTGGATGGAATGAACGAGGTTGTTGAGGATCAGATTCAGGCGGAGCATTCCGCTGGATTTTTGCGAAATATCCTGAGAGTAAAGGGTACAGCGGTCTTCGCCGATCGCGTGCGCCAGACTCATCAGTAGTGAGCCTGAGCCCCCAGCGGGGTCGTAGGCGGTCACGTTCCTGACTTTTGTATCCACCAGAATCGCAGCCATGATTCTTGCCACGGCGTGAGGGGTGTAATACTCGGCGTATTTTCCGCCGCCGTCCTTGTTGTAGTCCTTGATGAGATATTCAAAGATGGTGGCAAAGAAGTCGAACTTCTGCTCGAAGATGCCCTCAAAACTGAAATTCACCAGCGGGTTGATCAGGGCGCGGCAGAAGTTATCCCGTTTGGAACTGTCGGTGATGTAATTACTCAATTCATCGAACAGGATGATCTTTGCGCCTGTGTCCGTCTTCACTGAAAAGATGTCATTGTTGAAAATGGCGATGTCGCGCAGGGTGTCGTCGAAGAACTTGGCGAACTCCTCCTGATTTTGGCGGTTGTGCAGGTGGGAGAGAGTGTGTTCCCTTTTGAGCTTGGCGCTGTCGGGGCTCATGCGAAGCAGCAACATTTCATACTGTTTGTCTGAATACGCAGCGACTTCCCGCTCCCAGTTTTCAGACTTCCCCAGTTTCGGATCAATCTGTTTTACTTCGTAGCCAAACTTATCGTTCATGAACTTGTACAAAAACACCTGGGTAATGATCTTGAACTCATTCCCATCATTTCCCAGCCCATAAGAGGCGCACACGCCCTTCAGGCTGTCAATTAATTGCTTGGTCTGTTTTGTAAAATCGCGAGTCATGGTGTTCTCCAAGTGACAGTCACCTTAAAGGCGACTGTCACTTTACTTTATTTTTCCAATTCATCCAAAAACCTTTTCACATCTTCGGGCAGTTGGCGGGATTTCAAATATTCAAAAAGGAATTTTTTGTATTCATCCGCGTTATCGAATTCGCTGTTGATAAATTCGCGGTCTACGAGTGAGCCGTTGCGTTCGCCGATCCATTCCAGGTAGTTGGACCAGCCCCAATCAGCAGGGTCGGCGACCAGTCCATCCTTGACGGGGTTTCCATGAATGTAGCGGCACAGGTGCAGTAAATGGCTTTTGGTTTGAACGGGCTTGGCATGAAAACGCGCTTCAAAGAGTGTGCCGCTGTGCGAATACTTCAGGTTGTAGGCTTTTGAGTAACTATTGAACACAGATTGCGGCACGTTGCCCGCGGGTTCTGCGCCATCCTGCCGCAGGAGCAGGTGGTAGTGATTTGGCATCAAGCAATAGGCAATGACGGCGACATGGTTTACCTTTCGGTATTTCTGAAGTTTTTCGATGACGAACAGGTAGTTGGTTGGTTCGCGAAAAAGGGTGGTTTTGCTTACGCCGCGATTATAAATGTGATAGTACATTCCTGCCTGCCATGTCAACAGGTCTTTGCGGGCATAGGGCATGGGTTCTCCTTGGGCAGAAGGTGACAGTCACTTTAAAAGTGACTGTCACCTAACTCACTATATTCCTTGATATTCGTTCACATATTCCCGCACCAGCAGGCCGTTGATAAACCTTGCCGAGTCAGGCTCCAGCGCCACTTTGATCTTGTCAAAGGCTCCAATCACGAGTTGAATCAACTGCTGGGCAAAATAACCTTCGTTGTCCAATAGTTTTGTGTTGAGCAGAACTT
>CAYSIV010000033.1:3293-21985 GCA_964431175.1 uncultured Anaerolineales bacterium
GCAGGGTTTCGTGTATCTCGCTCTCGCGTTTGGAAACACTGCCTTTTTCCATGACGCGTTTATGTACACGGGCGTACTTCGCGTCGTTTTCATATTTGGCTTTCAGCAGGTTGTTCTTACGGTTGAGCTCATTTACTTTATCGTAGATTTGTTCGAGCGAGACAATATTACTCTTCATCTCTTCCTGCGAAACCTCATCCAGATTCTTCTTGTCGAACAGCCGCTTCAATTCGTCGTACAGCGAGACAAACTGCGGGTCGGTCTGGTCAAAGTTGCCACCCAGCGCCTCGCGTGTCTTGCGAAGCATGTCCTTCAACTGGTCGGCAATGACCATTTCTTCTTCCGATATTTTTCGGAACATGAAGACCACATTCTCCAGAGCCGCGTTCAGCAGGTTGGTGGTATCCACGTTGTTCTGGATGGACTCTTTGAGATTTAGCAGTTCCAGGTGTCGGCTGGCTTCGCTGTACAACAGGTTTAGTTTTTTGAAGTCAACCTTTTCCAGCAGGTCAAAGTGACCATACAGGCGGATCAGGTTGTAAATATTTCGCGCGCTTTCCAATGCCTTCTTGATGTCCAGCACCGTTGTTCGGTCTTGGATCTGGCTGATTTGCTGGGAGAAGATTTCCGCGTTGTTCAAATCGTAGCGGAAGAGTTTTTCTCTGATGTCTCTGATTTCCTCTTCGATCTCTTCCTTCGACTTGAACAGGTTGGAATAGGTCTGCATCTCATCGCCAAGTTCCGCCTGCAACTCTTCAAAATACGCCTTGTTGGTCGCGTCAAACTCCTTGCGGATGTCGGCAAAGTCCACCACGTAGCCGTACCTGAAATTCTTATATGGCCGGTTGACTCGGGTCAGTGTTTGCAGGAGGTTATGGTCCTTGACAATCCGCCCGATGTACAGCTTCTTAAGCCGCTTCGCGTCAAAGCCTGTCAATAGCATGTTGTACACAAAGAGCAGGTCAATCTTGCCGTCCTTGAAATCCTCCACTTCCTGCTTGCGGTCATTGGTCGAGCCGACATCATACAGGATCAGCGATGCGGCGATCTTTTTTCCGTGCCTGTCTGTGTAAGCCCCATATACGGGAGCCGCCTCACGGAGCATGGAATACGGGAATACATCTTCAACAACTTTTTGGTCGGGATTGTATTTGTTGAAGAAAATCTTGAACATCGTCCTAGCTTGTTCGGCACTGTCGCATACCACCATACCGCCAATAGTATGGTCGTCAAAGCGGTTTCTACTGTTGACGAAATCCTCCACAATGTAATCCAGCATCGGCTCGACAAATTTATCGTGAGCATACACCACGCGCTTGTCGGCATCGCCTTTCAGGATTTCAATTTCCTTTAGCGCCTGTTCCAGTAAAAGTTTGTATTTTGTTTCAATGCCTTCGCGGATCAGCCTCAATGTATACCCATCGGCAATCGAACCGTTGTAGTAATACTTGTGAATGTAATCCCCAAAGGTATCGCGGGAGCGCCTGTCGCTATTGATTAGGGGAGTGCCTGTCAAGCCGATCAGGATGGCGCTTCTATCAGAATTAAAGAGGTTCGCCAGAAAACTACCTGTTGGGTTGTAACTGCGGTGGACTTCATCGAGAAAATAGACGCGCTGGGAGTTGATGTCGTAATCGCTGGCTTTTAGGACGTCGCTGTCATCCTTGAATTTCTGAATATTGACGACGGTAATTTCCCGTTTGCCGCTTAAGTTATTGATTGCCTGTTGCGACCTGAAATTTTTCACCAATTCATCGCGTGAGTTGACAGTGTTAACGATCAAGCCTCGGCTGGTAAATTCCCGCTTCGCCTGATTCATCAGGTCAATGCGGTCAACAATGAAGTAGAACTTCGGGACAATGTTCTTGCGCTGAAAGTAGTCGGTCAGGTAATGAACGTTGTAAAAGGAAAGCGCGGTTTTCCCGCTTCCCTGGGTGTGCCAGATAATGCCTTTCTTTATGCCCTTGTCAATTGTCCGCTCGATGGCTTTGGTGGCGAACAACTGCGGATAACGCATGATATGTTTTTCAAGTCCCGTTTCCGCCTGCACATACGCAAACCCGTACTTCAACAGCATCGCCAAGCGCTCCCTGCGAAACAGCGAGGTCAGGATGCGATTGGTGGGCGCGTTCGGGTTTTTATTGGTGATAAATTCAGGTGAGTGCTTGATGGCGGAAAGGTTGTTATCCTTTAGAACGAAGTTTTCCAATTCATCATCTTCCGCTTTGAGTAATGCGGATAAATCAAAACTTTCTTCTTCCCTGAAATAGTTGAAGTTTGTCTCTGAGTAAGAGGTGGAGGAATAGAATGCTCCTTGAATGGGTTCAATGTCTTGCGAGTCATATTCCATGTTGTTGGAGAAGACAAGGGCTTGCGAAATATTGATGAACTTTCGGAATTTCTTGTTTTTGAAGCGGACATTGATGCGATCTCTTTCCGCAAGGATGCCTTCGCGGTTGTTGGGTTTCTTCACCTCTACAAATGCAAGCGGCATTCCGTTTATCAGAAGGGTAACATCAGGGCGAAATTCATCATCACCGTTTTTGCAGGTAAGTTCTGTGACTACATGGAATGAGTTGTTGTCAAAATTCCTGAAATCAATCAGTCGTGTCCCCGAAGTGGCGGTCAGTATGTTGAAAAACGCCTGCCCCAAATCCTCATTGTCCAACGCCAAAGACACAGTCTCGAAAACCCTCTTTACATCGCCCTCATCCATGTCGGGATTAATGCGAAGGATACTTTCGGCAAAAATATCCGTGAAAATATTGGTGCTTTCATCCCGCTTTGCCTTTGATAGCGATACATAGTTGTATCCTAATTTGCATAGGTGCAATATTGCAGGGATTTTTACTCTGGTGTTTTCGTTGAAGCTCATGGTTTTTATCCCTTCAATAATTTCCTAACCTTTTCGCTCTCATCCCCGCTGCTTGTAGCGGGGTATTCCCGCGATGAATAAAAACAGCACGAGCCGCCACGCAAAACTGCGGACGGCCCGGAATGGGTATCACGACCCCCATCGCCATCGCGAACGCGCTGGCTTCACAAAAGTTAGTTTAACATATTTTGCGAAACGTATTTCTGGTTGCCTTGGGCGACGAGGGGGGCAGGCACAAGGGGTCAGGCGGGGCGGGCTTGGGCGGCCGTGGAAGCCACCGCGCGCTCGGTGAAACTTCCCTTCCCCGCAGGCCGATTTCTGCGGGGCGAATTGTCAATTCGCCCTACAATTTCAGAATTTCAAAACAGGCTCTTAAATTTGCTCGTAGCGGGCGGCATTCAACACAAAGATCGTCGCCCGGTGACTGCCGTCGGCCGGGGCCGGGCCGCAGGCCGAGCGGAGGGTGTTAATGACGGCCTCTACTTTGTCGGCTTCGACGCCGATAATGAGGGTGGTGTTGCCCTGCCGAAAGAAGGCGCCGGTGCTGGCGATGCGGGTGGAACGAAAGTTGGCGCTCACCAGGGCGTCAGTCACGGCGCTGGTATCGCCGTCGCGGATGATGGCAATAATCAATTTGAACATGGCTAAATCTCCTCGAATCGTTCGACATCGCACAGAAACACGGTGGCCCCGCCCACTTCGACTTCCACCGGAAAGGCGGAGGCCAGTTGGGCCACCTCGAGCTGGGCCGGGACGTAAGTGGTGCGGCGCTGGCAGGTGGCGCGCAGGGCGTCCATTGCCTCCCCAAACTTTCCCGGCGGGATGGCGGCCCACAAGGCGGTGTTGCCCTGCCGCAAAAAACCGCCCGACGAGGCAATACGCAATACGTTTTTCAGGCTGATGGCTTTCAACTGTTCGAGGGCGACTTCGGCATCTTCGGATTGAACGATGGCGAGCATGGCTTGCATAGGGGCCTCACTTTCGTTGTGGTCGGCGGGGAGAGTATTCTGCATCGTTGTGGCTATTATAGTCGAACGCTTTGCCAAGTGGTAAAATCAACCCAAATTTGGGGCGGTGACAGGCGCAGATGACTGACATTTTACTGATTAGGCATGGTGAGAACGAGTACACCCGAAAGGGCAAATTGGCCGGGTGGACGCCGGGCGTACATTTAAATGAAACAGGCCAGGCGCAGGCTGAAGCGCTGGCTGAACGGTTGGCGAAAGCGCCTATCAAAGCGATTTATAGTAGTCCTCTGGAGCGGGCGATGGAGACGGCCAGACCGTTGGCCAAGATCGGGCAGATGCCGATCCAAAAGTGTGACGGGATTGGCGAGGTGCGTTACGGCGACTGGACAGGCAAGAGCTTGAAGGTGCTGGCCCGGACGAAACTGTGGAAGGTAGTTCAGCGCCTGCCGTCGGCGATGGAGTTTCCCGGCGGCGAGACGTTGCGAACCGTACAGGGCCGGGCGTTGGCGGCCATTGAAGACATTGCCCGCAAACATCCAAAGGATTTGGTTGCCTTGTTCTCACACGGCGACGTTATCAAGTTGACTGTGGCATATTATCTGGGGATGCCGCTGGATACATTTCAGCGCCTTATGATCAACACCGGCTCCATCACCACGATCCGCGTGCCGCCTGGCATGCCGATGGTTCTACGAGTGAATGAACAACCGGTAGTGGCGGGGAAGAAGTAAGATGGGCCAAGTAATCGATCTCAATCCGGTCACACGAATTACAACCGGCGCGGTGGGCAAGCCGGGCCAGCGCGTGTTCTACCTTCAAGGCCAGACCGACTCGCGAATGGTGACTCTGATCTGCGAGAAACAGCAGGTGCAGTCGCTGGGCGTCGGCCTGGAACAATTCGTTCAGGAACTTCAAACCAAGTTCCCGCACTTGCTCACCCCAACCGCCAGTTACTTTGAAGCCGACATGGAACTGCAAGACCCGCTGGAGCCGCTCTTCCGGGTGGGGCAGATCGGGCTGGGGTACGACGAAGACACCGACCGGGTTATTATTGTGGCCCAGGAAGCTCAGCCCGAGGATGCCAACCCCGACGATGCCTCGGTTGCCCGATTCTGGGGCACGCGTTCGCAAATGATGGCCATGGCCCAGTGGGGCATTAACGTAGCCGCCAAAGGCCGCCCCCTTTGCGGCAACTGCCTCCAGCCCATGGATCCTGAGGGCCACTTCTGCCCGCGCCGGAATGGGCATAAGTATTAAAGCTTGGAGATTGGAGATTCGAAACCAAGCGCCTCCAATCTCTGCGCGAAGCATCCAATCTTCATGAGTTCTCAACCCGTCACGGCCTCGCGTGTGCTTGAAACCCTAAACTCAGGCAAAATGGAAATGGAAGGACTCTTGCCGTGGGGGTCCAATTACACCTTCCTGGTTTACATGGCGCACGATGGCTTGCGCCTGCCAGCCGTTTACAAACCGATGCGCGGCGAACGATCTCTGTGGGACTTCCCCGATGGCACACTTTACAAACGGGAAACCGCCGCTTATGTGGTGTGCAATGCTCTGGGGTGGAACTTTGTGCCGCCCACGGTTTGCCGGGATGGTGTTGAAGGGCCGGGGTCGGTGCAGTTTTACGTGGACGTAGAGCCCGAAGCCCATTACTTCAACCTCCTCGACGATCAGAAGAAACCGCTCAAACAGATTGTCGCCTTCGATATTCTGGTGAACAACGCCGACCGCAAAGGCGGCCATGTTTTGCGCGACTTGCAGGGCGAGTTGTGGGCTATCGATCACGGCCTATGCTTTCACGCCGATCCCAAACTTCGCACCGTCCTCTGGGATTTCGCCAGCCAGTCCATCCCCGACGACATCATTGAAGCGCTCCGCAAGTTCCGGGCCTTGCTCAACCCGCCCTCCGACTTGCCTGGCCTGTTGAGCGGACTGCTCGACCCCGACGAAATTGCCGCCCTGCGCCGCCGGGCCGATCGCTTAATCAAGCAAAAGTGTTATCCTGAGCCAGGGCCGGGCCGCAACTACCCCTGGCCGCCTTTGTGAGAAACAAAAATTAAATGACAATCAAAGCCGTTATCTTTGACGTAGGGGGTGTTTTACTTCGAACCGAAGATTTAAGCGGGCGGAGAAAATGGGAAGCGCGGTTTGGCCTGAAAGATTGGGAGCTGGCCAACGTCGTGTTCAACTCACCCGTCGCCGGGGCGGCCACGGTTGGCCGGGCCACCGAGGCCGAGGTCTGGGAGTCGATCCGCCGGCAATTCAATCTCACCCTGGCCGAGCTTGCCGAACTGCAACGCGACTTTTGGAGCGGCGACCAGTTTGACGACTCCCTTTTGGATTGGGTGGCCGCCTTGCGCGGGCGGTACCGAACCGGAATTTTGAGCAATGCCTGGGGCGGGGCGCGTAAGTTCCTCACCGGCAACCCCAAAGTGGTCACCGCCTTTGAAGAGTTGGTGATTTCGGCAGAGGAGGGGGTGATGAAACCTCAGCCCGAGATTTACACCCGCGTCGTTCAGCGCCTGAGTGTTCGCCCCGAAGAAGCGGTGTTTGTCGACGATGTGCTGGCGAACATAGAAGCGGCGCAAAAAGCGGGGCTGGTCGGGGTCCACTTCGAGGTTGGGCTGGACATACCGGGCATCCTGAGGCAGCTTGGCGTCGCCTAAATGTTCTAAGTTGCGCCGCCCTGTTGCGTGGAGTACAATCCAATTGGTCAAACATCATGGACAAAGTATCCCTTGCCTGCGACCACTACAATTTTGAAGAGTGTCTGGAACTGGCCAATGAATATGGGCTGGGACTCGAAATTCAGACCTTTGCTTACCCCGACGCGCTCGACAACCACCCCGACTGGATTGACATCTATAAAACCCGGTTGAATGATTTCGACCGGCCCATTTCCATGCATGGCGCGTTTATGGACATGACCAGCGCCAGCTTCGATCCCAAAATTGTGGCGGTGACCTTAGACCGCTACCATCAGAATCTTGAGATCGCCGCCCAGCTCAACGCTCACACCATCGTCTTCCACGCCAACTACCTGACCAACATTCGCAACCTGCCATTCCGCCGCGCCTGGACGGATCGACAGGTTTCATTTTGGGGCAAGCTGACCGAGGAGGCCGGGCAGATGGGCATTCGCCTGGCGATGGAGAACATGTGGGAGTACGACCCGACCATCATCGGTGATGTTCTGCGGCAGGTGAACTCGCCGTGGCTGATCTCGTGCCTCGATGTGGGCCACGCCCATTTATTCTCCGACCTGCCGTTTAAGAATTGGCTGACCGACCTCAGCGGCTTCATCCAGTACACCCACCTCAACAACAACGGCGGGCGCGTGGACGAACATCGCGGCTTTGACGATGGCGTGCTCGACTACCGGGCGATTCTGCCGATGTTACGCGGTCTGCCCAACCTGCCCAACTTCTCTCTGGAAATAGAAAGCGCCGCAGCCATGCGGCGCAGTTTGCCTTACCTTGATGTGAGAAAGAAGTCGGTGATTGAGGTAGGGAGCTAATCTGCTTCCGCCTCTTCAGGGAAGTAGAAGGACTCGCCACGGCGCAGAAACGCGCCGAGCTTAAACCAGATTATTTTCTCTTCTTCCAACACGTCGGGCCGCTTTAGCCCAAACTTCTCCAGCACCTTGTCGCGGTAGTAATCGAAATAGGTCCTGAGCATACTGCCCATGGTCGCGGCGGCGTTGACCGCGCCCTGATAGGAACCATAGCCAAGCGCCAGTCCCAACACCCCACTACCGAACAAGATGACCAGGGGCGAGGTCGCCGCAAGGGGCGAGGTCGCCGGGGGGACTGGCGCGCGGCCAATGGCCACGATCACGCCCAACACCATCGCCTCGACGGCGGCCACGTAGGAGAGAAGCGACAGGTTGAGCATCCCATCGACGATACTTTTGGCATTGTCGAGCGGTTGCAGAGTCGCTTCGTCGAGTTCGGCGCGCAGGCGCGGCCAGAACAAGACCGAGTCCATCCCGTAACGATCAAACGGATATTCTTCGGCCACCGCCAGCACGTTGCCCAGCGCGGTTGGGGCAATGCGGCCCAGGTCGCTGGGCAAGGCTTGAGCGTTGTCTTTGGCTTCGATGGCCTCATGCAGTTTTTGGATGGTGCGCTTGAGTTGAGAAAGTTGCTCGCGCGCTTCTTTGGATGTTTGCTTTTCAGGCGCAAAGGCGGCTTCCCCCAGAGGCGGCGGGGAGGGGGGCGGGGCTTCGGCCTCGGCTTTGGCCAGTTTCTTTTCCAAACGGTAGAGCCGCAAATAGTCCAACCGTTTGTCGAAGAGGCCGCCGTACAATTCTTTGCTCTTGGCGGTGTTGCGGACTTTGAGGGGGGCCAACAGCCAGGTGAGCGGCCAGACGAACCCTTCAAAGAAGCGTGTTATTTGAAAGGCAATGGCATTGAGGCCAATGCCCATAAAGAACGGAACGAGGATGAAGTAGACCAAGTCTACGCCGAGGAAGGTGATGAACAGGCCGACGAAGTAATCGCCTGCCGTGAGGTCCGAGCCGTTGAGCGAGGGGGCCGCTTCGGTGGGCGGTGTTTCAGAACCACCCTCCGGCGCGGGTGTGGCCGGGGCGAAGACGCGATTGGCATTCTCGACGATGTCGGGACCGGGTTTGTTGAAGACGGCTGGCCCGATCACGTAGGACTGAAAAAGCATGAAGGCCAGCGCCGGGAAGAAGTACCAGTAGAAGAAGTTGCGATTGAGCGGATTCTTGACCCAACCGCCGACCGTGCTGCCCACCTGACTAACGATGCTGCTGCTCAAGCCGAGGAACGCCATTGCCTGTCTCCTGAATCGTGATGGGGGTTGTAGGACGAGTTGCCCTTTACCTTATTCGTCGAGCAGAAAATCGCCGAGTTTGGAGAGGTCGGCGGTCTTGCCGGCGAGTTGGCTGAGTTTGCCGGAAGGCAGGTCGCCGCCGCCGCGCTTGCGCCCGTTGACGGCGTATTTGTATTTGCCGTTCTCGGTGATGACATAGAGCTTGCCGGAGTTGGTGGCCTTGTTCTCGGCCTCGCCGGTGCTCATTGCGCCCACGTCAATCGTCTCCACCGGGTTGAGGGCGGCAATAGTTTCAATAGCGGCGTCAGGCGAAATTTCGCCCGATTTATAAATCTCGTCGAAGGTGGCGGCGCTGAAGGCGCCGTCGGATTTGAGGACGACCAGCGGCCAATTGCTCTGACCTTTTCGCTGTTGCAGGGCGGCGGCGGCCAGCGACCAGGTGGCCGTGCCTTTGAGAGCGATGTGGTTGTGGTTGTTATTTTGCTTTAGAGGGTCAATGCGAATAGGCATGGCGGTTTTCTCCTGGGAAGGGATATAACGGTGATAATAGCACCGGGTGTGCTATGAGCGCAAGCGCTTGAGAAAGAGCCGGTGAACGTAATCGAGCGGTGCGGCGTCGGGGTGCTTGAAGTCCGACGGCGCAAAGCAGTGCAGGTGGCTGAAGCCGGAGCGGGCGGCGCGGTCGCGGATGGCGGCGAGCAGGTCAGGGGTGACTCTAGAAGGAGTGAATAAAAAAGTGTCGGCCAGGCCGGGGGCGCGAGGGGACTCTTCAAGGATCAAGGCCGAGCGTTCACCGTTGACGGTCAGCCAATAGCGTTCGAGTCGCAGGCCGCGCCATTCAGGAAAGTCGGGTGCGGCGTTGGGGCGCGTCCGTTCCCAATCATGATGAGCATTTTGGTAGCGGCCAATGAGCAGGCCCCAGCCGCGCACCAAATCATAAGGCGTGTCAGGAAGTTGCTCGACGGCGTAATCAATGCTGGCAGTTTGAGCCGAGAGCCGGAAGCGGGTGTGGGTGGCGGCGTGGTGCAGTCCGTGTTTGAGGTAGAAGCCGGGAGCTTCGGCGCAGGCGACGGTGAAGGTTTCGCAGTGTTGCTCGTTGGCAAGTTCGAGCGCTCTTTGGATCAGAAGCGAGCCTAGCCCTTGCCGCTGATAGTTGCGATGGGTATAAAGCACGGCCAGGTTGAGGTTGCGACCGTAAGGCGCGGGTTCGTCGGCAGTGTGCAGTTCGGCTTCGGCGACGACGCGTCCGTTGAGCTCGGCCACCAGAGCGTGGCCGCCGACGGCGATGAGCCGCCGCAGGTGGTGGGCGCACGATTCGGCGTCCATCCATGGCCCGCCGTTGAACCAGCGCTGGACGGGCGTGAGGTCGCCGTAGCGGGCGGGGCGCTCCAGGCCTTTGGCGTCCACAGCCTGCCAGCGCTCGACGGTGGAGCAGTGAACGGCGCTGATGGCGGGGGCGTCGGTGACAACAGCCGGACGAATGATGATCTTTCTCACTTGAATATTTTCCGTGAGTTGTTATTATAATCAGCAGATTGCAGGCTCGTAGTAATGACTTTAGTCGTGGCCGGAGAGCGACTGAAGTCGCTATTACAAGCAACTTCGCAAAGGAGTCATGCTATGGAAGAACAAACAGTTGTGGACACGGTGGCAGTTGATCTTGATTTGCAGAACGCGATTGAAGAGGTATTATGGTCGCTCGACACGGTGCGGGTAGCCAAGCCGCTCCTCCGGGTGCAGGTGAGTGGCGGCCAGGCAACGGTGAGCGGGGTCGTGAGCACCTCCATCATCCAGGATGAGATCACGGATGCCCTGCGCAACCTTCCGGTGATGGTTGATGTGGTGAACGACGACGGATTGGAATATATGGCCGCCTATGCCTTGTCCACCGACCCGCGCACCCGCCAGATCAAACCGGGCTACCGCCTTGTATCTCACAATGGCCTGATTCAACTCATTGGCAAATTCTCACCCGAAGAAAACATCGCCGCCGCGGAAGTTATTCGCGACGTGAAAGGTGTGCGAGGAGTCCGGGTCAACGGCTGAAACAGATTGAACGGGTTTGATTTTTATCCGGCACATCAGTTTCAGCCGTTGTCTACTTTCTCAGCGTGGCGATGAGGCGCGTTGGGAACTCCAGCAGGTTGAGGGCTTCGACTGCGCCGGGAACTAAAATGTCGGCGGCTTGAAGCGCCTCGACGGCCAACCCTTCCTCGCCCAGCACAGCAATGCCGATGACGGCGGCCTTGAGCATCGCTGCGTCGTTTGCGCCGTTGCCTACGGCGACCACCGTTTCCACGCCCAAGCCGCGAACGTAGTCCGCTTTTTGTTCGGCCTCGTTCCCCGGCTTGAGGCGCACCGCTTTTAATCCCAGCATCACATCAATTGAGTCCTGTTTGCCGTAAGTGTCAGCCGTGAGCAGGTGAATCGTCAGCCGATCTTTGAGAGTGTTGAGCGGCCTGACGGCCTTGTCAATTAGCCGCCCGTCTTTGGCGATGGTGCCGTTCACGTCCAGCACCAGGTGTTCCAAACGAAGCGAATCGCGCCCGGGGATGTTGAGATCAATCATCGTCTTTGCGTCCTTTGCGTCTTTGCGGTGAATTCCTTGCCAATTCTATTCGCTCCGGTGGATTACGGCAATGCTATAATCGCTTTAGCACAGCAACGAATTTAGGGATAGAACGAACTCAACCCTCACCGGAGGTCCATACATGTACGATAAAACCAAACTCGCCGAGCTTCGTGACGCAAACGAAAAATGGGAAGAAACGTCTCTGCAAAAGACGCTCGCCAAATTCCCCGAACGTCAGGCGCGGTTCATCACTACTTCATCCGAGCCGGTCAACCGGCTTTACACGCCGCTCGACGTGGCCGATCTCGACTACTCGCGCGACCTCGGACTGCCGGGCGAGTACCCGTTCACGCGCGGCGCACATCCGACCCTGCACCGCGGCAAGTTGTGGACGATGCGCATGTTCGCCGGGTTTGGCTCGGCAGAGGAAACGAATGCCCGCTTCAAATATTTGCTTGAGCAGGGCCAGACCGGTCTCTCGGTGGCGTTCGACCTGGCGACGCTGATGGGCTACGACACCGACGCGCCCGAAGCGTTGGGCGAGTTTGGCAAGTGTGGCGTGGCGGTCAGTTCACTCAAAGACATGGAGTTTCTGTTCGACGGTATCCCGCTCGACAAAGTGTCCACCAGCATGACCATCAACTCTCCGGCGGCCATCATCTGGGCCATGTACATTGCTGCCGCCGAGAAACAAGGCGTCCGTCTCGATCAACTGCGCGGCACGATTCAGAACGACATCCTCAAAGAATACATCGCTCAGAAAGAATACATCTTCCCGCCCGAGCCTTCGATGCGATTGGTGGTGGACACGGTTGAATTTGGCACACGGCACTTGCCACAATGGAACACGATCAGCATCTCCGGTTATCACATTCGCGAGGCCGGTTCAACCGCGGCTCAAGAACTGGCTTTCACCCTGGCCGACGGCCTAGAATACGTTCGCTGGGGCGTCCAGCGCGGGCTGGCCGTGGACGAGTTCGCGCCGCGCCTGTCGTTTTTCTTCAACGCTCACAACGACTTCTTTGAAGAGATCGCCAAGTACCGCGCCGCCCGCCGCATCTGGGCGCGCGAACTGCGCGAGACCTTTGGCGCCAAAGACCCGCGCTCGTGGCTGATGCGCTTCCACACGCAGACGGCGGGCGTGAGTTTGACGGCCCAACAACCGGAGAACAACATCGTGCGGGTGGCGATTCAGGCCCTGGCCGCCGTGATCGGGGGAACCCAGAGCCTGCACACCAACTCGATGGACGAAGCCCTGGCCCTGCCCTCGGAGCACGCCGCCACCGTTGCCCTGCGCACCCAGCAGATCATCGCCGAAGAGTCCGGCGTGACCAACACCGTTGACCCGTTGGGCGGCTCGTTCTTCATTGAAGCCATGACCGACAAGATGGAAGCTCAAGCTCGCGCCTATTTCCAGCGCATCGAAGACCTGGGCGGCCTGTTGCCCGCAATTGACAAAGGTTTCTTCCAGCGTGAAATCTCCGACGCCGCTTATCAATATCAGCGCGAGATTGACCAGAAGGTGCGCACCATCGTCGGCGTGAACGACTACGTCGAGAACACGCCAATCGCGATCCCGATTCTGGAGATGGACCCGAACGGCTACGACCGGCAAGTGACTCGCCTACAAACTCTGCGCCGCGAACGCGACAATGGCCGCGTCGGCCAGACGCTTGATCGCTTACGCCTGGCTTGTAACAGGACAGAGAACACGATGCCGTATATTCTGGATTGCGTGCGGGCCTATGCGACATTGAGCGAAATTGTGAACGTGATGCGGGAGTCGTTTGGGACTTACGAAGAGCCGACGTGGATTTAGGGGGCTTTTGGTCAACGAACAGCCTGTGCGAATGTTTGATCAACACAAAGCTCAGTTGCCGCCGAGGTTTTCTAAGCGCTCACGATCTCGATAATCTTTGTTACAACCTCGGTAACTTTCTCAGAAGCTAAAGCCCCTGCTCGATACAAGATGATATTGGAGTCAGCGGTAAAGAGTCGATTGGGTCGAACATGGCTATCTTGATGCAAAGTTCCGGTTTTGAAGTCCGCCTCTGAAATACGGACTGCATAGTTGTCGCTGACAGTTTTGCTGGTAATCTGGCATAGGATCACATCATCGCCGGTAAGTGAAGCGACCACGAGTGCTGGGCGTTTCTTGTTGGCCGTCAAATCCGAGAAAGGGAATGGAACGACGACCACATCGCCTTTTACAAATTTGCCCATGCGGCATCCTCTTCTGGTTGCTCCCAATCACGCCGGAGCACGGCCTCAGATGCGAACATGAACTCGACAGCTTTGGCGGCTGTCTCGCGTAAGACTTTCCCTGCTTCTCTTTCAGATAAATACAAGACGAAGTCATATACGACCACGAGCTTTTCAGCGGGAAGTTTGCGAAGCCTTTCGGTGATTTCGGAAACGGTCACGGTTTGCATGGCGCTTCTCCTTCGCTCAGATTTTACCCCAGCTTAATGGAGAGTCAGAGTTTCTTCAACGTCGCCTGTCCCGGTTCGTCGCTCTCGCCCATCCACACGTTTAGCAAGGGGCGGTTTAACCCGTAAATCGAAAAGGAATTTGCTCTAGAATTCGTCTTCGTCCTCTCCAGCGCTTATCTCGGACATAACTAGTTCGCGCCAGACCCCCATTATTTTTTCGCTCGCGCCAGACTCCCGTAGCCGTTCAGTCACGGCGCTTTGCTCGCCTTTAAGTTCGGGGAATTTGAGCAGGAGCATGGCAATATCGCGCCAGTCGGTTCCAGACTTGGGATTACCCCGCCGTTGCGCGTAAGCGATTACCTTGCTGGCGATCAAATCAGCGGGCGCGATGACCAGCACTTCCGCGATTCGTTGCGCCGACGGCAGTGCTTCAACGGCGCGCACGTCCGCCAGATGGCGGTTGGCCGGTTTTTGAATCTGGAATAGCCGATACCCTTTTCCTTCGCCAACTTCTCGCACGCGCACGGCAATGTGGAATTTTTGGCTGAGATGCTCTCGCAATTCTTCGATAAGCCCGGCGGCGCGTGTAGAGAGCAAGTCTATGTCTTGCGTCATGCGCGGTTCACTGACGTAGGCGTTGACCGCCTGCGCTCCAAATACAACCGCATCGTCACGCCCGCGTAAAAATTCCAATACCGCATTTTGAATCGTAGCCAGCGGCAATGGTTCGCGCATCATAAACTCCTGAAAGGTGAGGGTGCCAGCGTCGAACATCGTATCACGTCCTTCGTCTTTTGAGCATTATATGCGAGAAGCCGAAAAACCTTTATTACAGTCGCCTCAACGTCGCCTGTCCCGGTTCGTCGCTCTCGCCCATCCACACGTTCAATAGGGGACGGTTTTGAAGCGGCACGATGACGGCGCGGCGGGTGAAGCCGCCGATGTCCAGCGGCCCGGCGTAAACAAAGACGCGTTCACCGGTCTTGATGAGCCTCAGACTGGCCCCGTTCTCGTCTCGCAGGGTCAGGTCGCGCAAGGCTTCGGCCTCGAAGAGCGGCACGAAACGTTTCAGGTCGTTGAGGTTGGTTTGCAAGGTGGCTAAATTAGCGGTGAGTTGTTCGACCAACGTTTGAACTTGCGGCAGGTCAAGGATTTTGAATGCGCCGCCTGAGGTTGGGGTTGGAGTCGGGTCGGGAGTTGGTGGCGGGCTACCCGGCGTTGGCAATGTCACCGTAAACGGGGTTCGTCCACCAACGCGCGCCGCGATCCTCTGCCCGGCGTCTCTTCCGTTCAGAGTGTGGTGCTCCCAGTTGTGGCCGTAGGTGAAGACCGTTGCGCCGAGCACGTAAGAGTCGCGCAGTAACTCGGCCTCGAACGGACTCAAAATTTCATCCACGTAGCGCTGAGCGTCGTCGCCGTACAATTCGTGCCACGGCTTGCCTTGCGGATTGCCAAACGGCACAAAGTCGGCGCCGCACTCGGTGATGACCAGCGGCATGTCCGGGAAGCCCAATGTGGTGAAGCGGATGTTGTCTTCGCGGTGGCGCAGGAGCAGGAAGCTCCAGGTGGATTGATCCGGCCCGGCGTAAGAATGGCGGCCCAACAGCGCGCCGTAACGCCGCGCCGCTTCCAGCGCCGGGCCGTACTGCGCCCACAACGGAAAGTCGGGGTTGCCCACCGACCAACAACCGAGCACTGCCGTTTTGTTGTAGGTCTCGCGCAGGATTTGCGCGCCGCGCGCCAGGAAGCGCGCGAACCAGGCCATGCGGCTTGGGTCGGTGATGACCGGCTCGTTGTTCAATTCCCAGCACTGGATGAGCGGCTCTAATCGAATCGCTTGATCAAGAAAGCGAGTGATATATTGCTGAGCCGCCTCGACCGGGTCGTCCGAGAAGCCGCCGCCGGCCGGGTTGTTGGGGTCAAAGACGTTTTCCCCTTTTCGCCCGATCCAGATCGTTTGATCAGCCTGATTGATGAACTCGCCGGGGATGCCGGTGTCTACCAGTTTGACGATGGACGGCCTGGCGTTTTGAATCCATTTTGTGGCGTCCGGGTCGCCATGCAGGAGGAGATGTGGGCCGAGTTTGGTTTTGGCTTGCATGGGGACAATGTTACCTGAGTTTCGGTTCAGCCGCTACTCAGACTTCCGAAGCGCTTCATGAGGCTTTGGACGTCTGAAGAACGAAAACATCCCGAAGGCTCCAAGCCTTCGGGATGTTTCTGTTCAAATGACAGATTTTTAGACAAGCGATTGCATTGTCAGCAAATGGCGGATTTCAATACCGTCATCCAGCTCTTCCCAATAGATCGCAAACCCGCCCGGTTCGATTGACCAGCGTTCGCGTTGCTCCGGCGTGGCTTTCGCCAGCCAGTTCAGCCATTCGATTTTGTCTATTGACACACTGATCTCGCGATCATCGCTAAGGGCAATATACAGCCGGTTGCCCTCAAAACGCACCCCGGTCGCCTGGACTTCTTCGGTAATACTATTGATTGAAGTGAGCATTCCACATCTCCAATAAACGCTCTTGGTGTTGACGTGTTAATTTCAGGATGCGATTCAATTCGGCCCGATTGTAGCCTTGATTGTACTCCAAGACTACAGGTTGAAGCCAAATCTTGGCCTTGTTCTCATTTCGAAAGATGTGCACGTGAGGTGGCTCGTTGATGTCGGATGAATAGAAGCGAAACTTATAGCCTTCGATGATGATGGTGGGCATTTGCTTCCGGATTATACAGCGAGTCTGACCAACCGACGGTCTGGCGTTCCGAATCCAAGACGTGGCGTCGGAGTTGCCTTGCAGGAGGAGGTGAGGGCCGAGGTTGGTTTTGGCTTGCATGGAGGCAATGTTACCTGAGTTTCGGTTCAGCCGCTACTTCACTTTCTGAAGCGCTTCACGAGACTTCGGGTGCCTATAAAAAAACACCGGCTGTCATGTGACAGCCGGCGCTCCTGCCGCCTCAATACAAAAACATCGGCAGGTTCATAAAGTCCCGAACCTTGGGGCGATAGGCTTCGGTGTCATACAGGTTCGGCACGTCCACGCGTTTCTTGCCCGCCATCATGGCGCTGATCGGCACTGAAGTGTAACGGCCGCTTTGCAAAGCCACCATCCGGCCTGTCTCGCCGCGCAGGATGAGTTGCATCGCCAGGTTGCCGTAGGACATGGCCACCATCCGGTCGAGCGAGTCTGGCGCGCCGGAGCGCATCAAATAGGCAACCTGCTGATACATAATGTCCTGGCCGGTGATGCGCTTGATTTCTTCTGCCGCCAGCTGGCCGATGCCGCCCAGTTTGCGGTGGCCGTAGGCGTCGGCCTCCCCCGACTCGATGATTTCCCCGGCCTCCAACGTTGCCCCTTCCGAGATGGTCATGATGGCGTAGTTGGACGGGTTACTGCGCTTGTCGTCCATCAGCAAATCGCACAGTTTGTGGACGTTGAATGGCACTTCGGAGATGACGGCCCGATCCACGTAGGCCAGGTAGGCGCTGATCAGGCTGGTCTCGCCAGAGTTGCGGCCAAATAGTTCGACAATGCCGATGCGCTCGTGCGAGCCGAGCGGCGTGCGCATGTTGGTGATGAATTCGACACTGCGGGTGACGGCTGTAGAGAAGCCGATGCAGTAGTCGGTGCCAAACACGTCATTGTCCATTGTTTTGGGAATGCCGACGGTGGCCAGGCCCTCTTTGTCGAGCCGGGCGGTGTAACTGAGAGTGTCGTCGCCGCCGATGGTCACCAGCGCATCGATGCCCAGGTGGTCAATCACCCTCAGGACGTAATCGGTGAAATCTTTTGCGCCTTTGTCGTCCACCGGCTTGCCCCACGACGAGTTTTTGAGAAAGTCTGGTGTGGATTTGGGGCTGATTTTTTGGGGGTTGGTGCGCGAGGTGTGGAGGAAGGTGCCGCCGGTGCGGTCAATGGTGCGCACGTCGTCGCGATGCAGTTCGCGGATGTAATACTCGCGGGTTGCCGGTTCGTCCAGGTTGTATTGGATGAGGCCTGCCCAACCCCGACGGACGCCGAGCACCCGATAGCCCTCGTCCAGCGCGTTCAGCACGACGACTTTCATGCACGGGTTGAGGCCGGGGACATCGCCGCCGCCGGTTAGAATGGCAATTGTCTTCGTCATAAGTTTGGTTCTCCTTTCGGGTTTATAGTATGAGTGCTGGCTCATTTGGCCAGCATCTTTGCCATCGTGAAGTAATCTAAGTTGGCCCCGCGTTTGTGGGAAGTGACTTCGCCCAGCGGCACCAGCGAAATCTCGCGCCCGTCCAGGGCCACCATGTTGCCGCTCTGGCCGCCTACGGCGAGCGACTCGACGGCCAGCACCCCAAATCGCGCCGCCAGCAGGCGGTCGAAAGCGGTGGGCCGGCCGCCGCGCTGGATATGGCCCAGAATGGTCACCCGCGTTTGCAGGCTCGGGGCGTGCTCGGCCAGGTAAGCCGCGATTTGCGAAGCGTTGTGGCTGGCGCCCTCAGCCACGATCACAATGGCGTGGCTCTTGCCGCGCACGTAGGCTTCGGTGATGGTGTCAACGACATCCTCCAGCGGCGTGTCCACTTCGGGAATGAGCACCATTTCCGATCCGCCGATCACGCCGCTCATCAACGCCAGGTAACCGCAGTGGCGGCCCATCGTCTCCACCAAAAAGGCGCGCTTGTGGCTCGAGGCCGTGTCGCGCAGTTTGTCAATCGCTTCCACGATTGTGTTCAGGGCCGTGTCCACGCCAATGGCCATGTTGGTGCCCCAGATGTCGTTGTCGATGCTGGCCGGGACGCCCATCACCGGAAAGCCGCGCTCGTGCAGGGCCATCGCCCCGCGCATCGAACCGTCGCCGCCGATCACGATCAGGCCGTCAATGCCGCCGTAGCGTAAGTTCTTCAGACCCTTGTCCTGGCCTTCCGGTGTGTAAAACTCCTTGCACCGCGCCGTCTGCAAGATCGTGCCGCCCGTCTGGATAATGCCGCCCACGTCGCGGGCGCGCATGTCTTGAAAGTTGCACTGCATCACGCCGTCGAAGCCTTGCATCACCGCTTTTACTTG
>CAYSIV010000033.1:22018-29339 GCA_964431175.1 uncultured Anaerolineales bacterium
TTAACTCATCTTACGCAAACCGCTCTGGTGTCATTCCCGTGTAGGCGGGAATCTAGGAGTGGCAATGTTGGACACCCGCCTTCGCGGGTGCGACGTTGCGTAAGGGGAGCTATTAACCGCTCGTGCCGGACTGCCCGCTTCGCGTCCGGCATTGAGCGCTGGATGCAAAGCGGGCAATCCAGCGAGAGCATGGGACTGCTAAAAGATTCAGGTGAGAGGTTGGACATCAATCATGTCGGGGGTGACAAAATTGTAAAGCCGCCTCTGCAATTCGTCGCAGTAATGAGTCGCGACGTCGAAGAATTCCAGTTCAAAGTTCCGCCCGTCCGGCTCGTACACCATCAGCACAAACCGGTCTTGCCCGGGGTGGCTCACAAACGTGTCGTACACCCGCTTGACGCGCAGTCTGTCCTTCTCAACCTCGCCGGTCGGAAATAATGTTATCACGATCCGCCTCGGCCTGGCGTCGGTCAAGTTGACCGATTCGACGCCCGAGTTTTTTGGCTGAGCGACCCTTTCCACCAACTGCATTGTGGCTTTGTCATTGCTTCTCAACGACGGGCGATCTTGCCAGATCATTTCAACCTCAGTGATCTGACCGTGACCGTTGCCGGGAGTTGAGGCGGCGGCTTCCACCTTCGTTGCCGGGGCAACCGCCACTGCTTCCCCGCCCCCGGCGCTGTTCCCGTTCCCGCCTACATCCACAAGCGCCCTCGGCCCGGGGCCAGAGTCGCTTTTCCCGGTCGGGTCAAATGCTTCGCCGGCAAACGGGTCTTCGTCGATGTAGGATGGCGTCGCCACTTTGTAAACTGCTCGCGACTCGCTCACTTGGGATTTGGGATTTGGGGTTTGGGGTTTGGGGTTTGCGCCTCTTGCCGCCGTCACCTTCACCTCACGCGTGATCGCGTCGACCAGAATCTTCACGTCCTTGCCTTTGGCATCCACCTTGCCGGTCAGCACCACAATCTGATCGGTGGCCAACCAGTTGCCCACTTCCTTCCAGGTGTTGGAGAAAATCACGAGATCGACTGAACCTTGCAAATCTTCCATCGTGGCAAAGGCCATGGCCTTGTTGCTCTTGGCCGAGATGTGCGGGCGGATGTGGGTGATTTGTCCGGCCAGCGTTACCGCCCGGCCTTGCAAACTCTCGTCCAAGTCGCCGCTGTAGTGAGTGACGATGTTTTGCATGTCAGCGATGTGGGCCATGAGGGGATGGTCGGACACATAGACGCCCATCAACTCCTTCTCCCAGGTTCGCATGTCCTTGAGCGAGGTCTCGGGCACGTTCTTCGGCAGGGTGACGGTGATGGTCGGACTGCCGCTGGCGCCGCCAAACAGATCGAACTGCCCTACCTCGTCGGCCTTGTGCGCCGAACTGCTCACGGCCACAATGTTATCCAGCGCGGCCAGCAATTGCGAGCGCTTGCCCAGCGAGTCGAGGGCGCCCACTTTGATCAGGCACTCTAGCGCCCGCTTGCTCACGGCGCGCAAATCCACCCGGCGGCAAAAATCGTCCAGCGACTTAAACGCCCCTCCCTGACCGCGGGCTTGCATAATCTCGGCTACCGGCCCTTCGCCCACATTCTTCACTGCGCCCAACCCAAAGCGAATCGCGGCCTTGCCATTCGCCGTGGCGGTGTCGTCAATCGTGAAGTCGAGGCCGCCGTAGTTCACGTCCGGCGGTTTTACTTCAACGCCCATCCGGCGGGTGTCGGCGGCATACATCGCCACCTTGTCGGTGTCGCCCTTTTCTGCCGTGAGCAAGGCGGTCATGTATTCAACCGGATAGTAGGCTTTCAGGAACGCGGTCTGGGCGCAGATGACGGCGTAATCGGCGGCGTGTGATTTGTTGAAACCATAACGCGCAAATGTTTCCCAGTCGTCGAAAATCTGGTCCGCCGTTTCTTCAGAGATGCCATTCTTCACTGCGCCGGCCACAAACTTGGCGCGCTGTTTGACCATCTCCTCGCCCTTCTTCTTGGCGACCACCTTGCGGAAGCTGTCAGCTTCGGCGGCAGTATAACTGGCCAGGTTCATTACTGCCCGCATGATCTGTTCCTGATAGACGGTGATGCCGTAAGTCTCGTTCAGGATCGGTTCAAGCATCGGGTGGCGATACTCTACCTTTTCTTCGCCATGCATCCGCCGAATGAAGGACGGGATGAAGTCGATGGGGCCGGGGCGGTAGAGCGAGACCATGGCGATGATGTGCGACAGGGTGGTGGGTTTCATGTCCACCAAAAAGCGCCTCAGGCCCGAGCCTTCCACCTGGAACACGCCGGCCACGTCGCCCCGGCCGAGCAGGTTGTAGATGGCCGGGTCGTCGGTGGGGATGTTGTTGAGGTTGTAGTCTTTGCCGTGCCGCTGTTTGATGAACTCGCAGGCGCGGGCCATAATCGTCAACGTGCGCAGGCCGAGGAAGTCCACCTTGAGCAGGCCGAGGCCGTCGAGGATGTCCATCTCGAACTGAGTGACGGCGCTGATGGGCGAGTCCCCGTCAGGGCCACTGCCTTTGGTGGGGCGGTGGAGGGGCAGGTATTCGGTGATGGGTTTGTCGGTGATGACCACGCCGGCGGCGTGGGTTCCCGCGTTGCGGGCCACGCCTTCCAGTCCTTGCGCGAAATCCACCATCTGTTTGATTTCGGGGTCTTCGTCGTACCTGGCTTTGAACTCCGGCACTTCTTCGAGGGCCTGAGCAATGCTCACGTCTTTGCCGGGGACGGCCGGGATGAGTTTGGCAACCGGATCAACCTTTTGATTCAAGTCCACGTTCAGCACCCGGCCCACGTCACGAATGGCGGCGCGAGCTTTGAGCGTGCCGAAGGTGATGATCTGGGCCACTTTGTCCGCGCCGTATTTGCGGGCGGTGTACTGCAGCAGCTCGTGCCGCCGGTCGTCCTGGAAGTCCAGGTCAATGTCGGGCATGGAGACGCGGCTGGGATTGAGAAAGCGCTCGAAGATCAAGTCGAAGGTGATCGGTTCGACGAGGGTGATTTCCAGGCTGTAGGCGACGATGGAACCGGCGGCTGAACCCCGGGCGTTGTACCAGATGCCGTTGGCGAACGCGAAGCGGCACAGGTCCCACACGATCAGGAAGTAAGTGTCGAACCCCATCTTGTGAATCACGCTGAGTTCGTATTCGAGCCGTTCACGGATGATGGCCTCATCAGCCTGCGCGCCGTAGCGTTGGCGCAGGCCGCCTTCGCACAAGTGGCGCAGATAAGTGTCGGCCGTGAAACCTTCGGGGACTTCGAAATTGGGCAGGTGATAGCCCTTGAAGCCGAGATCAATACTGCACCGTTCGGCGATGAGCAGGGTGTTTTCAACCGCGCCCGGAATGTGGCCGAAGAGTTGGCGCATCTCGTCCGGTGAGCGCAAATAATATGAAGGATCGGTCATCCGCATCCGGTTTTTGTCGGCCACGAGGGCGCCGGTTTGGATGCAGAGCAAAACGTCTTGCAGGGTGTGGTCTTCGGGTTGGATATAGTGAACGTCGTTGGTGGCGACGAAGTTGGCGTTGTAGCGCGGCCCGATTTCCAACAGAGTTTTGTTCAACTGCCGTAGTTCGTCAATGTCGTGCTCTTGCAGTTCGAAGAAGAATCTGTCTTTGCCGAAGACGTCGTAATACCAGTCAAGCCACTTGCCGGCATCCTCCTGGCGGCCTTCTACCAGGGCGCGCGGAATCTCGGCGGCGAGACAGCCGGTGGTGCAGATCAGGCCCTCGGCGTGCCGGGCCAGGAAGTCGTGATCGATACGCGGGTAATAATAGAAGCCTTCGAGTTGGGCGGCGGTGGCGATCTTGAGCAGGTTCTGGTAGCCGGTCTGGTTCTCGGCCAGCAGCAGAAGATGGGAAGCTTTGCGATCCTTCTGTGAGTCGCGGTCGTTCATACCGCGCGGGGCCAAATAGGCCTCAATACCGATGATGGGCTTGATGTCTTCGGCCTGGCACGCTTTATAGAATTCGATAGCGCCAAACATCGAGCCGTGATCGGTGAGGGCCAGGGCCGGCATGCCAAACTCTTTGGCCTGGGCTACCATCTTTTTGACTTTACTCAAGCCATCGAGCAGTGAGTATTCGGAGTGGTTGTGCAGGTGAACGAATGACATGATTTAAGACAATAGATTGAACGGATGATGTTGTTGTTACGCAAAAAGAAACAAGTGAGGGAATACGGCGGTGATTATAGCACCGGCGGAAAAACGCGCTCTTAAAAAAGCGCGGCTGGTTTTCAACTGATGTTTAAACGGAGAAACGGATGAAGTTGTGCCTCATCCGTTTCTCCATTTTCGGCTCTTCCGGGTTTAACGGGAAAGCGCCCCTGTCATTCTGAGCGAAGCGAAGAATCACGGCGCAACCAGCCAGAGACCCTTCACTTCGCTCAGGGTGACACCCATAAATCCCGTCAAAAACGGGAGAGCCCCATTTTCTTATCCGTTGAAAGTTTGATCGCTAAATTTTCTGCACCGGGATCGTCAACTCGATCATGGGCGTGTTGCCCTCGCGCAAGACATTCTCTTGAAAGTGTCCGGCGGCACGATAGCCGTTGTTCGTCAGCCAATCAGCCAGGGCGCGGTAAGCCAATGCAATTGTGTCGCGCCCGCCTTCGTGAATCACGGCGGCGGCCGTGTCTACGCCGGGCAGGGTGTGGGCTTCGACGAAAGGCAAAGTGATCATTTGATCGTCGGGGCCGACGGCAAGGGCGCTGGGGCCTGGGGGCGGCTCGCCGGAGCGAACGAAGAAGAGCGGTTGACCGCGCGGAGCAAAGGCGGGTGATGTTCCGGCGGGTGGCTCAATCCGGCGCATCCAGGTGCCGTTTGGCAGGTCGAGGGATCGGACCACATCTGCCTCAGGCCGCTTCGTCAATTCGGCGACCTGCTTGAGGTCCTGGCAGATCAGGCAGTTCGGGTCTTCGGCCAGCGGCTGAATCTTTTTCAGGATAACGTCGTATTGAAGGCCAGGATTCGGTTGAGGCGCGGTAGTTGATCGAGGGTGTAAAGGCGGTAGTCGGTGAAGCGGTCAACGACGGCTGGTTTGAGAAGGCCGAGGCGGTCGTAAAGCCGCAAAGTGCGGGTTGATATTTGAGCCAGCCGGGCGAAGTCGCCGATGCGGAACATGCCCTTACTATAAACGTTGACGCGGGGGGAATGTCAAGAGGCAGGATAAAGTTTCCCGGCAGAGACGTTTGCCCCGAGTGTAACGAGTGCAACGAGTGCAACGTCCCTGCCGGGAAATGCGTTTCCGGTTATTTCCCTTTGCTCAAAAACTCTTCTACCGCTGAGGCAAAAGCCTCTGACTGGGTAAGAAACGGAAAGTGCGCCGCGTTGTCTATCACTCGAAATTGCGCGTTGGGGAAGGCCTCAACATACGCGCGGCTGGCCCCCTCCGGCTGAAGATCGTCGGCCCCGTGAATCACCAGCACCGGCGCAGTCACGTTTTTAAGAGCGGCGCGGTAATCGTGTTGTTGGCCCATGCTAAAGTACATCGCCTGCACCATCCATCCGCCTATTTGGCCTTGCCCAATTTGGGGAAGGGGGGCGGCCGCCGCGTAGTATTGGCCAAACTCGGCGTTCAACGCCATCAAGTCAGTTTCGGACTTGGAGAAGATATCTCCAAAATCAAGATACTCTTTCAGGTAAGCGTCATAGTCTGAGCGCATCTCCTCAGGTAAGCGTTGCCGCACTTGCTCGAATAAGTCGCCATCCGCAGGCGGCATCACCAGCAGGTCGGCGGGCGCGACGAGGATCAGGGCTTCTACATTGTCAGGAAATTCTGCCGCATACAGTGAGGCCAGGAAGCCGCCAAAAGAATGGCCGATGAGAATCAGTTTTTCCTCGCCCAGAATTTGGCGCACGCGCTCGATATCCGCAATCTGCGCGCCGAGGCCGAGCGCCCTGTCCAGCGTCGTCAGGTTCTCGTAGTAGTTGTTGGATTCAAAGCGATCAATCGGCCGGGTGGACTGGCCGCACCCTCGCTGGTCGTAGTAGGCGAACTTATAAGAATTGGTGAGTGGCTCCAATCCGGCCCACGGTTGGGTGTAGGGAAGTCCCGGCCCGCCGTGTATCACTAACACATTGCGTCCCTGGCCCGCCGAGAAGTGAAACAGTTTCACGTCGGCCTCCACATTCCAGAAATCGGCGTCATCGGATTGTGTCGGTGGCGCAAGCGGTGCGCGGAGATTCTCCCCGGCGCGCACCATCCCCGGTTTGTATAAAGGTTGGTTCATCGAATACCAAAAGAAGGCGGCGGCGCCGCCGATCAGGGCTAACAGAATAGCGCCTACGATCAAGAGTGTCTTCTTCACGACATTCGCTCCTTTCTATTTCTCTTCCAACCCTTCCTCGTTCGCACTACGAACGAGGAAGGGAAGCGAAGCCGGGCGAGGGTCACGCCTTCTCCACCGGGAACTGAATCTCGGTGACGTAACTGTCGTCGTCCTGCCGCACGGGCTGTTTGCAGTATAGATAGAGTTCGCGAGTGGGGCCGACGATGTGGTAGCCGTTCGCTTCGATCCATTTCATCACCGCGTTGTAAGCCCGGTCGAAGGTGTTGTACGCGCCGTTGTGCACCACGCTGGCTATCGTGGCGGCGGGCAGTTCGTAAACCTTCATGCGCCCCTTTTCCGGCAAGCGTTCTTTGAGGAAGACCACTGCTTCTGCATCCACATCTTTTTCTTGGTAGCCCTCGTCGTGCCAGATGGCCGCGGCCAGGCCGTTCGCCGCCGGGCCAAGATGCGGGTACAGTTCGCCGTAGAGCTGGCCGACTTGCTTGTAGGTGGGAATGATCCCTCGTACTGACGCCACCAGTTGCGGTTCTGTTTTTTTGATGATAACTTCGTAGTTGGACATTTCGCCCTCCATTTCAATTTGTCTCAGCCGGGCTTCCACTCGTGCCAGCCGTTCCTGATCCTCCTCAAGCTGTTGTTCGATTTCGGCGCGCTTGAGCTTCAACATCCCACGCAGTTGAGCAGGAGGCATATCTTCGTTCAATACCTGCGCAATCTGCTCCAGTGAGAAGCCCAGGTCTTTGAGCGCCAGGACGCGGTTAAGGCGGGGCAGTTGGTTGGCCGAGTAGTAGCGGTAGCCGGTGAAGTTGTCCACGTGAAGCGGTTTGAGCAGGCCCATTTCGTCATAGTAACGTAACGTCTTCACTGAGGCACGGCTGAGTTTAGAAAAGTCTCCAATTTTAAGCATGTGTTTGTCTCCGCGGATTGATCCTGTTATACAGCCTCCAGCAAGGGGAGAGTCAAGAGGCAATTTCGTCGGCGATTTTTCGGGATATACTACAGGCGATGACGCCATTGGCTAGTACACGTTGGCAGAA
>CAYSIV010000034.1:0-19169 GCA_964431175.1 uncultured Anaerolineales bacterium
CGGGCGGCCCAACCGCGAGGACGCGGTTGGAGAGCAGTTTTAAGACAGTCTCTTAGTTAGGGTCTGAAGGAACGATGAGAAACCGAAAATGAGGTAAAATCCGGCGAAAGGTATGGACCCCGAGCTTAATCGGCCAGTGCTGGTTCTCAATGCTAATTACGAGCCGCTGAACGTGTGCGACACCAAACGCGCCATCGGTCTGTTAGTCACGGGCAAAGCCGAGCTAACGGTCAACGGGCGCGGTCACGTTCGCACCGCCCGGCTCACCTACCCCGCACCCTCCGTCATCCGCCTGGAGAAAATGGTCAAGCGGCCCAGACCGCGCGTCAAACTCTCCAAACGCGAGGTCTTCCGTCGCGACAACTACACCTGCCAGTATTGTGGGCGGCAGACGCCTCACCTGACCATCGATCACATCATTCCCCGGCACCGGGGCGGCGACCACCGCTGGGACAATTTGGTCACCGCCTGTCCGGCTTGCAACCGGCGCAAAGGCGGCAAGTCTGCCACCGAGGCCCAGATGACTCTCAAACACAAACCCGACGAGCCGCCAGCGACGGCCGTTTATCTCTTTGGGCGGCATCTCAAAGAGAATGCAGAGTGGGAGAAATACATTCAGGGCTGGTAAGCCCTCGCCCCCGGCCCCCGCTTGCGCGCCGTTTGGAATTGCGCCAAACAGGACTCAACCCGCAATCTCCAACAGGGCGTACAATCCGCCCGATACCACGTTGTGCCCACCGAGGATGATCGGAATGGGCGCAGAGACAGCGGCCTCGGTCAGCCGCCTCAGTCTGTCGTCGGCGATCAAGTCGGGGCGGCCCAGATCAGAGGCAAAACGATCCTCCGCCGACGGCCAGACCTGGTGGTGAGTCAAATAGACCCGCGTGTCAAATAAAACCAGGTCACTCATTCGAGTCAACTGAGACATAAACTGCGACTCGCCAATCCGGTCAATATGATCCGCGATGAGCGAGAACACCTGCCCGGCCTCTTGCCGCCGATTGGCCACCATTCCCCGCTCCTCAGATAAAACCCGGGTCCAACACCGCGACTTGCTCTCCAGCAAGCTCCAGGCCGATGCCGAAACCCGGCCAATCATCGTTACCCTGCTTCCGGGCGTGCGCAAAATTTCGATGGCGTGTTTAATCGGGCCCAGGTTGAGTTCCGGGGCCAGCCCGCTCAAGGCGCGGCGCAGATTCGGCGGCGTGTTTGGGTGCAGGGCCAGCGCCTGCAAATCGAACGGCGTGTCAATGTCGAGCCGGGTGGCGGCTGAGGGCGGTGGTGATGTCACTTGGTATCCAGCCGACTCGCGCAATCGCCAGGCCAGCATGTTGTCGCGGCCAAGCCAGCTCGCAATATCGGCAACCACGCCAGCGGGCGAAAACGCGACCCAGTCGGATGAGTGAACGTTGTTGGCGATTGCCATTCGCCCTTCCGCCGCTCCAACAGTCGAGAGGACGGCCGCCAATTCAGTTTGGGGCAACAGCGGCGCACTGCCAGCGCCCAAATAAAGGACGCGACTCAATTGGCGTTGGCGAATGATCCTGGCCAGCCGTTCGCCAAAGTGAAACCTCTGGCCCGGCAGATCAATATCCCAACTGAGCTTGTTGCTCTCAGGCAAGGCCATTCGCCGCCGCTCGTCGGCGGGAGTTGCGATGATGATCTGCGAAACGCCAGCCAGTTGCTCCAACACAAAGCAAATATCGGCCAGCGCCGCTCGGCGGGTGATGGCCATGTGCTGTTCAATGGCGCCTGGCCCGGCCGGGCCAGACATGATAATCGCCGTGATTGAGTCCACGCTTTACCTATAAAAGATAACACGAGCCAGCGCTGGCTCGTGTTATTGTTTGGCAAACAGTATTCTTCTGGTCAGCCAACTTCCGGTTCAATCAGCCCCAGGCTTCCATCCTTGCGGGCGTACAACACATTGACTTTAGCGGTGTCGGCATTGTAGAAGATGAAAAAGTTGTCGTGTTGAAGCAATGCCATTTGCTCAATTGCTTCTGATTCGGTCATTGGCGTAATCAGGAAGCTCTTACGCCGGATGATTTTCGGAATCGTTTCGCCTTCGCCGGCAGGTTCCTCCAATTCAGCTTCGGCATCCATTGCCGCCTGGCTCAAGTCGGCGCCATCGCCCCGGCCCCGATGGTGTTTGTCCTTGTAACGCTCAATTTGCCGTTGCATTTTTTCCAGAGCCAGGTCAACTGCGGCAAAGATGTCGCCGGTTCGTTCCTCCGAGCGCAGGATCGTGCCCCGCGACCGTACCGTAATCTGCGCCACTTGCCGGTCGTCGGCATCGCGCGCCGCTCGTTGCGCCGAAAGATCCACGCGTGCTTCATTGATATCCGGCAAATAATGATCGAGCTTGCCCACTTTCTTTTCAATATACTCCCGCAATTTCGTTGAAACGTTGAGATCGTGCCCGTTAACTGTTACTGCAACTGTCATCTTAAGCCTCCTGTCATGTAATTAGAGCAGATTCCTGATTGGTTTATGGCTTTTGGAGTCGAGCCTTCAGGCGGTTCCGGCTGAAGCCTCGACTCCGTTGCCGTAAACGGATGTGGAATCTGCTCTAGTCGGCGCTATCGTGGCGCGCGCGAGTGAGGGTGTAGGCCCAAACCTGTCCGGCCCCGCCTTCCAGCAAAGCTTCGGCGCACGCGCCCAGAGTCGCGCCGGTTGTACACACATCGTCAATCAAAATCAAGGTTCGGTCCCGCACCTTCTTTGAGTCGGCGGCAAACGCCCCGGCCATGTTAGCTTGGCGGGCCAGCGCCGTCTTCCCCACTTGAGACTCGGTGGCCCGCGTCCGCCGCACAGCTGTCGGCCACATCGGCAACCGCCGGTGGATCCCTACATGGCGGGCCAACAGTTCTGCCTGGTTGAAACCGCGCTCACGCAGACGATCTGGCGCCAGGGGCACCGGGAGCAGAATGGAGTCGGCAGGAAAAATAATGGGCCAGCGTTGGGCTACTAATTGGGCCAGCGCCTCGCTCAAGGACGGGTTGTGTTTGTATTTAAGGCCGTGAATGGCCCGGCGCAGTGGCCCGGCATGAAAGGCTAATGACCGCAGGCCGCTTCCGGCAAAAGAAACACGCCGGCACTGCTCACATTGAACAGTGGTCGACGTGTTCGTTGGGTAACCACATTTCTGGCACACCGGCTCAGAAATATATTCAATTTCAGCGCGGCATTGCGCGCACAACCGCTCGCCCACCCGATTGCAATTCTGACAGTGTGGCGGCAATACCAAATCGAGTGATGCCCATATCGCTCTTTCGGCGATCACTTTCAACTGATCAGTGTAGCCAATTTTCAACGAGGGAACTGCCACTAGGGCGGCCCTCCTAAAGTGGTAAACCTTCTAGCCGCCGAGGATTCCTGACAGCGCCGAGTTTCTGAGCAGGAGGACCGCCGGGCCTAACAGCACCAGCCAGATCGTCGGAAAGATGAAAAGGACCATCGGGAACAACATCTTGATCGGGGCCTGGTGCGCCTTCTGCTCGGCTCTCTGCCGGCGCCGCACCCGCATTTGGTCGGATTGGATGCGCAGGATTTTACCCATGCTCACGCCCAACTGTTCAGCCTGGAGCACGGCGGCCACAAAGCTCGTCACGTCCGACACGTCCATTCGCGAGGCCATCGACCGTAGCGCTTCCCGGCGCAGTTTGCCGAGCCGGACTTCCTGAAGCACCCGGCCAAAGGCCGCCGCCAACTCATTGTCCCATTTCTCATTCACCTTGCCCATTGCCGCATCAAAGCCCAGCCCGGCTTCCACACAGATGGTCAGCAAGTCCAGACAGTCGGGAAGGGCTTTAGTAACCTCATCCTGTCGGCGTGAAATTTTACTGGACAGCCAGAGTCGCGGGAAATAATAACCCAAGCCGAAGAACAGGGCGGTGAGCGCCAGATTCCGGCCCCAGGGCCGCACTTCGCCCTCGGCCACCGGGGCGACGGTGAAGACTAGAAGCAACAAGCCGGCAATGACCACAGCCGCGACAATTTGAGCGGCAGTGAACTCGCGCGGGCCAATGTTGCCGGGGTTTCCCGCCAAATCCAGCTTGTGCTGAACATCTTGCAGGGCCGCCTCCGGGGTGAAACGTGAGGCCAGTTGGCCGACCTGACGGATGATTGGCAAGAGGACGCGCTGACTAAACGGCTGTGACATTTCAATTTCCTGCAGGGTCACCGGCTTTTCGCGCGAGCCGAATTCAGCCAGGCGAGAGCGCAGAGGGTCATTGGCTTCGGGCGAGCGGAACCCAACAATGACCAAGATCACAGCCATCAAGACAAAAACCGCAAGTCCAATGAGGATCACTAAGTTCAAATTCATGGCAGTCTCTCCCAGAGCCTAAATTTCAATGTCAACAATCTTTCCAATGATCGTGCCGCCTATGGCGATCATGATCAGGGACAGCCCGAGCATCATCCAGCCGCAAGGGATAGGCGTATTATTCTTCGCCGTGAAGAACTCCATGATATAGGGGCGGTTGACTACCCAGAGCAATATCATTAAGGCGAAAGGCATACCGGTGATGGCCCAGCCGGTGGCCATGCCTTGCGAGGTCAAAGTTGCAATCTCTCCCTTGATGCGAATGCGTTCGCGGATGGTGAAGGAGATAACGTCCAGAATCTCGGCCAGGTTGCCGCCGACTTCGCGTTGGATGTTGATCGCCGTCACGACCAGGTCCAGGTCCTCACTACTAATACGCGCCAACAAGTGATCGAGCGACGTTTCCATGGGCAGGCCGAGTTGGATTTCCTGCACGACGCGCTTGAATTCAACTGAAATCGGCGGAGGCAATTCCTTGCCTACGGCTTCCATGGCTTGCAGAATACTGTAACCGGAGCGAAGCGCATTGACCAGCAGGTTTAGGGTGTCGCCAAGCTGACTGTCAAATGCTTTGAGACGTGAGTTTTTCTTGAAATTGACGTAAAAGTTGGGGACCTGCAAACCGGCAATGCCGCCTACCACAGCCGCTATCAGCGCGTCAATGTAACTACGAGTTGCCAAGCAGGCCAGAAAACCCTGTTTGCTTCCTGAACAATCCGGGACAACAGTGACGAGCATACCCAACAAAATCCCGGCGACAGTCACGATCAGGGCAAAGGCAAAGAATTCACCGACATTCAACTTGAGGTCAGCCGCGTTCAGGTTATCCTGAACCTTACTGAAGAAGCTAAGGTTGCGTAGCGCCTCATTCAGCCGTTCACCCAGCGGGCTTTGCCGGGGCTTGGCGGCGGCCGGGGTCTGCTCGGCGGCTTGAATGCCAGTCTCGGCATAGCGGCCCAGCCGTTCTTGCACCACCGACGGCGAGCGGCGCGAGGAGATGAAGCCGTAAACAAGCATCCCGACTGACAATAGGCCCCCAGCGGCGATGATAGCTAGCAGTAGCGGATTATCCATAGCTTACCTCCTCAAAGCAGAGCGAAGTTTAACCGGCACAGGTTGGTTTAATATCGGTGCCGGTCGCCAATACCAAAAATGGATGGCGGCAATTGCAAGCCAGCCGCTTCAATCCTGTCCATAAACTTGGGGCGGAGGCCGGTCGGTCGCAGTCGCCCCACCACCCGGCCATTCTCAATACCCGTCTGCTCAAAGATAAACAGATCGGTGGTGGTAATAACATCACCTTCCATACCCTGAATTTCAGTGATGCCCACCACTTTGCGGGAACCGTCACGCAACCGTTCGAGATGGCAGACCAAGTGGACAGCTGACGAAATTTGTTCGCGGATGGCGCGAATGGGCAAGTCCATGCCAGCCATCAGAGTCATGGTTTCGAGGCGGGCCAGGGTGTCGCGCGGACTGTTGGAGTGCGCCGTCGTCATTGAGCCATCGTGGCCGGTATTCATGGCCTGAAGCATGTCCAGCGCCGCTTCGTCGCGAATCTCGCCAACCACGATGCGGTCAGGCCTCATGCGCAAAGCATTGACCACTAGATGCTGAATGGTCACTTCGCCTTTGCCTTCGATATTGGCCGGCCTGGACTCCAGGGTGACAACATGCTCCTGGCGCAACTGCAATTCCGCCGCATTCTCAATCGTCAGAATTCTTTCGTCGGACGGGATGAAGCCGGACAAGATGTTCAAGAATGTTGTCTTGCCGGAGCCAGTGCCGCCCGACACCACGATGTTCAGGCGGGCAATCACGCAAGCCTTCATGAATTCCATCGCCTCGGGCGTAACTGCGCCAAAGCCAATATATTGTTCAACGGTGATTGGCTTCTTGGAAAACTTTCGGATGGTCAGTGTCGGGCCAACCAGCGAAATCGGCGGAATCACCGCGTTCACGCGGGAACCGTCCGGCAGGCGGGCGTCTACGTAAGGGCTAGACTCGTCGATGCGGCGGCCAAGCGGCGCAACGATGCGATCAATAATCCGCATCAGGTGTTCGTCGCTCTCAAACGTCACCGGGACCCGGTGAAGCTTGCCTTTGCGCTCAACGTAAAGATTCTTGCACCCATTCACCATCACTTCAGTGATGCTCTCATCACTGAGCAATGGCTCCAGCGGCCCAAAGCCCAGAATTTCGGCGACGATCTGTTCGAAAAGACGTTTGCGCTCGGCCCGGGCCAGGACAATATTTTCATCGTTGAGGATTGACTCGTAGAGGTCCTCAATCGTCTTGCGAACTTCAGCCGTGCGAGTCACATCCATGGACGGGTCAAGTTGTTGCAAGAGTTTGTTCTGCACCCGCGTCTTAAGATCAAAATAACTGTTATCCTTGGCTGTTTGGCCGCCAGCGGGTGCTTCGGTCCGGCGCATCCGCAGTTCGGCCAGCTTCGAGGCCTGCTCACCCCCCGGAGCGCCGCCGGGCGCGGAGGGTTGCGATGCCGCTGATTGCTGGGATGCAGTTTGACCAATGCGTTTTAGTAATGACACGCCTCATCACCTTTCACTTACCAGGTCCATAAACCGAGTAAGACTAACCCCCAAACAGCCGGCGCGGTACTGGCTTCTTGCTTTTCTCATCGCCGGCCGCTGTAACCTGAGAAGGCGATTCCTTCTCAACTACCGGCGCAAAGCTTGCTTTCAGTTTGCCGGCCATGTCGAATATGGCCTGCGCGATCGGGAGATTGCGGCCGCTGACAAAGATAGGCACGCCGTTGTTAATTGAATACAGAACGCGATCATCCAGCGGCACCTGGGCCGCAATTTCATGCTTGATCGACTCCTGGATATTCGCCGCCGTGATCCCCCCGCGTTTGTCCACCCGGTTCAACACAAACATGACCCGGTTCGCCGGATAGTTCAGCGCTTCAACCAAATCAAAGAAGATTCGGGCATCTTTGATGGATGGGATGTCAGGCGTCGTCACCAAGATGATTCTATCTGAAACGTCAAAAATTGACAGGATGATATCCGTCAGCGCCGAAGAAGTGTCAACCACAACGTAGGCATATTGGTGCCGCAACGCTTCCAGGGTCTTTTTCACCTGAGACGCCGTCACCACATCCGCTTCCTCTGGTTTAGTGGGAGCCAGCAACACCTTCAAGCCGGAGTTGTGAGGCATGGTAACACTGGCGATAAAATCCTGGTCCAACTCCTCAGCCCTCTCCAGGATTTCAATGATACTGCGCTGAGTCTTCAAGTTTAGAAAAACAGCCAAGTCCCCAAACTGGAGATTGCAATCAACCAACACCGTTTTGGCTTCTTCGGAATGAAGCGCCAACGCCAGATTAGTTGCCAGCGTCGTGCAACCCACCCCGCCTTTGGCGCTGTAAACCGTGACGATCTTCCCTTCAGTCATAGCCGCCGCTTGGGCGCCTGTGCCGGAGGCCCCTTGAGTTGTCACCGGTGTAATGCGCGATTTACTTATCTCATAAGAACGGCGGATGGTGCTAATCAATTCATCGCCCGAGGGCGGTTTATTCAAAAAGTCGCGCGCCCCGGCAATCATGGCTCGCCGGAAGTAGTCGGCATCACTTTGCACCGACAAAATGACTATTTGGGCTGAGGGGACATCTTTGACGATAAGCTCCGTCGCTGTGATGCCGTCCATATCCGGCATATTGATATCCATCAGCACGACGTTCGGGCGCTTCTCTTTGGCAAGCGTAACTGCTTCTCTCCCGGTCTTGGCCATGCCAACGATCTCAATATCCGCCTCAAATTGAAGCAATTTCTTGATGTTCTCGCGAAACTCGGAGCTATCGTCAACAATAAGAACGTTTATTTTTTGACCTGGAGGCATATCGTTCCCAAACTATATAACTAAAAGCTCAATGCACAGCATTCCACCCAGAGGCGGAATGCTGTGCATCCTGATTGGCAAGCTGAACTACGGACACCCAGTTCCTGCGCAAATAAATGTGCCGTCAGGCAAGGGGATGATCTTCGGAGACGGGTCATTCTGCAATACAGGCGGTCTGATATCACGCACCGCCGGCTGGATCCCATACGGCAATTGTGTTGGAACCGAGATGCGGAAGTGATCAATGGTGTATTGTAAGGTGACGCTTTCGGTGTCCACCAGTGTGGTGTCACCGGCGGCCCGCAAGGCAAACGTAAATCGGGCTTTCGAATCCAAGAAGTATGTCAACACAATGGCATCTTGAGGCGACACAATCAGGGTCACGATATCGGGCGGGGGAATAGGAGTTGGCGGGGGCGGCGCTGTGCCTTCGGGTAATGGCGTAGGCGTAGGTTCAATGCTGACCGTCGCTACTTCCTGGAAGTCACCAACTCTCAAAATCATAGCATCTTGAACAATTTGCTGTACCACCAGTCGCGGCCGTTGTGCTTCCGAGGGCTGGATCAGAAAAGGAATGCTAATCCCACCTTCACCGGTGCTGGCCGTGATCTGTCCTTCAGCGCCAACGGGTTGCAGGCTATATGTAGTCGAGCTAGTCACCGGGTCAGTCACAGTCGTAAATATAGAGGCGACGTTGGGCGTAATCGTTTGCGTAGCTTCTTCCAGATCGACAAACAGCAATGACACCAGAACGTTGATGTGGTCGCCTTCGTGCAAAGCATAACCAACCCCAGACAGCCGATTGAGCGGGACCGAGATTGCAACCTGGCCGGGCGGTATCCGCAAAGCGGCATCCGACCCGGTTGAGCTCAAGCCGGCTGGCCCATCCGACACAAGAGTCGTTAACACAGGTTCACCACGTTGTATATCATAACGCGCCAACTTGCCAATCACCTGAGCAGTGTCGGTGATTGCCGTTGTTGGCTTTGCATCCTCGGGCCAGGGAGCGAGCGCTACCGCCTCAGCCGGAATAGCTTGGCCGCGCGGCAAAGGCTGAACAGCAATCACAATCTGACCAACATTTACTGGCGCGGCCTGAGTGCCCCCCTCCGGGGCGACAGTTGCGGCCCCTCCGCCTCCTCCAAGTGACCCTCGGAACAGAATCAGAACTCCTGCGCCGGTAGCCAGCAACAGCACTAGACCCACTAATATCAACAAACGACCACGTTGCATCCCATCCTCCTTCAAAACAGTTTTTCAGACTGCGATAGAGAGTATGATACTTTGATCAGTTGAAATGTCAAGCGAGCCTGGTTCCGCAGGCGCAACCCGTTTACAGGCCCGGGCGGCATTAAAACATAGAGCCTCATCCTGGCCGGATGAGGCTCTACTTCGAACAATAGTTTGGCTACCTGCCTAACATCCAAACACTAGATGTTGGAAACGATGTTTGAGAACACGTTTCCGATAGCCGGGCCGAGCAACGCCAAAATGACGATAACAACAACGGCCACCAAAACAAGAATCAACGCATATTCAACTAAGCCTTGCCCTTTTTCCTTCGGGATAAACAACATTGTGGTTTCACCTCCTTTTGTTCAAAGTTTGTTTATACAACCAGAATTATAGTACAGATTAAGTTCAGCGCAATAGGACTAAAAGTGAGTGAATAAGGCAAACAGGGTGTAATTTCAACAAGCCTGAGAATTACATAAGAGCATTGATACTGCCAACCGGAATTTCCAGTGCGGCTCTTGTGCCCTGACCTAACGTACTCTCAACCTGCAACTGTCCACCCAGAAGTTCAGCCTTTTCTTTCAACGTGCTCAACCCAATATGTTTTTGGCCGGGGATCATGGCGGCTCCAACATCAAAGCCTTTGCCATTGTCTTCCACGGTCGTTCTTACTCGGAGGTCGTCAATATCTAAAGTGACACGAATTTGAGCGCATTGAGAATGTTCGCGGGCATTGCCCAAAAGTTCCTGAATGCCGCGAAAGGCCATCACCTCTCGATGCGACTCAAATCGACGTTCTTCGCCGGTAATGGTCAACATCGTTTGAATACCGCTCTTCTCTTCGAATCCTTTGACATATCTGCGGACGGTTGGCACCAGGCCCAGATCGTCCAACATCATCGGCCTGAGTTCGGTAATAAACTCGCGCACACGCTGAAAAGTGGAGGTGGCGGTTGTCTTGAGATTTTGAAGCTCAATGCGAGCCTGCTCCGGGTTGCTGTCGAACAGTCGCTGAACAATCTCTGCCTGCAAGACAAAGTTGGTGAGGGATTGCGCCGGACCGTCGTGCATCGTTTTGGAAATGCGCTGGCGTTCAGCTTCCTGGGCGTCAATGATTCGGACAATCAGGTCGGAACTGCCACTAATGCCGGTTGCTCCGGTTGCAGAGGCCGCCGCCCCATGCGCCGTCGCTCCTGGCGCGCTATTCCCTAAACTGTCTAGAACCGTGTTGAGATACTTGGCGTAACGATCGAGGCTGTTTTGGTCGCTCTGAAGTTTCTCCAGTTGGCCGCGCATCGTAAACAACCTCTGCTGGGCATCCAAAACTGCGTCGTAGGTGTTCTTGATGTCGTTGCGCGGCACAGTGTCAAAGTTTTGCTGTAATTGTCGCAGGTGATTGTTGATGGTGGCATTGCGTTGCGCCAGCTTATCCACCTCACCCCGGCTTTGCTCTACTAGCAAGACAATCTCCCGCACCTCCCGTTGAGTGCGCTCGTATTCCTCGCGAGTGAAGTCCGCCAGCTCTTGCAAACTCTTGTCGGCCATAGCCACCTCCTCCTAAGTTTTCGAGTCCTGCAAGCGTACCCAGCCATGCCGCAAGGCGTAAACTGCCGCCTGAGTGCGATCCTCCACATCCAGCTTGTGCAGAATTGCCGTCATATGGTTCTTAACGGTTTGATGGCTGATCCCCAGCGCAAAGGCAATTTCCTTGTTGCTCAATCCGCGAGTCACATACTGGAGAATTTGCATCTCTCGCGGTGAAAGCGGAGAGAACAGCTCTTGCGAGTCGTCAACATACGGGCGATTGATTTGACTCACGCCTTTATCCATCCAGCCTTCAATGCCCTCACGATCAAACAACTGATCGCCAACCACATAATGGCCGCGCAGGACTTGCCGAATCACTTCCACCAGCTTGGTCGGCTCAACATCTTTAGGGCAATAGGCCGCCGCTCCGGCCCGGAAGGCATGTAAGGCCTGTTCCGAGTCATCATAAGCCGTCAACATAACGACATTGATTTTGCGGCGATCGGATTTAATTTGGCGAGTGACTTGCAAGCCGTTCATCCCCGGCAAATTAATATCCATCAAAACCACATCCGGGCTAAGAGAGGAAATAAGCGCCAAGGCTTCGTTGCCATCTGCCCCTTCGCCCACTACAACCAGGTCAGGCTCCGAGCGCAAGAGATCACGTAACCCTTGTCGAAACAATGGATGATCATCAATTATCAAAAGGCCAGCTTTATCCATGAAATGCTCCACCAGCAACCAGATAGGTATTTATTCTCATGGTACACGAGTATAGCACAAGCTTTAGGCGACATGCAAACACACGCGTTCTAATCACGCCCCAGCGCAAAAACTGCCATGTGGGGCAGGCCTGAATCGCAAAGTGGCCCGGTTTGAAACACAAGTTTTAATCGAACGTCTTGCAAAAAAGCAGGGCACCACCCCGGGTAGTTGATGAAATACTTTGCATTGCTGTTCTGAATAAAAACCCACAGCCGCGAGTCATCCCCCATTTGAGGAATCACTTCCGGCGACACTAGTCCGGCCAGATCAACAAGTCGCACATCGGCAAAATAGCCCAGCGCGCCAATATCGTGCGCGGCCACCAGGGTGCCTGCTGGAACATTCGCCGCCATCCACTGCGCCGTTGCCACCATTTCGCTGTTAATGATTCGAACATCGGTGATCAAGGCCCGCGCGCCGATGAGCCAAAATGCAAGGGTGACAATGCCGGCCGCCGTCACCCACGTCCGGCTAATCACTCGCCGCCACATCGGAGAAGCCGCCGCTTGCATCCAGCCTATCATCCCCGCCCCGCCCACCACCGTTAGAACCGGGATCACCGGAATCAAATACCGTCCATGCTGATACGTCACCGGCAAGCGCAAAGCATAGGTGAATAAAAAAGTGGCGGCCCATCCTAGCATCAGTAGTCGCTGTCGATCACGGGTCAACATCCCCGGCCATAACAATACCAGCACGCCATCAAACGGCGCGGCGAAAATCAAGGCCACTCTCCACCACAATGGTATTTCGCCACGCAGAAAAGCGTATTCAGCTTGCTTGGCGAAAAACGTATTCGGCCACACTTGGCCGCTGAGGGCGAAGTTGAAGAGGAAATAAGGGGCGATAACCACGACGGCCCCGGCGGTGAAAGCGGCTAATTTTCTGATCCGGCTCGTAGTAGTGGCTTCAGCCGCAATCGCCAACGCCACAAACGGCAGAAGTGTCAATCCATCAGGCCGCGTCCACACAGCCAGCCCAATTAACACGCCGCTCAAAATGTGGGAGCGGCTCGCGTGCTTTTCGCGGGCTGTGCCTACAGCCGTGAACGCCCCCAGTGTCAGCGCGCAAAACAACACTGTCTCCATCCCCGAGGCCGCCGCCCACACTAAATGCCATTCGATTGCAACCAGCGCCCCCACCCACCAGGCGTAATGCAAATTGGCAATTTGCGCTACAAGGCGATAAGCCAACCAGGCTGTTACGCCAAGCAGAATCGCATTGAGCATCAGCGTCCACCCCCCACTATCAATTCGCAGAGCATAGCCGAGCGCCAGCAAAGTTGTCCACAGTGGCGATGTTGAGCCCGCTGACGGTTGCCCCAAGATGAACGCCCATTGCCCGTGCAATCCTAGATTTCGGGCATAAGTTTGATGAATCCACGCATCATCCAGCGGGAAGCCGACCGCCCCTGCTGCCCGGGCAATGGCGGCGTACCCGACAACCGAAGCCGCCCCCAAGGCAATTAGTGCCCAATCTCTTTTCACCGCATCACCTCAAATAATTTTGCGTCGCCCACTTGCTCAATGAGTTTCAACCATTCTGGGCCATTGCTCTCGTATAACGGAACCAATCCTGGCGTAATGTTCTTATCAAGAAGGAGATACTTGACGTGAAACTGATCGACAATGGCGATGATGGTGTTGCCGTCACCATTGGGGACGGGGACTCCGGGGTGGCCAGTCGCCACCCATACTCCGGGCGGGTTATTGCTCATCACCACCGCCTCTTTCGGCAAGCCCGCCAGTATTGCAAACATCGGATAACGTTTTGAGCCGCTCGCTCGCGGCGACACCAACGCCAACGTCAACACCACCGCAAACACGACGAGCAGCGCGGTAAAATTGCGCTTGGCTTTTTCCGCTTGCCAGTGTTTGAGCCGCGAGGCAACCCAGTCAACAGATCGATCCAGCCCGGCGAGGGCCGCCGGAAAGTAGAACGACAGGAGCGCCGCGCCCGAATGGAGCAAACCGCCGCGCATCCCCGGAAAGCTGAAGGCAAATGTCATCGCCGCATACAGTAAAAGCGCGTACCAGATCACGATTTGATAAAGCGCGTACTTCCGTAATTGCCACAGGCCGATAAGGATAAACGGCGCGAGAAAGATGAGTCCTTGCACAGCGATGATGGTTTGGAGATTGGTAATTAGGGATTGCCACTTGCCGTCGAGTATCGCGCCCCACCCCGCCGCAAAATATCGCGCCGGGGTCAAGTTTGACGGATAGTTGAAGATGTCGTTGTATTCAGTCAACCACAACGTGCCAGCCCCGCCCGCGCCAAGCGGTGAACCGGTGGCAAGGGTGTTGCGGATGAACCAGGGGAGCATGACCAGGAGATAGCCGAAGGCAAGGAGAAGGGGAGACAAGGTGACACGGTGACGGGGTGATATTAGAACTACAAGAAGAACGGCGGCCAACACCAACACCCCATCTGCCCGCGTGAGGTGCGCCAACCCCGCGCCCACGCCCGCCACCAGCCACCATCGCCATCCATTGTTCGTAGTAATGGCTTCAGCCGTTTGCTTGCCGGAACGACTAAAGTCGTTACTACGAACTTCGCTTCCACGAGAGGCCGCATTAAACGTCAGCGACACGATGACTGCATACAATGCAAAAGAGTCTGTCGTCCCCCAATAAATCACGTAGTAGCCGCAAAAAATGGCGAGCAGGCCGGCGGCGCCGGCGTGGCGGCGACGGCCGGTGGTAATGCGCGCAACGTAACAGGCGACAAGAGGCAGGAGGCTGGCGAGCAACAGGAAAGGCAATCGGGCCGCCGCAAACGACGGGCCGAAGATCGTCATCGAGAACGCGGCGACGATGGAGGTGAGCGGCATCCAATACAAATGGCTCGGCACGGGCAAAGAGGCGGGGTTGCCAAGATAGTTCCACAGATACGGCTCGGTGAAGCCCTCTCCACTCGCCAGCCGCAGTGCGCCGCCAAAGTAATAGGCATCATCCACATAGCCGGGCTGAGTAACAAAAAGCGCTGCGCCAAAATTGAAAAGGAGCGCTAGAACAAAGAGCAAAAGAAGGTCGCGGCGGAGTGTTGCGCTTGCGGTTTTCATGAGGGCGCCGGCTTCGCCAGCAAATAAATCAACAGGTCGTCAAATTGTATAATTCTGATCGCACCCCTCGCCAGGTAGTTTTGCTTCAGCCAATTAAGCGCCGGGTGCGAGTCCGAGCCATACTCTTCCAGTTCTTTCTCGAAAATCACAAACCACACCCTTTGGCTCCCTCTAACCGCCGTCTCCACATCTTTCTCCGCGTACAGCCCCAAAACTTTTTGCGTCGGCAGGGCCAGCGTATCACTGCCAGAGCCAAGCGGGTCTGGCAAAAATTTTTGCGACACAGTCCGGTCATAATAGTACATTGGAAAGAAAGTGAGCTTGTTGCTGTGCAGAACAAGGTCGCTCGAGTCCGCATTTTCTTGCAGATAAGCGACTGCTTCTTGAAAATTCGGGCGCGGGAACTGGGCAAAGGTGTAGTGCGCCCCCAGGCCAGCCGCCGACACAACTGTCAACAGGCCGCCTAGTAAGATGCGGATGAAGCCGGGCATTTTGGCTTCGGCCAACAGCCATCCCAGGGCAATGGAATATATTAGCCCGGCAGGCAACAGCGCTCGTTGAATGTAGACCGGCTGATACAGCGACGCCAGGAAAAGCAAGGCCGGCGTTCCGGCGGCCACGGCGAATAACCAAAACGCTCGTTGCCCGCCAGGCTCTCGCCGTTGGGTGACAACCTGCCACACCAGAAACAGCGGCAGGACAATTGCGGCGAACAAGGCCGATGGCAAAAGGAGTCGCTTCCCCACCAGTTCTTCGCCAGTGTGAAAGACCAGCGCCGTTTGAAGGAGAGTCACAAAATCGGGCCGGGTCACCCAGTAGGCTTGACGCAGTTTGGCGAACTGCCCCGGCAGGTTGAGGAACCATGGCAACCACAACACGAACGCCGCCGCGCCTGCCACCACCACTTTTGCAAACACTTTCGGGCGCGGCAGGGTGCTAAGGCCAAAGGCCAGCAGAAAGAATGCGGCCAGGTTTTGCATGTATATCGCCAGCGCGGCGCTGAGGGCGAGGCCGAGCCAAGCATGTAAAACATCAACCGTGAAACGTGGCGAGTGCCGTTTATCACGTGTCGTTTCGGTCGACACAGCTTTCAGAAGAAACAAAACCGCCAATGCGCAGAACAATGTCAACGGCGCATACATCCGAGTCTCTTGCGCGTAATATATTTGAAACGACGACGCCGCTACAATCAGCATCCCAACAGAGGCGGTCCAACCGTTGAACAACCGCCGCCCAATCGCGTAAGCCACTGCCGCCGTGATCGTCCCAACGAATACAGAGAGCAATCGCGCTGCCAATGGCGACTGCCCAAGAATCTGCATCCAGCCGTTGAGAGCGGTGTAGTAAACAATTGGGTGAACGTCAGAGGCCGCGCCCGCAACCGGGGTGAGCGTTCCGGTCAGCATTGCCCGAAAACCTTTTTCGGCAAATAACACGGCAAAGGCTTCGTCGTACCACATCGGGCGCGTATTGAGAGCGATGAGGCGGAGCGCAAACGCCAACAACAGAATCCCGAACGGCCAGGACTTACGGCGCACTCGTCACCTCATAAATCGTCACTGTCTTGTTGGCAAATACCTGCTTGAGAAAGGCCGGCGGCGTGAATCGGCCCAACGCCTGTTCTTCCGGTCCATAAAAAACAAATCGACAACCGCTCTCAACAAGCGTCGCTCTTTGCTCGTCTTCGGTCAGCGCCCCGCTAAAAAATTTTTCGACCGCCGCCGCCTTCACGTTGTAATAAACCGTTTCAATCGGATGGCCCAGATACACCCGATGCCCAACACGCGCCGGGATCAGGTTGCCGGTTCGCTCTGCCGAAAACACCGTGTCCTGCCAATCAGAGTTTTGGCCGAGCCAGTCGATGGCTTCAACCACATCCACCGAGTCGAAAACTTTTGGCGAGTGCGCAACAGCCAGCAACGCTCCGCCGAAGGCCAGATAGAGCGACGATTGCAACGAAAACACAATCGTCAGGGTGAGAGCTAACCCACGCGCCCGACGGTAGGGGTAGCCGACTCTGGCCAACCACCGTTTGAGGCCTCTCAACCGCCGAAGTTGGGGCAAGAGTCCGTTGCCCAACCCAATGGCGGCCAAAACAGCCAGCGGCCCCATCACGGCTTCGGTGAAGCGGCGTTGAAAATTTGTCGGCAGGTAGATCAGAATCATTACAGCAACGATCCAGGCTACTAAAAAACGTCCTTCGCCTGACTGACGACGAATGACCCGCCAAGCGCCCCAGGCCGCCAGCGCGCCGGGCAGGCCCACGCCCAGGATATAGTAAATGGGTGAAGGCGAAGAGATGAACTGTTGATTTTGCCTGGCAAAGCTCTGCCACACCGGGTGGCGAAAGACAGTGGCCGAATAAATAAGTAAGGGCAGATGAACGACAATGAGCGCGGCCAGACTCCAGAATTCGCGCCACACCAATCTGCGCTGACTCAACCAACCCCAGGCAACATATCCCGCCAGCCCCAAATCCACGATCAGCGGCGCAAAAGGTTGAATGGCTTGAACCATCACCGTTGTCACCAGTCCGACGACCAGCCACCGATGATCGCCCTTTTGCCAAAAAACAAGAAATGCTAGCGCCGTTGTCCACATCAAAGCGAAGACTGCTGAAAAGTGTGGAAAGACCATGAGGCTGAAGAAGCCATAGAGATCGATCAGCCAGAAATCCACAGCTGCCACGTCCGGGTCCGGTTGCCAGCCGAAGATCAACATCAGCCAACCTAGTCCGGAGCCGAGGGCGAAGACAAGGAACGCAATGCGCCGCAAGGCAACTGACCACAAGAAATGCGCCGCAAACGCGTACATGGTGAACAAGGCCCACAGGCCAAATAGCCAGCGCGCCATTTCAAACAACGCCGGCGGCGGCAGAGGCAAGATGCGGCCCACCTGACCAACAGCAATGTAAAACGTCTTGACGTAAGCTGGAGGAGTTATTTTCGACGAATGCAGAAGCGGATACTGCCACGAACCGCGCAAGCCGGTTTGAATACTAGCTAAGTGGACGTTGTAATCGGGGAAGTCGTACACAGCGCCAATGAAAATCTGATCAGGTGTTTGGCTCATGTAGCCGGCAATGATCGGCGCTGACGATATCAGCAGAACCAGGAGGCTGGCAATAACCACCCAGACCTTTTCAGAGCGCTTCACGGACATGATAATCAATCAGTCTGACACGAATCGGATGACGGTGACGGCAAGATTCACCGCTGAGGTCTTAGTTCGTAAATTTCCACACTCGATGTCGAAAAGGCAAGTTTAAGATAAGACGCTGTGGCCGGGTCGAAAGCCCCCAATTGGCGTTCGGCCGGGCCATAGAACAAAAAGCGACAACCCATTGAGCGAACGAATTGTTCTCGCTGGGCATTGCTCGTATCAGCATCGAATATCTGAAAGACGATATCTTGCTTGGCATAGAAATCTATCGTCAAATTCCAATGGCCGATGCAAGTGCGCGCCCCGCTGCGGGCTGGAATGTAATTCCCAGTTTCGTAAGCGGCAAGCGTAAAATCGTCAACACGGGATTCGCGGCCAAGCCAGTCGGCGGCTTGGGCAACACCGGCAGGCACAAACATTGCTGGTGAGCGAAGCCAGGCTGAAAGGGTATAGCCTGTCACCAGCAAAATATTGGAGATCGTGGCCAGGGCCAGTATCAGATTTATCATCAGTAATCGAAAGCGGCGCGGGTGATACCGCCGCGCCAGCCACCGGGAAAAACGGGAGCGTTTCAATGCTGGCAATACAACTGCGGTCAGGCCAATTCCGGCCAAACCGGCCAATGGGACTTGCAAGCCCATGATGAACCGTCGTTGGATTTGCACCGGCGCATAAAGCATTACCCCGCCCGTGATCAACCAAGCTACTAATGGCAACTCGGGCAAGCGCATTCTTCGCAACACACCTATCAACCCGAAACAGGCCAGTAAACTGCTAACTCCAAAACCCAGGGCATAGTATTGGAATGGCGGCGACATGGTAATGTCTTGCCGTGCCAGCGCCGCAAACACAGGGTCGGTCCGAAGCGCAAAAGCATAGTAGAGTGCAACTGGAGCAACTCCGATGCCTGCCGCACCCAATACGCTAAAAATCATAACGGCACACTCTCGCCTCTTCCACGAAAGCAGGCTGGCACAAACAAAAGCTATGATCCCTGCCGCTGGGACGATTTTGGGGTGCACCACAGTCAGCGCCAATCCTACGCCAAAGGCAATCAATAGCAATTTGGGTTTCGGCGAGAACGCGGAGCGGTGAATGCTTGTGAGCAGGGTCAACATGAGTGCCCAGGCGATTGCAAAGTGTGGGACAAGCAGGATAGAGAAAAACGCAAAAGCATCCATCAACCACAAATCGATCCCGGAGATGCCTTCAGGACCGACC
>CAYSIV010000034.1:19179-29296 GCA_964431175.1 uncultured Anaerolineales bacterium
TTACAACCTGCATCAACCAGCCAAAACCCGACCCGGTACACACCAGCAGGTAGGCAATCTTCCGCGCCGCCCGCCACGCGAGATGCGCTGACAGATAATCATACGCGGCCCACAACATCCACAATCCGCCCAAGCCACGCGCTAAATGATAACCAACCATCGGTGACAAACCCAAGACTCGGCTGATCTGCCCCAGTACAATATAAAACTCATACAGGAACATAGGCGAATGCGCCTCTACCGAATAGGGCAGGGTCATCAACCAGGCCCCGCGCCATCCTTGTTGCATGGTGCCCAGATAAACGTTAGCATCTATTGAATTGAAAAGAATGCCGGTGAACCTAAGCTCTGAAGTTTGCCGATACCATCCTACCCAATAAGGCACATAAGTTACGGCGACAGTGATAAGCGCCACTTTTATGACCCACCATCGTTCTTTTGAGTGCGGCCTGCTTGAAAGTTTCACTGATGGATTGTGTTCCGACGACACATTATCAGTCCTGATAACAGTACAAGCGGCAGAGGCAAATACACCGGCCACTGTTCCTCCCGCCCTTGCACCGTAGCGGCGAACAAGACCCACAGTCCGGCCAGCAAGACGACTTCTGTTAGAGCAATCCACAAATACGCTTTCGCGCCGTAAGTCCGGGCGGCGACTGCAAAGAGGTAGATAAGGGCAGGGAGCATCATCACATAGTTGGTCGTGGCCGTGCGCGTCACGACCAAGTTAGTGATCACAAGTGTCAGGGCGAGCGCCCAGTCAAGGCGTTCAGAGTCATGCTTCCAGGCCAGCCACCACTCCCACAACAGCCAAACCACCAGCACACTAATCAGCGCCCACTCCACCGGTTGGCCCAACGCCGGAAAAACGATTTGGGTGACGATGTTGAGCGGCGAGCCAATGTGAGTGTAGTTGGTGTAGTCGGCAAGTTGAAGGCCCATGTCGCTCAACCAGGAAGGCAAGAGGAGAAACGAGACGCCCACTAGCACACTCATGCTCACTGTTAGCGACGCCGCCAACTTCCAGCGCCGGGTTGCTAAACTCCACACGCCGATCAGCGGCAGAATCAAAAACGCCATTTGCGGTTTGACGGAGGCCAGCGCCAGGCAAACGCCGGCCAGCACATCTCGCCGTTCTTTGATTCCCCACAGTCCAACAGCAATCAAAGCCGCTGCCACCCCGGCCAGTTGCCACAAGATGATGGTTCGCGCGCCGTGATAAAAAACGACGGACCACATCACTGTCAGAGCCAACAACCACAGTGGCGGCTTCCACTGATACAACCGCAAGCTCACGATCGCGGTGAGGAGCAACGAGGCTTCTAAGATCACCATCCCCACCGCGCGCGCCCACTCGTAATTCAGCCAAATCAACGGCAGGTAAAAGAACACCGTATAGAACGGGTAGACGAAGCGCTGTTTATCTTCGTCGGCGTGAGCCAACCGCCCGTAAATCATCTGCTGTGCCCGATCAGTCACTTCATCGCTGTAGGGGCTTAGCCCCTCTGAGAACCAGGCCAGCGAACCCACCCAGCGCGGGATCGAGTCGTTGCCGCCAGGGGAACGCGCCGTAAAAAAATCGTGGAGAAAGACGACGTTACCCAGCGCCACAGCCGCCAGCAACGAACTTACCAACAACCGACTCATCTTTTGTTGGTCAACTCGTTTCATCAACGCACCCGATAGACAACAATTGGCCCATAAGTCGAGTCAGCTACAGGCAATTCGGCCAGCAGTTCCAATTGGCGTTCGCCGAAGAAGGGGCTGAAGCTGTTCCAAATGTAGTCGCGGTGATCTATCAACAACGTGCCGCCCCGCGAGGCAAAATAATCCAGCAGGCGCACCTCGCGCCGCGCCTCAATCGCGCCCCAGTCCACCAGGCCGTCGAGATTGATCACCCGCCGATCGCTGTAATAGGCATAAATCCCGGCGTTGAACGCACCGACAATTTCATCAGGCGCAGTGTTGGACTTCAACCACTGCGCGCCCGCCACCATGTCAGCCTGCCATTTCAATCCCGGCTCGTTGATCGTTTTGATCGCCTGCGCGATCACGATGATGCCCAACCCGATCCACAATCCGACCGCCACTCGTTTCCCGAGCTGTGTTCTCAGCCCTGCCGCCGCCACCGGGCCGACTGCCACCGCCAGCGCCCAGGCTAGCGGCACAAAATACCAGCCGCGTGGATACCAGCGCACGAAGGCATGGATGGCGATGACAAGGAGAGCGCCGAGAACCGGAAGCCAGAGATGATTAGAGTTGGAGCTTTGCGCCCGGTCTCGCAAGATAAGGATAAGGCTGATGACTAACAAAATGAGACTTGCGCCAGGATAAATAATCAAGTCGCGAAAGCTGAGATTGATGACGGGAAACAGCAGGCCATTCCAGAGCTTCTGTGGATCGGAGTTTTGAATTGCGTAAGCCACCAACGACGGGATCGCCACACCCGAAGATTGCGCCATCGTCCCCAGGCGCAGTTGGCTCCAGAGGAACCATGGGCTAACCACAACCACGGCGGCGACCCCGGCGATCAACCCTTGTTGCAAAGCCAGAAAACGATCTGTACTAAACAGAATCTTGCGGGCAAACAGTCCGAGCCACAACACGGCCACAATCACGCCTAAATCACTTCGGGCCAACACGGCCAGCCCGGCCAACGCGCCCAAAACTGCCGCCCGCTTCACGGTTGGCGATTCGCGAACAAACTGCCAGGCCAACACGCAGGCCGCCAGCGCCAGAACCGCCAGCCCCGTCTCCAATCCGTTGGCCGATTCTAAAATGGTGCGCGGGTTGAAAAGATACAAAGCCATCGCGATCGTCGTTGCGGGCCAACGCAACTCAAGATTGGCGGCCCGCCAAACAATCCATCCGGCCAATGCGCCTGCCGCCGTGTCACAGATCGCGCTCGCTGTGAGCGCCAGATGCACCGGCAAGTCGCCGCTTGAGAATACGCCAAAGATCGGCGTGAGGAGCAAGGCCCAAAGCGGATGAAAACCGTTGGTAAGCACGACGCCGTCGAACGTCGCCCCCAACCCGGCGGCGATGTTGCGGGCGATGACAAAATAGATAAAGGCATCGTCTGGCAAGGTGTGCCTGACCAAAGTCGGCACTGGCATCCAAGCAACGATCAGCCGTAGAGTCAGCCCGCCGATCACGAGCATTGCCCAATGCCGCCATTTCATTGGCCGGCCCTCTGATAGCGAACAAGCAGAGCACCCGGAAAAACATATTTTTCTGAAACCACCCACCAGGGCAACTCGCCCACTGGCCAATTGACATCTTCAACTAACCAAAACGCGTTCCGAGCCACGAAATGTTCTTCAATGTCAGCCTCGCTCACGGCAAATGCAATTTGGCCGGCGCGCGGCACATAGGCGGCATAATCTTGAACCCCCAATATTTGTAAACGGGGGCCGTCATATTTCATCTCAAACGGCAGACGATTGTAAAACGGAGAGAAGATGATGCCCTCATTTAGATTGGCGCGCAATTTCACTTGTTCAGCGACTGCCGCCCAGGGTATTCGTTCAATAAACGGGTAAGGCATCAAGCCGCTGACGAACAAGCTTGCGCTTGCCAGGCCGACGGCAATCCGCTGCCATCTTGCAGGAATCAAATTGAAGGCTGAGGCCAGGACAACACACAAAGGCGGCATCACAATAAAAATGTAGCGCGGCAGAAAGATCGGCTGGCGGAAGGATATCGCATAGATCAAGGCTGATGGCATCAGAAGGATGAACAACAGCGCAGTGTAAGGTTTGCGCGTCTTGACGATCCAGTATCCACCCAGGATTACAGCTATCGTCAAAACGGGAATTGCCATTAATACGGCCAGTCGAGGCCAGGCCCGCAATTCCGCGCCAAATGTGAATTCGTCCAGAGCCTGTAAAATCAGTCGAAGCGACGGCGGCGGTATCCAAGTTAACGTCGGAGAAGACCAGGCCAATTGTGTCAGTAACAGTGGCAGCAGGCCCAAGCTGGTCAATATGACTCCAACGGCCATTATTACCGCTCTCTTGAGGGTCTGACGGCTTGGGTCAGTTAACAGCACTACACTCAACCATGAGGCAAAAACCACCGTGCCCGCTAAATAACTTGTTGACACACATAAAGCGCTCAACAACACCCACAGCCCCGCATCGCGCCGCTTGTTTCTTACAATCAATCTTAGAGTCAACCACATAAGCGCCGCAATTAACGCCATCCCCAATCCATAAGCCCTGGCCTGCCGCGACAGAATTACAGCTAAATACGAGGTCGCCATTAATCCGCCTGCTATACATCCTGTCGTCGTCCCGCCCAAAGTTTGACCCACCCGCATAACCACGGCTACGGCCAGTATTCCCGGCATTGCCGACAACACACGGATGTAAAACTCTGTCGTTCCTGGAGTTGCCCACGCTGCCAGAATCAAAAAATAAAGCGGCGGCGTTTCTTCATTCCTGCCTAACGACTCGAGAAGCCCGTTTATCGTGCCTGAGCGCAGATGGTAAAGTGAGTAAGCTTCGTCGCTCCAAAAATCCGGCTGATTAAGGTCGCGAACTCTCAACCACCACGCTCCAAGCATAATCAGGAAAGGAATTACCAGCCAGGCCTTATTCCTAATCATTTTTCACTACCACCACTGTCAGCGCATCCGAATAACGCACCGCCCAGCCGGGCGCTTGCCGCAATTCGCGCGCCAGCGGCGAGTTGGTTTCCACCACCACCAGCCGGATGCCCTGCCCGGCCAAAATCTTCTCCCAACCCGGCTCGGCCAGATACACCCTCAGATACTCTTTCAAAAATTCGTCGTCGTATAAGTCGGTGCGGCCATCCACGTAAACAGGCACATTGGGGTACAGCGCCCAGACCAGGTAGCCGCCAAAATTATAAGAATTAAACATCGGCCCGGCTGTTGGGTTTTGTTTGAGATAGTTGGCCGCGCCAGCCGGGGACACACGGGCAACCGCCTCTAATGTGGTGGCCGGGTTCAACGGCAGGGCCGTTTTCAACAGGGCGGCGGCGGCCACCACGATCAGCAATGTCCAGTTCAAAGCTGCCAATCGGCGCGGCGGCGAAACCGTCGTTTCGGCAATCTTCAATTTTGGAAAGCGCTCTTGCAATTCGGCAATGGCCGAGTCGGTGTGGCGCATCAAAATAGGCGCGGTCACGACGGCAAACACAGCAATGTTGCGCCCAGCCAGCAGGGCTAAGGTCGTGAAGGTGGCAAAGAGCAGAAGGTCGGTCACATTCAATCGCCGCCGCGACAGGCCAGCCGCGGCAAACACGCCCAGCCACATGACGATGAAGACTTGCGCCTCACGGGCATGAAAGTCTGGCGACTGCCATTCTTGAATGTAATTTTGCAAAACGCCGATGGAAACCGTTTTGAACGGGTAGAGCAACATTTGCGGGCCGTAAGGGTTGAACAGCACTGCAACAGCACAAGCGAAGCCTGAAGCGCCAAGCCAGACAACCGGCTTCCAGCCTTCAACATCGCGAGCGAGTATGAGTTTGATTGCCTCGCCTGCAAGCGTCACCGCCAGAAGAATGAATCCTATCGCGAAGCCGCCGTGCAAGTTCACCCAGGCCAGCATGAGCAATGGCAAGAGCCATAACCGATTAATGCCTCGCCAGCGATACAAATGCAAAACGTAGGCAAAGGTAGCGGCCAATAACATTGAAATGATCTGTGGCCGCGCCGACCAGTAGACGGCTGAGGCCGCCGCCGCCAACACGACACAAAAGGCGCGCAGGTAAGAGCCGCCCTCGCCGGAATGATAGACGAAGAAGAATGCCAGCCAGACAACGAGCGCCGTCGCCAAATTCAGCCCGCCAAAGCCGAAGGCGCGAAAGATAAGGGCCATCGGGATTTCGGAGAGCCACGAGTGGTTGATCCAGGGCGAGCCAGCGCGGGTGTGAGAGAAAACGTCGAAGTTGAGGAGACGGCGATTCTCCAGCATCCACTCCCCGGCCCGCAAATGCCAGAAGGTGTCCGAGTCCACCGCCACGCGGGCGGCCATGGCAAAGAGGCCAATAAAGAGGATGAGGCTGGCGAGGCGGCGAGTGGAGAGAGTCATTCAGGGCTTTCGTTGGCGGCTGATTTAGAGACGGGCGGCGCTCGCAGCATCCACCATACCAATGCCGGAAATCCCAGCGCCAGCCATTTTAGCCCGCTATTAAAAATTAGCGGGACGAGGAGCAACCATATCCCGGCCCACAAAATTAAGCGCCTGGCTCCCTTCACTCTGCCCAGGGCAGGCAAAAGCAAGACAAAATGTTGAGGCATGAGGAATGGCGACAGAAAACTCCCGGCGGCCATCAGCGCCAGAGGGTCTGGGGGTGTTTGCGCAAGCAAGGTCAAGCCAATGGCAATCATGGGCCATCCTAAACTAGCCCAGCCAAAGGCGGACGGATGTTGAATGCGATCGGTGACGCTCCCAAGCACACGCGTCGGCCAAAACTGCCACACCACGAGTGTCAATAATCCGAAGGCCGCCGCCCATATAATCCAGGAGCGACGCGATAGCACTGCCCACAGGCCCAAATGAGGTTTGAGCAACACCCAGGGAATCCCAACCGGCATCATTAACATCCCCCAAAGCGCAACTGCTTCAATGTTGCCGACCCATAGCAGAATCATAGTTGGCGGGGTGAATAATGCCAATAGCACACAGCCCAGCGCGCTGCTGGTCAGGCGCCAGGCAGGCCGCCGCTCCCCGCCGAAAACTTCACGCGCTACCGACACGGCTACTGTCATCAACAATAGCGCATTCAATCCGGCCAGGCCTGTTCGCCAGGGCAGTGCGAGCAGAGGCGCAAGCGCCCATTCTATCCAGGGCGGGTATTGCCGAAAGTCGCGCACCCAAAAATATACACGCCAATCAAATCCCAGCATCGGGAGTTGATGGGTGAGCGGCCACAATAACAGCGCCCCTGCCAGCCCAGCCACTGTGCCAATATGCCCCACAGCCAAATGCGCCATCATTTTAGGGGTAAAGGCAAAACTGAGACCTCCTAGTAATGCCGCCGGGCGTGACGTATTGCCGCCGACGCGCAACAAAAGAAACGTGAAAACTCCGGCCAGAAAAACGTGCGTCGCGTCGAAGATATTAAACGCCAGTTCCGGAGGCAAAAAGACGAAAACTATATTAAGCGGATAGATGAATGCCGTGTCGGTGTCACCGGCTAATGGCCGCCCCAGGGCCATTTGTGGCGCCCATAGCGCAAGTTGTCCAGCCCTCAAATGCGCCGCGAACTGCGTCAACTGGTGCCAATGAAGCCCGGAGATGTCAGAGCCTAAACCTGGTTGAGACCAGATGATGGAGTTGGGAGCGACAAAGGAAGGCCAAAAGAACAGACCAGTAATCAATGCCAATAACAGAATTGACGCGCTATCTCGTTCAGCCCATTGCTCTATTGCTTGTTGTAGCTTGGCCGTCATCATTTGAGTCATGGGAGGTGCGCCGCTGAATTTTCCTTCAACGTTATTTCTTGCGGCGCAACTTTACGCGACAGGCCGTAAAAAACGTGAAAGTCGCCAATGGATGCTTCGTTGTACGTCACTCCTAAGCGGTCAAATTCAGATCGAAGCCGCCCATCGAGTGGCAGGTGGTTGGTGGTGATGTAAGCCACCCGGTCGCTGGCGGCTACCGCCGCCGTGTAAGGCCCATAACGATCATCACGGGTCGTGTAACTGAAATCCAGATGATAAGGGAGGGCCGCCGAGCATAGAATGGTCTCATCTGAAAGAAAAGCTATTGGAAACGTTACCCAATAGTTGCTGTAACAGCGCGTCTCGCCATGTACTTTTAGAAACTCTATCACCGCCGGCAAGCCGCGTTGATCCACTTGCGCCACTTTGTCGAACTGGGTGGTGAAACCGGGCGGGAAGTTGAGCATGGCATCTATATTGCCCCACAGGTTGAAGAGCAAGGCAACGGCTAACAAGGCAACGGCGGCTCGCGGATACTCGCGGCGGACACGGCTCAGCAGATCGGCGATGAAGAGGGCCAGCGGCACAGCCAGCGGCAAAAAATATCGCCCCGATGGGTCGGCCCCGAACGGGGTGACGATGAAAGCAACGACGACCACGATACAGATGCCGAGCAACAAGGCTCGCTTCCAATCGCGCAAACTCAATTTGGCCGCCCACCCGACAGCGCCCATGAACAGCACTAACACCAACGGCGCGAGCGGCAGGGCCAACCATCGCACCGCCCAGGGCGGGCGAATGCCAAGTATAACGGGCAAGCCCAGCACGATAAAGCTGAACAGATGCAACAGCGGCCCGTCTGAAGCTCTGGCAATGGCCGAACCGCCCAATTCGCTAATCGTCGCCGCGCCAAAGAGCGTGGCCCACCACCAGGGCGCACTGCCAATGGCAAACCCAACGAATGCAAACAAAGCATTCACCGCGAAGACGCGAAGAGCACAAAGGAAAATTATTGAAAAGAGCTTTGCGTCCTTTGCGCCTTCGCGGTTAAGAATCGTTGTTGCCAACGTCAACGCTATCGGCGCAAGATACACGCCCAAAAAACCAAAGGCCCAAAAGCCAAACCCGGCCAACACCCCAAACCACAGCCACTCAACGTGAGAGCGGGTCGCGTGCTTTTCGCGGGCTGTGCCTGCACCCGCGATTCTTTCCCGCAACCGGATTGTCCACAGCAATAATACATTCCCAATCAACAGCGTCTCACCATAGCCGCCGAGCGTGGCCGTCGTGTACAGCGTCACCAACACAGTTGGCAGGGCCAGCAACCAAGCGGCGGCAGTTGCCGTCCAGCGTTCGGAGAAAATTTTGAGTCCCAGCAGGTAAGTCGTGGCAAGCGTGCCAAGATATAACGCGCCCTGCACGAGCCGAATCGCCAGCACCGTTTGGCCGAAGAGCAAAAACGCCCCTGCAATCAGCCAGGCATCCAGGCTCCCAAGATAGGCCTGGCCGTAAAAAAACGCCGGGCGTTCGCCCTGCAAAATGTGCCGCGCCATCAAGGCTACTACCGCTTCATCCGCGTTGAACGGCACAGTATCCAGCGCCAGAAGGGCGGCCTTCAATGCAATCGCCGCCGCCAGCGCCGCCCACAAACCAATATTGTCTCGTATAATCGCTCGCATGGCCAAGAAATGAACAATGAACAATGCGACAATGAATAACCGCCCGACGTTTGACGTTTCCCGTTTTGCCCTTTACGTCCCCGTCTTTGTTTTTGCTCTCGCCCTCTTCGCTCGTCTCTTGCCCGGCGAGCGCACCGTGGACGACGCCTACATCACCTTTCGCTACGCCCGTAACATTGTGAACGGTCTGGGCTTTGTCTACAACCCCGGCGAGCGCGTCATGGGAACCACCACCCCGCTTTACACCCTGCTCATGGCCGGAGTGTCGTTCATACTTCGCGCCCAAAACTTTCCCGCCATCGCCCGGTGGGTCAACGCCCTCGCTGACGCTGCCACCTGCATCCTGCTCATCCATCTCGGCGAAAAGTTGAGCGGCCAACGGCGGGTGGGCGTTGCCGCCGGGTCATTGTACGCCGTCGCCGCTTTCAGCGTGACGTTTGCCATCGGCGGGATGGAGACCTCGATATACGTTTTGCTGATCACCCTCACCGCCCTGCTCTACTTGCGTGGGAGCCGCGAAGCGTTGCATCCGCAACCTGCATCCCCGGCAATGGGCATCGCGGTTTCAAACCGCTCCTACTATCCATTCCCTTGGTGGGCTGCCACGGCCGCCCTGGCCCTTCTCACTCGCCCCGACGCCCTTATCTTTCTCGGACCCATCGGGCTTGACTATGGCCTTCGCATGCTTTTCAAGTTGCGCCATACGAAATATGCAACACTCAATTCACAACTCTCAATTCACAAAACCATGGCCTTGTTCGTCGCCCCGCTTCTCCCCTGGCTTCTCTTCGCCACCTTCTACTTTGGCACGCCCATCCCGCATTCCATCGCCGCCAAAAGCGTCACCTATCAACTCCAGCCCGAAGAAGGAGTCGTCCGTCTGTGGCAACACTACAGCACCCCCTTCATGGAAAACGCCACCTTTGAGAAACTTCCCTTCGGCAACCTCTGGCCGCTGCCGGGCATCATCATTTATCTATCGCTTTATCTGATTGGCGCATTGTCGTTTATTCGCCGCGAC
>CAYSIV010000035.1:0-300 GCA_964431175.1 uncultured Anaerolineales bacterium
GATTCTGCGGGCCGCTGAAATAACAACGCCCGCCCTCGCCGCTTTGGTTGTTGCATTGATAAAAAGCGGAATATCCTGTCTGTCATCCCCCTGTATTCAATTCTTCCTTCACTGTCCGGTACAACGTCTCGGCGCGCAAGTCGCGCAAAGTGAGGCAGGCGCAACCGAGATGCTCGGCCAGGCCGCGGGCTAAACCTTGATCGAACGCGACGTGCTCCATGTTGATGACTACGCTCTTGATCTTTTCGTCTTTGATCAACTCGGCGGCGCGATATGCCTCGGTCTGTGGCGGCAGGTCGG
>CAYSIV010000035.1:310-20487 GCA_964431175.1 uncultured Anaerolineales bacterium
CGTTGCCCGCCCCGTCGGTGAGGAGGATCATCAACGGCATGATGTCGGGGTGCAGGCGCTTCTCTTGCACCAGAATCTTGAAGGCCATCGTCAACCCGGCAGAGAGCGGGGTCTTGCCGCCCACCGGAATGTCGGCCAGTGCTTTCTGGGCCAGCATGACCGAGTTGGTCGGCGGCAGGATGAGGCGGGACTGGTTCTTTTGAAAGACGATCAGGCCGACGCGGTCACGGCGCTGGTAGGCATCGGTCAGCAGGGACATGATGGCCCCTTTGGTGGCGCTCATGCGCTCGGCCACGGCCATGCTCCACGAAGCATCCACCACAAACAGAATCAGGTTGGCGGCCTTGCGAACTCGAATCTTGCGATGGAAGTCGTCGGCTTTGACGGCAAAGGCGACATCGTTGGCGGCGCGTTGTTCACTCCGCTGAACCTGAAACGGAGCGGCGGCTCTGAGGGTGGCGTCGAACGCCAGGTCGTCTGTCTTGCCATGGGTGGGCCGGGCCTGAATGTAACGGCCACGTTTGCGGTCGGTGCGAGTGCGGCTCCGCTTGCCGCCCTGGTTGCGAGTGAGTTTGTCGAGCGGGGTGTTGAGACTGCGCGGGCTGAACTCTTCGGTGGCTTTCACCTTTTGGCCGCCCTCCCACCAGTAAGCGTCACGGGTATCCGAGGCTTGTTGGGGAGCGGCCTCGGCCTGCCCGAAGTCGGGCGTTTCTTCGGAGGACTCGTTAGCTACGCCTTGTTTTTTTTTACCTGAGACTTTTCTTCAGTAGGCGTAGGTTGGCTTTCGGCGCCGCCAAACTCACTACGGATTTGCTCCATGCGCTCTTCGAGATCGTAGGCAGTGACTTCCGTCTTTTGGAAAGGGCCGTGCTTGATGCGATGCGGCAGGGCCAGTTCGGCGGCCAGGATAATATCCTCGTCGTTGACCAATACCCGGCCACCCAGGGCGGCGTGGGCGCGGGCGGCGCGTAGAATCACCAGGTCGGCCCGGTGGCCGTCTACACCCATGGAAGTGGTAAGCGAGGCGATGGCTTCCAGGTCGCGCTTGCTATACTTCACATTTTCGACAATCTCGCGCGCCTTCTCGATCTCGTCGGCCAGTTCGTGTTCTTTCGGCTCCCACTCTTTGTGGAAGGCGTCGGGGTCGGCCTCGTAGCTCAGGTTGCGCTCCATGATCGCCACCCGGTCGGTTGAGGTGGTGAGGCCGTGAATGTCCACCGCGAGGGCGAAGCGGTCGAGCAGTTGCGGGCGCAGGTCGCCTTCTTCCGGGTTCATCGTGCCCACCAGAATGAAGCGGGCCGGGTGAGCAAACGAAATGCCTTCCCGCTCGACGACGTTCACCCCCATCGCCGCCGAGTCCAGCAAAACGTCCACCACGTGATCGTCGAGCAGGTTGACTTCGTCCACGTAGAGCAGGCCGCGATTGGCGGCGGCCAGCACGCCGGCCTCAAAGTGGCGCTCGCCTTTTTTGATGGCCTTCTCAATGTCGAGCGTGCCGACCACGCGATCTTCGGTGGCGCTGACGGGCAGGTTGATGAACGAGGTCCGCCGGGTGGTGAGCGGAAGTTTGCCTTCTTTAGTAGAACGTTCCTGACACTCGGTGCACCAGGTGGAGGGCCGGTCGGGGTCACAGCCAAAGCGGCAATCTCTCACCACACGCACGTCGGGCAGAAGGGCGGCCAGGGCGCGGGCGGCGGTGGATTTGGCTGTGCCGCGTTCGCCGCGAATGAGCACGCCGCCCAGGCGCGGGTTGACCGCATTCAAAATCAGGGCGCGCTTCATGCGTTCCTGCCCGACGATGGCGGTGAAGGGGAAAATCGGTGGCATATTAACTCCGGGTGTCGTATGGGACGGTGAGGATTATACCGTAAAAAGATTGGGGTTGAAGTCATTGTTCATTGTTTATGGCATAGCCCCCTGCGGGTTGTTCATTTATAATACTCATCATGTCCCTCACCCTCCAAGAAGTCCAACACATCGCCGAACTGGCAAAACTTGAATTGACCGAGGCCGAGACGATTCGCTTCCGCGAGCAACTCTCGGCGATGCTGGATTACGCGGCGGCTTTGCGGGCGGTGGACACCTCAGCCATTCCGCCGACCGCCACCGTCCTGCCGCTCCGCACCGTCCTGCGCGACGACGTGCCACAGCCCTCGCTCGACCGTGAAGCCCTGCTTGCCAACGCCGCCGAGTCGGAAGCGGGATGCTTCAAAGTGCCGGCTGTGCTTGAATAAAAGTAAAGAGTAATTAGTAATTGGTAATTAAGTTACCAATTGCTAATTACTAATTACTAATTACTCTTTGGAACTCCACGCTCTCTCTATTGCCGCCGCCGCCGCCAGGCTTCGCGCTGGCGAAATCACCAGCGTCGAATTGACCGAAGCCTTCTTGCGGCGCATTGAGGCTCTCAATCCAAAGCTCAACGCCTTCCTGGCCGTCACCGCTGACCTGGCCCTCGAACAGGCCCGGCAGGCCGACCGGCGACTCAAAACAAAGTCGGCGGCGCCGTTGACCGGAATCCCGATCGCCATCAAAGACGTGATCTGCGTCAAAGGCATTCCGGCCACTGCCGGTTCAAAAATCCTCGGCGGCTACATCCCGCCTTACAATGCAACTGTTGTCGAAAAACTTCTGGCGGCAGGCGTCGTAATTTTGGGCAAGACCAACACTGACGAGTTCGCGATGGGATCGTCCACCGAGAACTCGGCTTACGGCCCGACTCGAAATCCGTGGGATACAACTCGTGTGCCAGGCGGATCATCCGGGGGAAGCGCCGCGGCGGTGGCCGCCGGACTCGCCCTCGGGGCGCTGGGAAGCGACACCGGCGGCAGTGTCCGCCAGCCCGGCGCGTTGTGCGGCGTGGTCGGCCTCAAGCCGTCGTATGGCCGAGTGTCGCGTTACGGGTTGATCGCCTTCGCTTCATCGCTCGATCAAATCGGAGTTCTGGCGCGCACTGCCGAAGATGCGGCGTTACTGCTCGACACGATTGCCGGGCAAGACCCGTTTGACGGAACCAGCATGCCCACGCCCGTGCCGGACTATTCTGCCGAACTGGGCAAGAGTCTGCGCGGCTTGCGCGTTGGCCTGCCCAAAGAGTATTTCATCGGCGGGGTGAACGCCGAAGTGAGCGCGGCGGTGAATGCGGCAGTGAAAGTATTGGAGAGTCTGGGCGCTGAAACGCGCGAAGTTTCACTGCCGCATACCGATCTCGCGCTTTCGACCTATTACATCATTGCCCCGGCCGAGGCCTCGGCCAACCTGGCCCGCTTCGACGGTGTGCGTTACGGCCCACGTGTTGACGCGCCTGCAATGTGGGATGAATATCGCAAGACGCGCGGCGCGGGCTTCGGGCCGGAAGTGAAGCGGCGCATCATGCTTGGCACCTACGCGCTCTCGACCGGCTACTACGATGCTTACTATTTGCAAGCGCAAAAAGTTCGGACGCTGATCAAGGGCGACTTCGATAAAGCCTTTGTCGACGTGGACGTGATTGCCTGCCCCACTTCGCCGGATACTGCCTTCAAGATTGGCGAGAAAGTGGACGACCCGCTGGCGATGTATCTCGAAGACGTGTTCACCCTGCCCGGAAGCCTGGCCGGGATCGCCGGCCTGTCCGTCAACTGTGGCTTTGACTCGTTAGGTTTGCCCATCGGCCTGCAACTGCTCGGCCCGGCCTTCAGCGAAGAGCGCATTCTGCGCGTGGCGCACCAGTATCAGCAGGCGACGGATTGGCACAAGCGGGAGCCGAAGCTATGAGCCGTGAGTCAAATGCAAAGGAATGGCTACGCAAAGCAGAAAGCGACCGTGACACAGCAAAGTATTTGCTGGCTGGTGAGAAATACGAGGATTGCACGTTCTTCTGCCAGCAGGCAATTGAAAAGCTTTTGAAAGCGGTGTTGGTCCTGCAGACTGATAAGCGGCCGCCACACACTCATGATCTTCGCGCTTTATTGGACGCTGTTTCAAATTTGAACTCCGGCGAAGTTGAGGAGGCAGTTTCGAGTATCGGCGGTTACTACGTGGGGTCGCGTTATCCGTTGGATGAAGTTGATCCAACTATATTTCAGAGACCACTCGCCGAGGCGGCTGTTCAAAAGACCGAGCGGGTATTCAAATGGTTTTTAGCCAAGATCAACTTCGAGAACGAATAGAAAAATACATTGCGGCAGTGCGCCAACAATATCGAGTCGAAAAAGCGATTCTCTACGGCTCGTATGCTAAAGGCACGCAACGCGAAGACAGCGACATTGATTTGATCGTGCTATCGCCTGATTTTCAAGGTATGCCAATGCTGGAACGCCTGGATAAACTGGGCTGGATCGCATGGCAAGCCCGGACGACTTACCTCGAACCCATTGGCTACACGCCTAAAGAATATGAAAACGCTGATGAGTTCGGACTCATTGGCGAAGTGAAAGACACGGGCATCGTCGTTTACGAAGCTGAGCCGGTCACTGTTGTTCACGAAACGTCACCGGCTTACACCATCGAAAGGAAAACGCAGAGCATGAAAGTCGTCATCCCTCTCGCCGGATTTGGCACCCGCCTCCGTCCCCACACCTTCACCAAGCCCAAGCCGCTCATCAACGTCGCCGGCAAGCCGGTGCTGGGCCACGTGCTGGACATGTTCAATAACCTGCCGGTGGACGAGTTCATCTTCATCACCGGCTACCTGGGCGATCAGATCGAGCAGTACGTTACCCAAAAGTATCCGCACCTCAAGGCCAGGTACTTCGAGCAAAAGGAGTTGAACGGCCAGTCTACTGCCGTTTATCTGGCGAAAGATCATCTCGAAGGCCCGATGCTGATCGTGTTCGTGGACACCATCGTGGAAACCGACCTGTCGGCGCTGGCGAACGAAACTGCCGATGCGGTGGCCTGGGTAAAGCCGGTGGAAGACCCGCGCCGCTTCGGGGTGGCGCTGGTGGGGCCGGATGGCTACGTGACCAAACTGATTGAAAAGCCGAATGACATGAACAACAATCTCGTCGTCGTCGGTTTCTATTATCTGAAGGATTCGCAAGCTTTCATGCGAGCCATTGAAGAGCAAATTGCCAAAGACATCAAGACGAAGAACGAATATTTCCTGGCCGACGCCTTGCAGTTGATGCTGGACAAAGGCATGAAGATGCGTGTTCAGCCGGTGGAAGTGTGGGAGGACTGTGGCAAGCCGGAGACGGTTTTGCACACCAACCAGTATTTGCTCGACCACGGCCATGACAACAGCGCCGAAATCAAGATGGAAGGCAACATCATCATCCCGCCGGTCAACATTGATCCCAGCGCCAAGCTCTCCCACTCCGTGGTCGGCCCCCACGTCACCATCGCCGCCAACTGCGTCGTCGAAGACTCGATCATCCGCGACTCGATCATTGACCGAGGGGCGACAATCCGCAACGCCGTGCTGACCCAGTCGCTCATCGGCCAGGACGCGCGGCTGAACGGCAAGTTCCGCACGTTCAATGTTGGCGACTCGAGTGAGGTTGGGTTCGAGTAGACGAAAGACGACAGACGAAGGACGAAGGTTGGCTGTCGTTCATCCTTCGTCGTTCGTCCTTCATCCTTCGTCAATCTTACATGGAACTTGTCGAGTGTCACTCCGGCTACGAATACGCCGAACGGCCCATTGCCTTGCAGTGGAAGGGCGAGCGGTTGGAGATTGAGGCCGTCGAGCAACAGTGGCGCATTCCGGGCGGCAAATGCTTTCGGGTGCGGACGACGAGCGGGCTGGTGTTTGAGTTAATGTACGGCGAGTTGTATGATGAGTGGCGGGTGAATCTCATCAAAAGTGGTTTATCGACAGGAGGACAAAATGAAACTCAGTATTAGGAACTTCCGCTCTATCCGAGAGCAAGATGTAGAACTTGCGCCAATCACAGTAGTGTATGGCCCAAATGGCTCTGGAAAGTCGAGCTTGCTTTATGCTTTACTCACTCTGAAAAATATAATTCTGAATCCTAACCAGACTCCTGCCGGATTTTTCAATTACGGTTTTGCCAGCTTTGGAGGATTTGAATCTGTCGTTTTCGATCATCAAACAGGGAGGAGCATCGCATTGGAGTTGATATTAGAGCGAGAGGAACGGACGCTTTCCTATAAAGTGGCAATTGGAGAAAACACTGGCGAGTTTGCGCTCTCACTGAAAAAGAGTGAAGAAATTGATATCGAACTTCAATTACCCGTTTCATTTCCCTATCCCGCCAATCAGCAAGCACAAGCTTCAGTGGCAAGCAACAACGGGTCTCTAAATGTGACTTGGAATGGTATTACAGCGCAGGTTCAAGCTGAGGGGCCAGCTCCAGAGTCACAGAATGCAGCTAACAAGTTGGCAACCCTTCTTAATGAACTCGTTGAAGTGCTTAGAAAAGTAAGTTTTGTCCCTCTGAAGCGGGGTTTTTCTCAACCACAATACTCAACCGTCTCAATTTCGCCAATGTTGAGTACGGAGAATGAAGTGGCAAGCTTCATTTCCAACAATAAGTATCTTGTACCTAAAATCAGTTTATATTTGGAACAAATACTGGGACGGGATTTTAGAGTTAATTTCGTACCAGGTACTGCAATCTTTTCGCTTGATGCGACAGACAAAAAAACCGGGGTGGGATCCGAGCTTGTAAATGAGGGATTTGGCGTAAATCAGATCGTATACGTTCTTGCAAGATGTTTACATCGTGACGCCGGATGGGTGTGCATTGAAGAGCCAGAAATCCACTTGCATCCGACTGCTATCCGTAATTTAGCCAGAGCGTTGGCACAAATTGCTCACGAAGAAGAAAAGCAATTCGTTATCTCCACTCACAGCGAATCCTTTCTTTTAGCTCTTCTTGCTCTGGTTGATGAAGGCGAACTCAAGCCCGCCGAACTGGCATGTTATCTGGCGCAAAAAGAGAAAAGGGCTACACGCTTTGAGCGCCAAGCCGTCAATGAGAAAGGCCAGATCGATGGCGGGCTCACGACTTTTATAGAAGGAGAATTAGAAGATATTCGAACTTTCATGAAAATCAGCGGATAGGAGATGTTCTATGGTTTCCAGCCTCTTTGTCGTCAATGAGTGGCTCCTAGAGGATTTGATCGGGGCTAATGGACAGGAGCGGCAAGCAGAGAGTTACAAATTTTTAGAAGCACTGAGAAATAAACCTGATCGTATAGCTGTATTGGAAAGTAGCCCATGGATGGGGAAAGCCTACAAGCTGATAAAGCATCAAGATCCCCTCATTCGCAGATTAAGCAAATATCTCTGGTTGGGCATTTTGCGTGATGCGAGCAAATGCGCGTGGTTAGTTCGAGATGAATTAAAGAATTTGCCAGACGAAGTGAAGACTCGCTCACCGGATGAAGATTTATATCTTGTTGAAATCTATCACTCTGTGGACGCAAATGCCCTTATCACCTCCGATCAGAAACTTTTCAAAGCGCTCTCGACCACAAGTATCCATGTAGAATTACGAGACGATTTTCTCACGAGTTATCTCGTGACTTCAAATTGAGGCCTCCCTATGCGCAAATTCACTTCCAATCGAGTCGACTCTGTTCCCCCGTCCGGCATCCGCCGGTTTTTTGATATTGCGGCCACGATGAAGAACGTGATCTCGCTCGGCATTGGCGAGCCGGACTTTGTGACGCCGGAGCGAATCTTGAACGCTGGCACGGCCTCGCTCAACCGCGGCGAGACACAGTACACCTCCAACTCCGGCATTCTGCAACTGCGGCAGAGTTTGTCGACGCACCTGGCCAAACTGTATGGCGTGACTTATGACCCCGAAACCGAAATATTGGTCACCGTTGGCGTGTCGGAGGCGTTGTACCTGGCCCTCACCGCCGTGCTTGATCCGGGCGACGAGGTGATTGTGCCTCAGCCATGCTTTGTGGCCTACATGCCTGAAGTGACATTCGCCGGGGGCAAGCCGGTAGCCATTGCCACCTCGGTGGAAAATGATTTTCAAGTGACGGCCTCTGAAATAGAAGCGGCCATCACCCCCGGAACCAAAGCTCTCCTCATTGGCTATCCTAACAACCCGACGGGCGCGGTGATGACTCGCGAGCGGCTGTTGGAGATCGCCTCGCTGGCCGAGAAACACGACCTGCTGGTGATCTCGGATGAAATTTACGACCGCCTTGTTTATGGCATCGATCACGTTTGTTTTGCTTCTCTGCCGAATATGCGCGAGCGCACGGTGACGCTTGGCGGGTTTTCTAAGGATTATGCAATGACGGGCTGGCGCATCGGCTACAGCGCCGCCCCGCCAGAGATTACGGCGGCCATGCGCAAGGTGCATCAATACACGATCATGTCCGCGCCGACGACCGGGCAAGTGGCGGCGATTGAGGCGCTGAACACGGGCGAAGAGTATGTGCAGAAGATGGTGGGGGAATATAACCGGCGGCGACAACTGATCGTGGGCGGGTTAAACACGCTCGGGCTGGACTGTTTCGAGCCGCGCGGCGCGTTCTATGCTTTCCCTTCTATTGCGCGGAGCGGCATGGACGAGAGCGAATTTGCCGAGCGGCTTCTGCAGGAAGAGCAGGTGGCCGCCGTGCCCGGCTCGGCGTTTGGCGAGAGCGGCCAGGGGTTTGTGCGCATGTCGTATGCTACCGCCTACGAAAAAATTGAGGAGGCGCTTAACCGCCTTGAACGCTTCATGAGGCGGCACGGATGAAACACACCGTAGCCTGAGGAGAGTCGTCACTACCCGCTCCAAACGGACAGTGAAAGAATCAAGCCAGACTTTGCCTTCCTAAAAAAGGAGACCTCGACATGCCTGCCAATCATCTCAATGCGTTTGAAATGGCCCAAAATCAATTTGATGCGATTGCGGCCAAACTGAATGTTGACATTGAAGTTCGCGAAGTGTTGCGCTTCCCGGAGCGCGAATTCCGTTTCCAGATCCCGGTGCGAATGGATAACGGCAAAATCAAGGTGTTCTTCGGCTTCCGCGTCCAGCACAACGACGCGCGCGGCCCATCCAAAGGCGGCATCCGCTTTGCCGCCAACGAAACGCTGGACACGGTGCGGGCGCTGGCGATGTGGATGACGTGGAAGTGCGCGGTGGCCGACATCCCGCTTGGCGGCGGCAAGGGCGGCGTGGTGGTTGATCCGTCCCAACTTTCGATCGGTGAAAAGGAGCGCCTGTGCCGGGGCTGGATCGATCAGGTATGGCACGACATTGGCCCGCGGGTGGACGTGCCCGCGCCCGACGTTGGCACCACGCCGCAAATGATGGCCTGGATGATGGACGAATACTCGAAGCTGGCCGGACACTACTCGCCGAGCGCCATCACCGGCAAGCCGCTGGGCGTGGGCGGCTCGCTGGGCCGAACGGAAGCCACCGGCTTCGGCGTAGCGGACACGATTCGCGAAGCGATGAAGCACCTGCACCTGAAGTCGGACAAATGCACGGCAGCCATTCAGGGCTTTGGCAACGTGGCCCAATACGCCGCCATCGCCTTCAAGAAGAACCTCGGCGGTAAGGTGCTGTGTGTGTCGTGCTATGACCTCGACGACAAAAAATCCTACACCTTCGCTCGCCAAGACGGCATTGACCCCGAATTCCTGCAAGCCATCACCGACCAGTACGGCACAATTGATAAAGAGAAGGCGAAAGAAGCAGGCTATACGATTGAAGACGGCGACGCCTGGCTGGCTAAAGACGTGGACGTTTTGATCCCGGCCGCGGTGGAAGGCCAGATCACCGGGGAAAACGTCAACCGCATCAGCCCCCAAGTCAAAATTGTAGCCGAGGGCGCCAACGGCCCCACCACCCCGGAGGCGGATGTCATCCTGCAACAGCGCAACATCTTCAACATCCCCGATTTCCTGTGCAACGCCGGCGGCGTTATCACCTCGTATTTTGAAGGCGTGCAGAACGATATGAACTACTACTGGGATCACGAAGCTGTCTTGCGCCGCCTCGACCAGAAGATCACCAAAGCCTTCCACGGCGTGTTGGAGGTGGCCGTCAAGCGCGAGATGTATATGCGCGACGCCGCTTACACTATTGCCATTGGGCGCGTGGTGGAGGCAATGGAACTGCGGGGCTGGATTTGAGAGAGGACGAAGGACGATAGACGAAGGACGAAAGCATCCGTCGTCCGTCATTTATCCTTCGTTTTTGCCTGCAACGGCGTGCCCGAAAAAGATTATTCTCACCGCGACGTCACCGACAAGCTGGGCCTTAAGCCCGGCTTTGTCGTTCGGGTGGTGGGCAAAGGCCGTAACAGAGAGTTGCTGGCGCGCGTGGGCGAGAAGATCGGGCGGGCGGTGACACGATCGGGCCAGACGCCCGCCGACGCGATTCTGTATTGGCCGAAGTCGGCAGGTGAAATTACAGGGACGCTTCTTGAGTTGAAAACGGCCATCGTCGCCAACGGCGGCATCTGGGTGATCACCGCCAAGCGCGACCTCCCCGGCTACATCAATCAAGACGCCGTCATCCCTCTGGGTCTGGCCGCCGGTTTGGTGGATAATAAAATCTGCTCCCTCTCTGACAAAGAGAGCGCGATGCGATTTGTCATTCGGAAGGAAGATCGTAAGTGAATTTTGAACCTGTCATTGGACTCGAAGTCCACGCCGAACTGCTCACCCACTCCAAGATGTTCTGCGGTTGTGCGGTGGTAGACTCGACGACCGCCGAACCGAACCGGCATGTTTGCCCCGTTTGCACCGGCCAACCCGGCGCTCTGCCGGTGGTCAACCGCCGCGCGGTGGAATTTGCCATCCGTGTCGGATTGGCGCTGAACTGCACCATCAACCGGGTGAATGTCTTTGCTCGCAAGAATTATTTTTATCCCGACCTGCCGAAGGGCTACCAGATTTCGCAATACGAACTGCCGCTGGCGACGGAAGGCTGGATTCTGATTGACACTGCCGACGGCCCGAAGAAGATTCGGGTGCGGCGGGTGCACTTGGAAGAGGACACCGGCAAGCTGTATCACGTGACCAACTACTCGCTGGTGGATTTCAACCGCAGTGGCGTGCCGCTGTTGGAAATTGTGAGCGAGCCTGACCTGCACTCGGTGGAAGATGTGAAAGCTTATGCGACCAAGCTTCGCACAATTTTGCGCTACCTGGGCGTGAACAACGGCGATATGGAGAAGGGCGTGATTCGTTTTGAGGCCAACGTCTCAGTGCGCGAGGCGGGGACCGCCGCCCTCAACACGCGCACCGAGATCAAGAATCTCAACTCATTCCGGGCTTTGGTGAACGGCTCTGCCTACGAGATCACCCGCCAGAGCAAAATTCATGAAGCAGGCGGTACAGTGGAACAGGAGACGCTTGGCTGGAATGAAGCGACGGGCAAGACCGTCTCCCAGCGAAGTAAGGAACAGGCCCACGACTACCGCTACTTCCCGGAGCCGGACATTCCGCCGCTGGAACTTGATATGAAGTGGGTCGAGGAGATTCGGGCCGCCCTGCCCGAACTGCCCGACGCGAAACGCGAGCGCTTCCTGGCGCTCGGCCTCGGCCCGTACGATGCCGGGGTGTTGGTGGCCGAACGGGCGGTGGCCGATTACTTCGATGCGGCGGTGAAAGCCGGACGTCCTAAGAAAGTGGAGCCAAAAGCGCTTGCCAACTGGATCAGCACCGAGTTGTTCAGCCGCCTGAACGAGTCCGGGCAGGCGATTGAGGCCAGCAAGGTGTCGCCGGAACAACTGGTGGACTTGATCGCCCTGATTGCTAATGGCACGATCAACAACAATACCGGCAAGGCCGTGCTGGCCGAGATGTTCGCCAGTGGCGAAAGCGCCGCGACCATCGTCAAGGCCAAAGGACTGGCGCAGGTGAGCGACGAGGGCGCGATTGCCGCCCTCGTCGAAAAGGTGATTGCCGACAACCCGGATCAAGTGAAGCTCTATCTTGGCGGCAAGGAGACGGTGGCCAAATGGTTCTTCGGCCAGGTGATGCGCGGTATGGGCGGGAAGAGTAACCCGGCGGTGGTGCAGAGGGTGTTGGATGAGAAGTTGGCGGGGTTGAAGAAGGACAGCAATTAGGGCTGTCTTACAGGAAGGAAGTAACCCTTCATGAATCTTCGTGTATCTGGACGAAAGCCAGAAAGTTCAACTGCTATTCATGAGCTTGTCACTTCTCTGGAGAAATATGGTGAAGTCGAGGAGTTGCAAGAGAACATTCTCTCAATAGATGGTCGAGAGAAAGCTCTAATTGCGTTCAACTCCCAATCATACTTTGAACGAAAAGGATATTACTGGTTCTCGCTTGCCAAAACCAAGTACGCTCAGTTAACCAATTGGAACGAGGATCACGCTTGGCTAATTTTGATTTGCGGCACACATGGACACTACTTTATTCCATTTAGGCAAGTTAAACCTTTGCTACAAAAGTTCCCCTCCAATCGGCGCGACGGTCGATGGGATTTATATATCCGAATGGAAGGCGCCACTGCCTATTTTGGCGTTGCTGAGATAAAGAAGCATCTCAACGTGACAGAACAGTTTCACCATTTTGAGCAGATTTGGGAAAGACCGGCAATTGAAGAGATTTATACAGACGAGGCAATTTACATTCCAGACAACCTTCCCGAGCCTGATAGGAAAACTGGACGGATTCTTCGAGTGGTGCGTGACACAAATCAAAGTCGAAAGGTCAAGGAGCTTTACCACTACAAATGCCAAATATGTGGGTGGACTGCATTCTCTCCTCGGCTAAAAAACAAATGGTATTGTGAAGCGCACCATGTTCAACCACTTGGTAAACGGTATCGAGGGCCGGATCATATAAGCAATATTTTGGCCCTTTGCCCAACCCACCATTGCATGATGGATTTAGGGGTATTAGCCATCCAACCATCAAACTTGACGATACTCTCAACCGACAAGCAGGAGCTTGATAAAACTCAACTTCTCAGCTTGCATCGTGAGCATGGCTTGAATCAGAAATATCTCAAGTTTCATTTGGACAATATCTACTTGGGCGAGCGCGGCATTACTGAAATCCGCTTATCAAACGGAACACAAGGTCTGTAAAACTCCTATCATGTTATCTCTTGAAAACCTGCGCCAACAATATCAGCGCGAGATTTGCAGGCGCTTAATTTATAGAGCGCCTGGAGGCATCGCAAGTTTAGCTGATTCTTCCAGTCGCCTGAGCGTAGATATATCGTTTCAACTACTGGGGTTTTTGAAATTTCCTTTTAGTGATTTGTCAATTGACAATCAAACCATTGCTGAAAGCTTTGAAGGAATTACAAGGAATTTTCTTCAGCAGGCTCTCTATTCGCTAAATCAACAAGATCCTTGTCGGTGGAGTTTGTTCATCCACAACAGCATCGCCGACTTCGACGAATACAAGCATTTAGCCGTTCTCGCTGAGCTTGTCCAAACTCACAAAGAACTCAAGACCGCTCTGGACGAATATGTAATTCAACCTGACATCATCGTTGCTCGGCTTCCTTTGGCTGATGATGAAATTAACGAAAGACAAGAACTGGTTCGCCCATCTGAGCTTCCTAAGTTTACGTCTCTTCGCGCTTCAAATTCTGTTGGCCCAACTCTGCACGCCAGCATTTCCTGCAAATGGACTATTCGAAGCGATCGCTCTCAAAACGCCCGCACCGAAGGCTTGAATCTGATTCGCAACCGCAAAGGTCATACTCCGCATATTGCTGTCATCACTGCCGAGCCGATGCCCACTCGCATTGCATCTTTGGCAATGGGAACTGGCGATATTGATTGTGTTTACCACTTTGCTCTACATGAACTGGTTGAGGCAGTTAAAGAGGTGAAGAGTGAAGCGGCACTCGAAACGCTTGATATGTTGATTGAGGGCAGGCGGTTGCGCGACATCGCCGACTTGCCATTCGATCTGGCAATCTAAATAATAAGAAAACGAGTCGCGGATGCAATCCGCCTCTACAAAAGACAAGCCGCCCATCTCAGGCGGCTCGTTTGCTTTAGCGTCAAAAGGTTTCAGGAAGCAGATACCACTCCGGTTGCGGCGGCCAAACCTTCGCTCTGTTCCTGCGCCGCTTCTTCGACAATCACGCGGGCGAGGGTGTCATATTCCTTATCCATGCCAAAGGCTTTGACGACCAACTTAAGTGCGGCCGGAGCAAGCGCCCCGGGCAGGGGCAGTTTGAACCTGGCCTTGATGTTGTAACTCAGGCGCGCCCCGGTCGGCGTTGGCTCCAGGTGAGTGGTCATGTAGAAAATGATCGGCGTCATCTGGCTGTCTTGCTCAACCGTGAAGTAGTCGAACGGTTGCCAGTCGAGCACGGTTTCGATCATCACCAGGTTCTTGCCATGCACGCAATGGTTGCGCGCGCCCGTAGCGGTGCGCCCGCCAGGCCGCAGGTTGGGCACCATGTGGCGGTCGGGCGACCATTCCAGAATCTTTTGCGGATCGTTTAGCCAGCTCCAGAGCGCGGGCGGCGGCACAGGATATTCACGAGTCAGGGTGAAGTGCGCTTCTTCTGGTTTGATGAAGACGCGCCGCGCATCTTTGAGGGCCTGATAGCGCGGTTGCAGGTCAAAACTGTAGGTCTTCACTGACCCAAGATGCTCGTAGCTTTCGGTAAGCTCTTGCACGCCTTCAGGATGCAGGCCGGTTCGCAAGAGGCAGGCTTCGGTGAAGAGGGCGTAGGCCCGCCAACCGGTGGCTTCGCTCACGTGATTCTTGAGCAGACGGTGAATCAAATTCACATCCGAGCCAACGAGTTCGCTGATGTTGGTCACTTGCTGGACGATGTAAGCGCCGTGATGGGCCAGGAACTTGAGGTCGAGTTTGGGGATGGAGCGGCAGGCGTTGCACTCGCAGGTGGTGCGGCGGTGGGTGGCCTCGCGCCGGTCGCGGAAGGCGAGGTAGGTGCTTTCGAGAAGTTCAAACAACGTCTCGCCCCGTTGGAGGCGCGACTCGGGGACGTAGGCAAAGACGGCGTCCCCTTCGAGTTTGCAGATGGTGAGAATTGACCTGAAGCGGGTGACGATGGTTTCGAGCAGGTCGCTCAGGATTTCGTGGGCGTGATCCAACTCCACCCCGGCCAGGTAGGCGGTATAGCCGGAGATGTCGGCGAGGACGAGATAGCCGTACTGGGTGGTGGCGGTCATGGTTATGGCTGGGCTGAATTGTACACCCCTCCCTGACTCTCCCCCATTTTCGATTTTTGAAAATGCAGGAGAGTTGGATGGGAGTCAAGTTTGCGTTTTGCGAGTCGGGGTGCTATCATCATGCCGCTCGTACCCCAAGCCCACTCGCGAAGGAGAGACTTCAATGGCCGACAACACCTCGAGTTCCAGCGGCGCGCGCTTCCGGCAAATTATAGATAAGATTGACGAGAAGGACGGCGGCCCCCAAGCAGAACCAGCCGCGTCCAACTTGGTAACTGAAGAAATACCGGCGAAGGCACAAGCCGCAACGCCGCTTCCCCGGCCTCAGACGGGGGCGCCGGCCTCTGTAGCCAAACCGGCCAAATCGGGCCGCAAGCCGTTGTTGAGCGAGTCGTTCAAGAGTTTCGCCATCATGTTCTCGTTCATCGTCAACTTGATTCTGGTGCTGATCCTGGTGGTGCTGGGCCTGTCGCTGTTCGAGATCAAGCGAAGCATTGCCGGGCCGCTCATCGGCGGCCTGCACGACAATTTTGTGGCGATGGATCAGGCCCACATCCAGACGACTATCCCGGTCAACACCACTATTCTGGTGAACGACACCATGCCGGTGGTGTTTGATTTGCCACTGCAACAGAACACGAATGTGATTCTTTCGGAAGACACCGTGATCACCGGCGCGTCGGTGACGATTAGCGGCGGAGTGCTTCAGTTGAACAACGCGCCAACGACGATTCTTCTGCCAAAGGGCACCATCCTGCCTGTCACCCTGAACTTGACCGTCCCCGTCAGCCAGACCATTCCGGTGGCCCTCACCGTGCCGGTGAACATTCCGGTGGCGGTTGACATTCCGCTCGAACACACCGACCTGCATCAGCCATTCGCCAGTCTGCGCAACCTATTCGCGCCTTACAACGACGTCGTCCAGGAACTGCCCGACTCGTGGATGCAGTTATTCACCGGAAGCAAATGATTGACAGCCGGCCCGTTTGCGATTACGAAGGCTCGGACTACCAGACCGAGTTCTGGGGCAAGGGCGGGCGCGAGTATGAAGACCTGGCCGAGCGCATCGCCTTGAAGGCGATGTTGCCCGCGCGTGGCCGCTGGTTCCTGGAGATTGGCGCGGGCGCGGGGCGGCTGACGCCTCTGCTGGCCGCCTTCGATCACGTGGTGCTGATGGATTACTCGCGCACCCAGATGCAACAAGCGCGGGCGCGGTTGGGCAACAGTGACCGCTTCACCTACGTGGCCGCCAACGTTTACAACCTACCGTTCGGGCCGGGCGTCTTCGACGGCGCGTCAATGATTCGGGTCATGCACCACCTGGTGGACGGCCCCGCTGCGCTGAAAGAAATTCGCGGGGCGATGGCGACGGACGGCGCGTTCATTCTTGAATTCGCCAATAAGCAGAATGTCAAAGCCATCATTCGTTATTGGCTCCGCCGACAGCACTGGAGTCCGTTCGCGCCGGAGCCGGTTGAGTTTGTGAAATTGAACTTTGATTTTCACCCGCGCGCGATGCGCCGGTGGCTCGGTGAAACCGGCTTTGCGGTGGAAGCACAGAGGACCGTGTCGCATTATCGTTTGAGTCTGCTCAAGCGCTTGATCCCGGCCGGCCTGCTGGCCGCCGCCGACGGCCTGATTCAGCCGACGGGCGAGTGGTGGCAGTTGTCGCCAAGCGTGTTTGTGAAGTGCGCAGCAGTGGGCGGGATCAAGAAGGAATTCAAAGAGCTAAAGGAAATTTTTTGTTGCCCCAACTGCAAGAGCAGTTTAAGCCGCAGTGGCGAGGTGTTGGACTGCTACTGCTGTGGCAAGCACTGGGGCCTCAAAGACGGAATCTACGATTTCAAAGAGCCTTTATAGCAAAATATGGAGACGGTATGAAGAACACACGCGAAGTGTATCCGGTCGAGGTGGCTGGAGTCAAACGCGACCTGCGATTGTTTGAGGTAAAGCCGGGCCTGCGGATTGCCCTTCTCAACATTTTGGGCGACACCGAACTGGTGCAGGCGGCGGCTCAGGCGTTGGGCGAAAAACTCAAGGCCGTGGACTATGATTTGCTGGTGACCGCTGAAGCCAAGAGCATCCCGCTCATTCACGCCCTGTCAATCGTTACCGGCAAGGGCTACGTGGTTCTGCGCAAAGTCTACAAGCCCTACATGGGCGAGGCCGTTCAGGCCGAGACGCTGTCCATCACCACTGGCCTGCCGCAGACGTTGTATCTTGACGAAAAAGATTGCGACCTGATTCAAGGCAAAAAAGTGGTGCTGGTGGACGATGTGATCAGCACCGGCTCGACTCTGCAAGGGATGCGGCTGGTAGTGAACAAAGCCGGGGCTGAAGTGGTGGCCGAGGGCGCGATCTTCACCGAAGGCGAGCGGGCGCAGTGGGAAAACATCATCTCATTGGGGCACTTGCCGGTGTTCAGCGGGTGATGTTTCGCCACCAAATCTCCGTGGCGAATCTTTTTAGGGCCAATCGCGTCTAAAACGATATAATTTTGTAAGCATTTGTTGGTAGCCTGCTGGGCAGAAGGAGACAAACGATGTTAGACAGAATTCTTGGACGCAAAGAACAGGAAAACAGCGTAAAAGACATGGGACGGCTTCCGCCGGGGCAGTCGCTCACCCAGCGCTTCCCGGTTCTGCATTATGGCCCGATTCCCAAATTCAACCCGGCCACCTGGGACCTGCGCGTCTTTGGCGAAGTGGAAGAAGAGAGGCGCTGGACGTGGGACGAGTTCAACAAACTACCGCGCACCAAAGTGAATATGGACATTCATTGCGTGACCCGCTGGAGCAAGTTCGACACTGAATGGGAAGGCGTGCATTTGAAGACGCTGGTGGACGAGGGCATCGTCAAGCTTAGGCCGACAGCCAGATACCTGCTCCAGCACTGCGAATACGGCTTCACCGTGAATGTGCCAGTTGAAGTTGCGCTGGCCGAGAACTTCCTGCTGGCCACCCATTTCGACGGCAAGCCGTTGGATCCCGATCATGGTTATCCTCTGCGCGGCGTGATCGGCAATATCGTGAGCAAAGGGTTGAAGACGCCCTATTTATGGAAGGGCGGCAAGTGGATTCGCGGGCTGGAGTTTTTGGCCCAGGATCGACTCGGCTTCTGGGAGCAAGCCGGCTACCACAATGAAGCCGACGTATGGAAAGAACAGCGGTTCTCGTACGATCGTTAGCTCCCTGCGCCGAACATCTTGATATTAGCGGCGGGTTGAAACAGCCCGCCGCTTTTTGTTTGTCCGGCTGAAACATCAAGTGTTAGGGCTTGTCAAGCAATAATTCCGCAGTTTTATCAGAGTGTTCTATCGAGCTAGGCGTCACTCCCGCGAAGCCTGTCCCCGTGCAGACGGGGAGCGGGAGCCCAGAAAGCCCCACTGGATGCCCGCCTGCGCAGGCATGACAATTATCGAAAAGTGCGGAGTTATACTTTGACAACTCCTTAGTTTGATGCCCGCTCGGCTTCGTGCGGGTGCTTCGCAAGACACTTGGTGCCTCAAGTGCTACAATTTGTTTGATGGATTTTGTAGGGAAGCGGGCGCAGATGGTGCGCCAACAACTGAAATGGCGCGGCATCACCGACTGGCGCGCGCTGGAGGTGATGGGCAAATTGCCGCGCGAGCAATTCGTGCCGCCCGAATACCGATCCGAGGCCTACGAGGACCAACCCCAGCCCATCGGTTACGGTCAGACGATCTCGCAACCGTTCATCGTGGCGCTCATGACGCAGGCGCTCCATTTGGCGGGCGATGAAGTGGTATTGGAAGTTGGAACAGGATCGGGCTATCAAACTGCAATCCTGGCCAGGCTGGCCCAGCAGGTTTACTCAATCGAAAAACATCCGGAGCTGGCGTTGATTGCGCGGCGAGCGTTAAGCGAGTTGAGGATCACCAACGTCGAAGTTAGTGTTGGCGATGGAAGCCTGGGCTGGAAAGAGCACGCGCCGTTTGACGCGATCATCGTGACCGCGGCGGCTCCACTCATGCCTCAGCCCTTGCTGGAGCAACTCAAGCCAGAGGGCTGCATCGTCATCCCCATTGGCTCACAGCTTGATCAGGAACTTGAATATTGGGAGCGCGCCAACGGGGAATGGCACATTCGCCGGCTGGCCCCGGTGCGTTTCGTGCCGCTGGTGGGTGAAGCGGGATGGAGGCGCTCGTAGAGGCGCGGCGGCCGTGTCCCTACTTTTTCCGCGTTGGGCGTTTTTTTGCCGGGCGCTTCTTCTTTGCCGTCTTTCGGCGAGGGCGTTTGACTGGAGGATGATCTTTATCCTCGTCGTGTTCCCGCTCGTGGCCCTTTGTCAGTTCGCGTAAACGCTTCTGCACCGCGGCATGAACTGTGCTGTCAGGGAAGCGGCTATCTTTACGAACGCCGGCCGGGATACCGGTGAGAAGTTCGATCCCCTCATCCACCGTAGCCACCGACCAGATGTGGAATTGACCCGCCTCCACCGCCGCCACCACTTTCTCGTTCAACATCAATTCGCGGACATTGGCCGCCGGGATCAGCACGCCTTGACCGCCGGTGAGGCCGCGCGCTGAGCAGACGGCGAAGAAGCCCTCTATTTTTTCGTTCACCGCGCCGATCGGTGCAACTTTTCCGTTTTGATCCACCGAGCCGGTGACGGCCAGTGATTGCTTGATCGGGTAACCGGACAGGCTGGAGAGCAAGGCATACAGTTCAGCGCACGAGGCGCTGTCGCCTTCGATACTGCCATAGTTTTGCTCGAAGGTGATCTGGGCCGAAAAGGAGATCGAGCGGTGGGCGGCGTAAGTGGCATTGAAGAAGCTGGTGAGGGTGAGCAGGCCTTTATTGTGGATTGGCCCGGCCAGGTTTGTCTCGCGGTCGATCTGGCCGATGCCGCCGTGGCCGACGAAAGTGCGGGCGGTAAGGCGACTGGGCAGTGCAAAGGCATAATCACCGGAGTCGCTCACACTTAGAGCATTGACCTGCCCCACCACCGAGCCTTCAGTGTCAACAAATACCGTGCCTTCAAGAATGTTATTTCGCAGCGCTTCTTCAGTTTTGTTGGAGCGGCGGACCTTTTCGTCGAGGGCAGCCAGCACGTCGGCGGCGGTGACCACGTCGCGCCGGGCTTGGGCGGCGCAATGG
>CAYSIV010000035.1:20497-29254 GCA_964431175.1 uncultured Anaerolineales bacterium
AAAGCGCACGCTCAGTTTGAATTGAGCACCCGCCGCGCGCGAGCCAAACTCAATCACTTTAGCCACCGCGCTCCGATCGAACGGGCGCAGTTTTTCTTCGGCGCAACGAGCGGCGACGAAAAGCGCGTACTGCCGTTCAGTCTCCGGCGTGCGCGGCATGCGAGTCGAAAAGTCGGCTTTGACTTTGAAAATGGAGCCGAAATCTTCGTCGGAGTCGAAGAGGTGGTAATACACCCAGGGCACGCCGACGAGCATCACTTTGAGATGGAGAGGGATCGGTTCGGGGTCGAGGGTTTTGGTGGCGGCGTACCCGGCGCGGGCGGAGATGTCTTCAGTGCGAACGTATCCAGAGAGTAGAGAGCGTTTGAGCGCGTCCCAGGCCATCGGTTCGTAAAACACATCGTGGGCGCGCAAAATCAGGTAGCCGCCATTGGCCGCGTGCAAGGCGCCGGTTTTGATCAGCGTAAAGTCGGTGGTCAGCGTGCCGAAGCGCGACTCGTGTTCGATGCGGCCCAACAGTTTGCCGTAGGTTGGGTTGAGTTCGACCACGACCGGCGCGCCCTGGGTCTGGCTGTGATCGACCACCAGGTTGACCGTGTACTGGCGGAAGTCGGGCGTTGACGGCTTCGCCTCAGAATCCGGTGAGGCATCGGCGGGTAAAAAGTCGGCGACGTGATCAATCACATCCCGCCGCACTTCACTTAGGTAGAAAATCGTTTCCTCGTGGGCGGCATACTTGGCTTTGAGGTCGTTAAGGTGTCCGTCCACCACCGCCGCGCCCACTTGCTGGTTGAGAGCGCGTTGCGCGTCCTTCGCCGCATGCTCAAGATTGCGTATGGCGCGAAGCGTGTTTTCGAGATCGTCGTTGAGGGCAAGGCCAATCGACTCGAAATGTTTTCGCTCGGCTTCGGGCAAGGCCTCATAAGCTTCGGTGGCCAGGGGTTGGCCGTCGCGCGCCGGGTTGAGCATCCAGCCGCCGGGGGTTTGAATGAGGACAAAATTGGCGGCGGCGGCTTTGTTTTGAAACTCGTCGAAGAGACGGTTGCGCTCGGCTTCGAAGTTGTGGCGGCCTTGATTGCGCGCTTCGAGGTACGACTCCTGCTCAAAGGATTGCGGCAGGTTGCGGCGCAGGTAATCCACCAAGGCCGCCATGTCGTCGCGCAGGGCCGCGCCAAGCCCGGCCGGCAGGTTGAGGGCGCGCGGCTTGTGCGGCTCGGCAAAGTTGTTGACATACATCCAATCTTGCGGCGTGGAACGGCTTGCGGCGCGCTCACGCAAGAAGCCGCCAATGGCCGTGGTGCGGCCGGTGCCTTCTTCGCCGAGCACAAAAATGTTGTAGCCGGGGCTGTCAATGCCAATGCCGAATTCAATGGCCTTGATGCCGCGCGGCTGGCCGATGATGTCGGAGCTGGCCGGCAGCTCGACCGTCGTTTCAAAATTGAATGAAGCAGGATCGCAAATGCGGCGAAGCTGAGAGGGGCTGAGAGGGGCTGGCGGCATAAAAGGAGTCAGGAGGCAGAGGTCAAAAACTGAAAGAAAAAAGACGCAGGGCAATCAACCCTGCATCTTTTGATTCCCAACTTCTGGTTTCTAAATTCTATTTACCAAGACGCATGGGCATGATAACGTACAGGAAGTCGTCGCGCCCGACAGCGCGGATCAGGCCGGGGCTGGTGGCGCTTGACGTTTCGAGAGCGACACTGGGCGTATCCACCACGCTCAAGGCCTCAGATATGAATTTGACGTTGAAGGCGATCTCCAACTCTTTGCCTTCAATCGTGGCATCGAGCTTGGCCTCATTCGAGCCTGTCTCCGCCGCCTGGGCATCGATCTCTACCAGGCCCGGAGTCATTTCTTCGCCGGGGGTGATCTTGAAACGGGCGGTGTGGGCGTTCTCGCGGGCGAAGATGTCGGCGGCCTTGCACGCTTTGCGGAAAGCATCGGTGGACATGACACTGCGCGTTTGATACGAGCGCGGGATGATGTGCTGATAATCAGGGAACGTGCCTTCGATGAGTTGCGAGACCAGTTCAACATCGCGCAGGTGGAAGATGACCTGGCCGCGGCCAGTCGGCAATGTCATCACCGCCGCTTCTTCTTGATCGCCAACGACGCGGGCCAACTCGGCCAAGGCCCGCGCCGGAATGATGGCCGTCACTGGCTCAAGAACTTTGGCGGACAAATTAGCCGTTCGTACCGCGAGCCGGAAACCGTCGGTGGCGGCGAAGGTGACGGTTTCCCCTTCCACTTTAACGAGCACCCCGGTGAGGATGGGGCGGGCGTCGTCGGTGGCGGCGGCGAACACCACCTGCTCGATCGTCTCGCGCAGGTCAGTCACGTTCAAATGAATACCATCCTTGAGGGCAGCCTGGGGGATGATTGGGGACTCTTGGGCGTCGATACATTTGACGTCGTTGTTGAAAGCGCCGCCGCGCACGTTGAGGGTTTGGGTGCGAACGTTGAGGCCCATTTCCATCTGGCCGGAAGGCAAAGCGCTGACGATGTCGACGAAGGTTTTGGCCGGCACCGTCGTGGAGCCGTCTTCTTCCACCTTTGCCCCAATCCAGCAAGTGATCGCCATCTCTAAATTGGTGGCCGAGAGGCGCAAGCGTGAGTTATCGGTGGCGAGCAGGATGTTGCTCAACACGGGCAGGGTACTGCGTGAGGCCACGGCGCGGCTGACAATGCTCAATCCTTTGGCGAGATTCTCTTGCAGACAGGATACTTTCATGATGGCTCCTCTGAGATGGTGGTGGGCGCAGTATACCAAGAGATGGGAGGCTATTCAAGCACAAAGGCCAGGGCAATGTTTCCAAGCTGTCCTACAACTGCTTAACCATGTTTCTTTGAGACTCGAATGATCAGCCAGCGCGCCCGGGTGAGTGCGCTGGCTGGTTTTGTGTTTTACCTGTTACCGTGTAATCGGGTTATCAAGTATCGAACCGCGACTCATCCAACTGCCGCCTGAGTTTTTCCTCAGCCGTCATCTCAACCACAGGCGTTTCCGGTTGGGCCATGTTCAATTCTGCCGCTTCGGCCTCGGCCAGCTTCTCGCGGCTCAACCGCCTCACCAGGCTCCATTGGCCGCAATGGTCACATCGATCAAACTTGCCGCCGATAGCATTGAGGCCCCACCAGTGCAGTGAGAATGGCCGGCTACATTGGGAGCAGATTGCGCCGCCCAGCCACCCATACTTGCGCGACGCACCCAACGGTAACGACGACTTTCTCCCCGACCGCGAGGCCCAAAGCTGGATGCCAACCCCGATCACAATTGCCGCGCCCACGACGCCGAAGAGCGGGATCATAATGTCGCGGGCAACGGCCCAGCCGGCCTCGGCGGAGACGAACTCGAAGCGTCTGACGTTGGAGTTGAGTGTTTGCCCGTCAGGGGCTTGCCCGGTGGCCGTCAGTTCGTGCCAACCCAGCGAGTAGGTGTCAGTCTCAAAGTCAATCCGGAAGGGTGGCGCAGTCATAGCAGCGACGACCGCCTCATCAATTTTGAACGTCACCAATGAGAGCGCCGGTGGATCAACAATCTCCATTCTGAAGTTGCCTTGGATTTGACTGCCGCCGCCGTAGCCAAAGTTGCGACGGACGGCTAACTGCAACTCTGCGTTCTGCGCCAGCACCGGCAGGGCTAAACCGCAAAGGGCACAAAAAGTTGCTGCCTGAAGCAACGCTAAGGGTTTTCGAGTCAGCATACCATCTCACTTCCACTTCGTTAGAATCGTTTCGCGCTGGAAGAGCCGCGCACCGAGATAGATCAGCCCAACATCAACAAGGGTGAGCACACTCACGGCGATCAGCATAAATTGCAGGTTGAGCACAATCACCCCTGCTATTTGGCCAAAAAGGACGCCGAGGAGTGGCAAGATGATCACCGCGGCCGTCTGTTCGGCCACCCGCGGGTCTGTAACGCGCGACGACACGATGATGGCAAAGTTGACGGCCATTACCGCCATGAGCGGTCCGGCCACAAAAATTGCCAACAGCCACACCGGGCTGAAAATACTGGCGAGCACAACCGGTTTGCCGCCAACCAGCGGCACCCCAATAGCGAAAATGCCAAAGCCCAGCCAGGTTGCCAGCACCGCCGGGATGGTGGCGGCCAGGCTTTTGCCGGTGAGCAATTCAACGGTACTAATCGGCGTCGCCAAGAGTGGTTCCAGACTCCGAGTCGTCTTCTCGCCGACAATGCTATAAGCCGCAATTGAAATCGGGATGATCAGCGGCATCATCATGAATAACAGCAAAAACTCGTTAACGAGGAAGATTTGCAGGCAGTCGCCGGGTGGGATATTCCCGCAGACTTCAAAGAACTGCGGCGGAATGTCGGTTACGTCTCCGGCCATCCCGCCAGAGGCGGTTCGGGTGGCATACAAAATCCCCAACGGCAAGGCCGTGAAAATCAGCGGCAGGAAGGCGACGGTGAATAACACGATCCGGTTCTTAAACACCTCGGCCCATTCTTTATCCACAATCGTTTGTATCTTGTTCATCGCCTGAGTTCTCCACATCCATCCCCAGTTTGAGGCCGCGAAGCGTATCCACAGTTCAGCCCGTCTGTTCGCTGTTGCGGATGAACTGCAAGTAAATATCTTCCAGCGAGTGCCGCAGTTCACCCACAAACTGCACTTCGGCCCCGGCCTCCACCAGCTGGCGAATAATGACTGGATTCTGCTCTTCCGGCGCATCCAACCCGACGACCAGCTTGGTGTCGGCCATCTGCGCATCCTTGACGAAGGGCAGGGCCCGCACCGCCTCAACCCAGCCCGGCTCCAGTTGTTTCATGTGAAACACGATCCGCCGCCCGAACAGCCGCTGGCGCAAATTGGCCGGCGAGTCCACCGTGATCAGCCGCGTCTTGAAAATGGCAATCCGCCCGCACAGCCGTTCGGCCTCGTCCAGGTTGTGGGTGCAGAGGAATATCGTGCGCCCTTCAGACTTCAATTCAGCGATGAAGTCGCGCACCAGTTTGGCCGCCTCCGGGTCAAGGCCGCTGGTGGGTTCGTCCAGGAACACCAGCTTCGGCTCGTGCAGAAGGGCCCGGGCAATCGCCAGCTTCTGCCGCATGCCTTTCGAAAAGCTCCCGGCCTCGTCGTGCCGCCGCTCCCACAGCCCGAGCATCCGCAAATATCTCTGCACCTGCCCGGCCACGTCTTTCACGCTGTACAGGTTGGCGAAAATCGTCAGATTCTTCTCGGCGCTCAGGCGATCATACATGCCCGGCGTCTCAGTCAGAATTCCGACGCACTGCCGGATCGCCTGATCGTCCTTGCCCACCTCAAAGCCATTAATAATGGCCCGTCCGCTCGTCGGCCCAATCAGGCTGGTGAGCATGCGCACTGTCGTTGTCTTTCCGGCTCCGTTCGGGCCCAGAAAGCCAAACACCTCGCCTTCCTGCACGGTCAGATCAAGCCCGTCAACCGCTGTAATGGGTAGGCCGTTTCTGGGGGCCGGAAAACGTTTGGTCAATCCTTCTGTTTTAATCATGGGGCTCCTATTTGACGAACTGCGAATCACGCAGCTTCTCTTCGAGATCAGACTCTGCACTGGCAGCCGGGGGCTGAGCCAGGGCGACCGCTACTGCTGCCGGAGCCAGCTGCGGCAAAGGGGTTTCGACCGGCGACCGCAGGGCAAACACGATGCCCAAGCTCACGGCGGCTAACCCGGCTAAGACCGTCTCTGACCAGTAGGCGCCCCAGGTCGCAAACATATAGAGGGCAACGGCGTTTACTATTGCATGCCACAAAATCGCCGCCCCAAGCCACCACAACTGCTTGCGCCGGAAAACCTGCAAGACCATCACCGCAAGCGACAGGTGCAGACACAAGGCAAGGGCGCGCTCGACCGCGCCCAGCAGGCTGAAGGACCAGGACGCCGCCCAGAAATCGGTGAGTTGCTTTTGCAGAGCAGCCAGTTGTTCAGCAGTGAGCGGCAGAGTGGTCAAATCGGTGGTGCGCAAGGCGGCCAACTGCACAAAAGCGATGCCGGCCAAGACGCCGAGGATGATGGCCTCAGCGCCGCCGTGCCCCGCGCCAAACATCAGCGCCTCGCGCCATGTCCGCGCCGATTTGATCCACCAGCGATAGACAACGAAGCGGGCCGTTTCCTCGCACAGCCCGGCCGTCAGGCCGAGCACCACAAGATTGAACGGTAGTTTCCACTCGACGGGCGGGTTAGGCAGGATGTGGTTGGCAAACAACCACGTCAGCCCGATATTGAGCGGAAGGTGAACCACCTGCGAGGCCACGAACGTCACCGCGCCCACCCCAAACAGCCCCCAAGACATATGCCACCGGCGCGCGATAAACACGCCGAGCAGGACAGGCAGAGCGATCATGAGCAAAGCATTGAGAGCGTGAAAGATGTAGTCCATTCTTAGAGTTCCTGCTTTTCAAAGATGATCCACGCGCCGACAAGTGAAGCGACGATGAGCGCAAGGCTAACTCCCAGTGCGGGCCAGTAGGCTTCGGTTTGGCCAGCCATCAACCCGGCGCCCCAGCCGATGAGCTGGCCTGGCAAATACTCGCCGACTTTCGGGATTGATCCGGGGATGGCAAGGGCGAGCAGCAGACCGAAGGCCAGGCCGCCTGCCGCCACCTGCGATTTCGTCACCGTGCTACAGAATAACGTGAGGGCCACATATACCAGCACGAATACCAGCAGCAACGCGTTCAACACGAGCCAATGGGCAACATCCATCGCCTCGAACATCAGCAGAGTATAGTAGTAGCACGCCGCCCCGGCCAGGGCGATGCTCGCCGCAAAAGTCACCGCCAGGGCGACGAATTTGGCGGCGAGAAACGCCCCGCGCGGCATCGGCTTGACAAGCATCATGGCCGCTGTGCCTTTGTCCTTTTCCTGCGCCACTGCGCCCATCGTCAGTAACAGCGCCAGGATGACGGCAAACTGGCTGGTGTTCTTGAGATATTGCGCCACCGAGTCCAGCACCGTAGGCTCGGGAATGAGTTTGGCGATTTCCTCGCCGTTGGGCAGGGCCTTGAGAATCTCCGGCGTGTACTTGGCCGTGAGCGGCGAAAGCAGGCCGAACGCTGCCAGCACTACGAATGCAATGAGCAGGCGATAGGTGCGCCATTGTTCCAGCATTTCTTTGCCCAAAGCCGTGAAGAAACTCATCGCGCCTCTCCTGAGCCAACTAACCGGAGGAACACATCTTCCAGTGAGGGGCGCATCACTTCGTACCGATTGAGCACCAGCCTCGCCCGGATGGCCGAGGCCAGCAATTCGCGTTTAGCAGTCTCCACGTCCTTCACGATCACGCGCGCAGTCGCGCCGTCGAACGATACCGAAGCCACCCACGGCAACGGGCGGAGCGATTCGGCCCAGCCACGCAATTGCGCTTCGAGGCCAGCGCTCGCTTCCATCTCGAAGGCCGGAACTGCGTATTGCGCCAGCAGTTCGTCGCGCGAGGCCTGGGTCACCATTTTTCCGCGCACGATAATGCCCACCGTGTCGCACACACGCTCCACGTCTGCAAGAATATGGGTGGACATAAACACAGTGCACTGCCCACGGAGTTGCCCGATAAGCTCGAGCACTTCCTTGCGCCCGATCGGGTCAAGCGCGCTCACCGGCTCATCGAGCAACAACACTTCGGGCTGGTTCACGAGCGCCTGCGCTATCCCCAGCCGCTGTCGCATCCCGCGTGAGAATCCGCCAATGCGCCGTTTGCTCGCCTCGGCCAACCCGGCGAGCTCAAGCAATTCTTTCACGCGTGCGGCTCGTTCACTGGCGGTCAGCCCGAACACACGCCCCACATAATCGAGGAACTCGCGCGGCGTCATCCACGGATAGAACGCCGGCTCCTCGGGCAGGTGGCCGATGCGCTGGGCGACGTGGCGCCCGCCAGCGGTGATCTCGGTTCCGGCCACCCAGGCTCGGCCGGAGGTGGGCCGGGCGAGGCCGGTGAGGATACGGATGGTTGTCGTCTTGCCTGCCCCGTTCGGCCCCAAGAATCCGAATACAGTGCCCGGCTCGACCGTCAGATCCAATCCGTCGAGCGCAGGCACCGGGCCATAATACTTCACAAGTTTTTCAATTCGAATCACGACTCGTCCTCCCGTCCAAGTACGAAGTACACAATCGGCCCGATGAGGTTTACAAAGATGATGACGAGTGCCCAGGCCCACTTCGGGCCTTTGGTCTTAGCGCGCCGGACGAGATCCACCAGCGCAAAGATCATCAGCCCGAGTTGCAAGATGAGAATGGGAATGAGGAACGGTATTAACTCGCGCAGTATGTCCGGCATATTTCACTCCTGACCTGGCCAGTTGCGGCGGCGGCGCGCCGTCTCAGTGAGGGGCCGCTTCGCCACAATGGTCACTTCGTTGTTCTTCATTTCGACTCACTCCCGACTGTCTTGGCCAGCGACGCCATACCGCTCAGCCCGCCCAGATTCATCGTGTCTACCGCCGAGGAAGGGGCAATGACCAGCGCGCCTTTCTCCTTCAAGCCTTCAAATAGCATGTTCATCGCCCGCAGATGTAAAGCGGTCGGGTTGTTGGCATAGGCTATCGAGGCCTCGGCAAAACTTTCGGCGATCTACTTCTCGGACTCGCCGAGGATGACGCGGGCCTGCCGCTCGCGCTCAGCTTGGGCCTGGGGGCTCATCGCATCTTCCAGGGCTAGCGGAATGATGATGTCGCGAATCTCGGCTGACTGCACAGTGATGCCCCACGGCGTCGTTCGCTCGTCAATGATCTTTTGCAATTGGGCGTCAATTGTCAAAGG
>CAYSIV010000036.1:0-22152 GCA_964431175.1 uncultured Anaerolineales bacterium
CTGCGGGCAATCCACCTCCGCTTAGCGGATTAACCATATTATACTCGCATAATCATCGTTTTCAAGATGGAATTCTTGGTGCGAAACGGCGCGATCCTAAAGTGGGCACGATGGCGTTGGAGCGGGAGATTGACGGACTGGTGTACAAGCTCTACAAGTTGACCCCGGAAGAAATCGCCGTTGTGGAAGAGGCGGCGGCGCCGTAAATGAAAGGAAACACCACGCATGGACCTCACCAACCCCGTGATTAAACTCTGCGCCGAAGGCACGCGGGCCGAATTTGAGGGCCGGCGTGACGAGGCGTGCGCTCTCTACAGGCAAGCCTGGGAAGCATCCAAAGACGACTACGACGCCTGCGTGGCCGCGCACTACGTAGCGCGATGCCAGGAGAAGCCTGAGGACGTGCTTCACTGGAATCAGGAAGCGTTGAACCGGGCGAATGCAGTCGGCGACGACCGGGTGCAAAGCTTCTACCCATCGCTCTACTTGAACATGGGCCATGCCCACGAACTTCTCGGCAATCAGGCCGAGGCGCGCCGGTACTACGACTTGGCCGCCCAACTGGGCGTCCTCCATCAAGCTGAATCATAATGAGCAAAGGACGATTGGAAGCGTTCAGCGACGGGGTGATTGCCATCATCATCACCATCATGGTACTGGAACTAAAGGTGCCAGCCGGGGCCGATCTGGCCGCCTTGCGCCCGCTGATTCCCGTCTTTCTGAGCTACGTGCTTAGTTTTGTTTTCCTCGGCATCTACTGGAACAACCACCATCATCTGTTGCAGGCGGCCCGGCAAGTCAACGGCCCCATCCTTTGGGCCAACTTGCACCTGCTGTTCTGGTTATCGCTGGTCCCCTTCGTCACCGGCTGGATGGGCGAGAACAATTTTTCCGCTTGGCCCGTTGCCCTCTATGGCATCGTGCTCTGGCTGGCCGGATTCGCCTACTTCATCCTTACCCGGATCCTCATTTCTCATCACGGCCCGGAGTCTGTGCTGGCCATCGCGCTTGGCCAGGACTTCAAGGGCAAGGCCTCGCTGGTTTTCTATTCGGCGGCCATTCCACTTTCCTTTGTGAACTCATGGCTGGCCGGGGCGTTGTATGGGGTGGTCGCCATCATATGGCTCATCCCTGACCGGCGCATTGAGAGGACTCTGGTTCAATGAAGCGTCTCATGGATAGATGCCCGGATTGTGGCGCATCCGTCGCGGGTGGACGCGAAGGCTGTCAGGCCCTGTGGGATGAGGTTGCCGCCAAAGCCTACGGCGACTTTCAATATGCAGGCGTTCACGACCTCGCGTTTGACACCTATTGCCTGCAACATCCTGAAACGTATTGCCATTCGGCCAAATCCTACGCCGCCCATCTCACCCGGCTCTGTTGTGGCCTGGAGTATGATGGCAATCGCGAGACCTATGCCGCCATTCAGCAATGGCTCAACGGCGCTGTTTCCATCGAGAAACCCGAAAGACTGCCCGCGCTTGGGCAAATCACAATTGCCGAAGTGCGAGCTGCGCGCACGGGTGAAGATCACAAGAAGCTCGTGCGGGTTTGGGCGGGGAATGTGTGGGAGGCCTACGCCGGGCAACAGGATATTGCCCGAACCTGGATCAGAGCCGCTCTCGAAAACTCGCTCCCCAAATTGTCGATTCCGGGCCATCGACTGCGTCGGTATGGCAGACGGGTGGAATAAGCCGCCCAACACTCAAAAGGAGCATCTCCATGCAATACCTACTGCTTATCTACAGTGACGAGAAGGCCAGCGCTAACACATCGAAAGAAGAAATGGACGCCTGGATGGGCGAATATTTGGCCTACACCGAAGCAATACAGAAGTCCGGCGCGTACAAGGGCGGTGAAGCCCTGCATCCCACTTCTGCCGCCACCACCGTGCGCGTGCAGAACGGTAAGAAGCTCACCACCCACGGCCCTTTCGCCGAGACCAAAGAACAGCTCGGCGGCTACTATTTGGTCGATTGCAAGAATCTCGACGAGGCCATCGAGTGGGCGGCCAAGTGCCCGGGCGCGCGCGTCGGCTCCATCGAGGTTCGCCCGATTATGGACTTTAGCCAGACGTAACAGTCCAGGGCTTCAGTGGCCGCTTCAACCGCATCGGGCGGCTGAGGCGGCCACCATGAATTCATTCGGTTTGACCAACTTTATACAGCACTCCCTCGAACGCGTTCACCGGCAGGAGTACGGCCAGTTCCTGGCTACCCTCATCGGCTGGCTGGGCGATTTGGATCTGGCCGAGGATGTATTGCAAGACGCCTTTCTGGAGGCGGTCGAACATTGGGAACGGGAAGGCGTGCCGCACAAACCCGGCGCGTGGCTGACGACCACCGCGCGCCGTAAAGCGATTGATCGTTTCCGGAGAAACCGCGCCTCCGCCGTTGACCCCGAGCAACTCGAGACTCTGCCGCCGGCGCAACTGGTTGTCGCTGAGAACTTCGACGACCCAAACGAAATCGCGGACGAGCGCCTCAAACTGATTTTCACCTGCTGTCACCCGGCCTTGCCGCTGGAACAGCAGATTGCCCTCACCCTGCACACTCTGGGCGGCCTGACAACGCCAGAGATCGCCGCGGCTTTTCTCGTCCCGGCGCCGACGATGGCCCAACGGCTGGTGCGCGCGAAACGGAAGATCAAGGATGCTGGCATCCCGTATTACGTCCCGCCCGTGCACTTGCTGGCCGAGAGGCTCGACTCGGTGTTGACCGTCCTCTACTTGATCTTCACCGAAGGCTACGCGGCCACAACCGGCGAGGCCCTGATCCGCTATGAATTGTGTGATGAGGCCATTCGCTTGTGCCGGGTGTTGGAACTGCTTATCCGCAGGAGCCAGAATCAGACTCAGGCCAATGTGCCCCCCGCGCAATACGCCGAGGTGCTGGGCCTGTTGGGCCTGATGTTATTGCACCACTCACGGCGCACAGCGCGGGTTGGGGCGCGCGGTGAGCTGATTCTGCTTGGCGACCAGGACCGCTCGCTGTGGGACAAGCGCGACGTTCAAGAAGGCCTGGCGCTGGTAGACAAGGCGTTCAACATGCGCCACGTCGGGCCGTATCAAATTCAGGCCGCCATCAGCGCCTTGCACGCCCGCGCGCCTTCGGCTGAGGCCACCGATTGGCACTATATCGCCGCGCTCTACAGCGAATTGCGCCGCTTTGTAGATACGCCAATCATCCGGCTTAATCAAGCCGTCGCCATTTCAATGGCCGCCAGCCCGGCTGGAGGGTTGCGCCTGTTGGAGCCGCTCGCCGAGGAGTTGAGCGCCTACACTCCGTTTCACCTGGCCCGGGCCGACATGTTGCGCCGGATGGGCCAACGAGAGCAGGCGCGCGAGGCCTATGGTGTTGCTCTCGACCTTACCCAGAATACAGTCGAGCGTGATTTTATTCTGGGGAGAATTTCGGCGCTGGATGAACAGTATTAACATTTAGGGTTCTCCCGACCTTGCTGTGAAACCGAGGAGGCAGGCATCCCTAGATGCCGGATTGCGCCGTGAGAGCCGCATCTGGGGATGCTCTCTCCGCAATTTATCACGCTAAACCTGGGAGAGCCCATTTACGTAGAGGAGAATAATCCATGAAGATTCACAGCGCGACCACTAATATCAAAGCTTCCCCGGAAACCATTTGGAAAATTCTGACGGATGCGCCCAACTACCCGGCCTGGGATCCCTGGGCAATCAGGATCGAAGGCGCGATTGCCTCCGGCGCGCAGATTACGGCCTACACCAAACTCAGCCCGGACCGCGCATTTCCGGTCAAAGTGACGGAGTTTGTTCCCGGCCGGAAGATGACCTGGACCGGCGGGATGCCTCTCGGGCTTTTCAAAGGGGTGCGAACCTTTACCCTCAGCCCGAAGGGCGACGGCAGTATCGACTTTACCGTTCGTGAGGAGTTCAGCGGGCCGCTGTTGTCAATGTTCGCCGGCTCGTTGCCCGACATGACGAAGCCGTTTGAGGATTTTGCCGCCGGGCTTAAAGCCCGAGCCGAAACGGCATGATCAACACCGCTATTGCTCCAAACCCCAAAAGAAACGCCGGAGTGCCCCGGCGTTTTTTGTCCCTGTCACATTTCGCCTCTCGCGCGTTTTCATAGATGAACCATGAGTAATGAACGGCTCGCCCGCTTCGCCAAATGGGAAATCCTCAAAACTAATCTTCCACCAATTTCTTGACTCTCCTCCAAACCCTGTGGTAAACTCTGCCCATCTTACAGAAAGGAACGGCGCAATGACAGTGTTTAGCATCACCATCTACACCCAATCTTGCACTCCCGGCGGTCTTTCCGGGGTTGCCTTGTCGTATTGCGCCTGTTGCCTGGAGTAGGAAGCACTAGCTAACACCTGACTCAATGGCCGTGGGCGTAGAAACGACGCTCACGGTCTTTTTTTGCTTGTTTCCCAGGCCGTGAGCATTCCGCTTGCGGCCTTTTTGTTTTTACCGCCGAGAACGCGGAGTTCGCAGAGTATGTGCCGAACAAATCTGTTCAACCCGTTGACGAAACACACTGACTTTGGAGGAACTATGAGCGAAAACACTGTAGCAATTAAAGTTGAAAACGCATTGAAAACATTCGGCGGCAAGCAGGGCCGTTGGTTCAGGTCAGGCGGCGGAATCCCGGTTGGGGCAAAAGTGGCGGTTGACCATGTCTCGCTGGCGATTCAGCGCGGCGAAATCTTCGGCGTGCTGGGACCGAACGGCAGTGGCAAGTCCACCCTCATCCGTCTCATCGCGACCCTGCTCATCCCCGATGGAGGCCGCATCACCGTGTTCGGCCATGATGTCGTTGAGAATCCGCGCGCGGCGCAGAGGATGATCAACCGCGTCTCGGTGGAAGCCAGTTTCTTCAAGAAGCTGTCGCCGATGGAAAACCTGATCTACGGGGCGCGACTCTACGGGATGCCCGCCTCTGAAACCAGGAAACGGGTGGTGGAAATTCTCACCCGGCTGGGGCTGGAGCAAAAATCGATCTTTCAGCCGATGGAGGAGATGAGCCGGGGCATGCAACAGAAAGTGGCGATTGCCCGCTCTCTGCTCAGCAACCCCAGCCTGCTCCTGCTCGACGAGCCGACGACCGGCCTCGACCCGCGTTCGAAGCGCGAAGTGCAAACCTTTGTGCGCGAACTGCGAGCGGCGCAGAACACAACGATCCTGCTCACCACCCACGACATGCACGAAGCCGAGGCCCTGTGCGACCGCATTGCCATCATCGACGGCGGCAAGATTGTGGCCCTGGACACGCCCGAAAACTTGAAGAAGCTCATCTCGCAAAACGGCCACCTGCCGACGCTGGAAGATGTGTTCCTGGAACTGACGGGCAAGCAGTTGGTGGCGGAGAGTGAGGCCGAATGAGCATTGAGCAACAGTTGTTCAAAGGCGAACTGGCGCGGCAGGCCTCGCCCGATCCGGAGCATGATGCCGAGATCGAGTCGAAGTGGACTCATGATCCCGACTACATGCGCCTGATTAGCTTTGACCCAATCCGCCCGCTCTCGCCGCCTCAGATCAGCAAGAAGTATGAGGCGATTGAGAAGGATGGCGAGAAGCAGTTTTACTTCGCTGTTCGGGCCATTCGCTCATATGAAAAAGCGGGCTTTGTGTTGGAAGGGCGGGTACGGAGCCTGGCTTACTTTGATGGCCAAAGATACGACGAAGTGTTTATGGGAATCCTACGAGAAGAGTGGGAAGCGCGAACCGGGTGACAGGGAGGCACAGAGATGGGTAGTTCCATGTTTATTGGCGAGATGGTGCGGCTGGTTGCGCCTGATCCTGAACGCGATGCCAAATCGTTTTGAAGTTTTGAAGGGAGATCGAAATGCAGATCAAAGTTCACGCGCTGGCCGAAATGTCTGACGCCGAGCGCCAACTGTTCCAAGACAACCTCGTCCTGCTGGCGAGCGAAAACCATAAAGCGACTGAGGAAGATTGGTACATCATCCTCGAAAACAACGCCGTCATGATCAGTATTCTGATCCGGAAAGGAGTAGTGGCAGATGTCCACTGCAATTAACGAACTCAAGGCGTCCTACGCCTTCATCGAGCGCAACTACAACATTGTCAAACGGTACTGGGCCTGGGAACTGGTCTGGCTGGTCTACACCGTCGCCAACAGCCTGGCCGTCAGTTACATCGGCCTGGGGTTTGAACGACTTGGCGGCGGGGGGATCGATGGCAAGTATTTTGTTTTATATCTTGCCGTCGGCACCATTGTCTGGCGTTATCTGTCGGTGATCTTCTACTGGGTCACCGACCTCGTCGGCCTGGAGCGGTGGGAAGGCACCATCGAGTACACCCTCATGGCGCCCATCACCCGCTTCTTCCATATGCTGGGGCAGACAACATTCGCCGTCGTCTACAGCCTGGTGCATACGGGAGTGGTGCTGTTGGCGACGATGTTGCTCTTCGACATCAGCCTGCGCAACGCCAACCTGTGGGGCTTCTTTTTGCTTCTCATTGCCGGCAGTCTGTCGTTCATCGGCATCAGCATCGTCGGCTCGGTTCTGCCTCTGCTCTTCCCGGAGCGCGGCTCGCAGATGACGCACCTGATCATCGCCGTGCTTCTGCTGATCTCTGGCGTGTACTATCCGGTGGAAGTTTTGCCAGGATGGTTGCAGTTCTTCTCACGCTTCTCGCCCGCCACGTATGTGATCGACGGCGCGCGCGCGACATTGTTAAATGGCGCGCCGACTCTCAGCCTGTGGCCGTATATCTGGCCGTTGTTGATCATGGGGGCCGTCGCCATTCCGGCGGGGCTTCGCACCTTCCACTGGGCCGAGCGGTATGCCAAGCGGACGGGGAAGTTACATCGGAACGGGTGATCGGACATACTCGCGCGGTTTATGCTCAATCCCGAAAGGAAAAATAACATGACAACCCTGTTTTCTTCACCTGACACTTTGACACTCGATACTTTGTCCACCGCGCCCGCCTGGCCCGAATACACCCGGCGGCCCCTGCGACCGGAGGATGTTCCGGCCCTGTTCAACATGCTCCTGGCCATCGGCCAGGCCGACGACCGGCTTATTATGGGCACGGCGGCCGATATGGAGACACAGTTTGACGATCCGTGGTCCGACCCGGCGACCTGCTCGCTTGGAGTGTTCACGCTCGAGGGGCAGATGGCGGCTATGGTCCGGACGTTTATGAATCCAAACCCGGAAACGGAGGCGCGGTGTTACTTTGATGTTGCCGTGCACCCCGCGCATCGGGGACAGGGGCTGGAGGATTTTCTTCTGGAGTGGGCCGAGGCGCAGGGCCGGGAACGCCTGCGCGCCATGCCTGCCTATATGCCGCGCTGTTTGATGCACGACACGCAAGACACCCTTACGGAGCACATCGCCCGGGTAGAGGGGCACGGTTTCACGCCGGCCCGTTATTTCTATCTGATGCGCCGTGATCTCCGCCAGCCCATCCCCGAACGGCCCTTGCCGGATGGTCTGACCCTGCGTCGCTTTACGCCGGAGATGAGTCAGCCCCTGCTAGCCGCCTTTAATGAATCATTCCGCGACCACTGGAACTTCGAGCCGGTGAGCGCAGAAGATTGGGAGATGTTCTTCCTGAAACGGTCCTCGTTCCGGCCCGGCCTGACCTTTCTGGCGATGGATGGCGATAAGGTGGCAGGCTTCAGTTACAACACCATCAGCCCGGAGGAGAATGCCCGTAACGCCCTTGACGAGGGATGGGTGGCCGAGCTAGGCACGCGGCGCTCGTGGCGCAAACGGGGCGTAGCGAGCGCCCTGCTGTGTGAGGCCATGCGCGCTTTCCAGGCTCAGGGGCTGGATTATGCGACATTGGGTGTGGATACCCAGAATCCTTCCGGCGCGCTCGGCTTATACGAAGGGTTGGGCTTTGCGCCGATTAAGCGCTTCATTGTGTTTGCCAAGGCTGTGCTTTGATGATTCAGATAGGCGCTGTAACGCTGAAGAGCAAGCTGAAGCCGGAAGTGGCGTTGGATCAGATTAGAGAATTGGAGAATTGAATGTATCGGTCATCAATTCCGAAGTCGGCGTGGTGGAACGATACACAAGTGGCGAGAAAAAGCGGACGGTCTATATTCTAAAAGGCAGGGTCATCGGAACGCGCCTCTTTCGCCTCAGTGGCGAATTGTTATTTGAACACCCACTGAAGAACGGTTTTTATCACGGAACGGCTTTTCGTTGGAATTTCCTGGGGCGAATGCTTTCATCCAAGCCTTACGTAGATGGTAAACCGCATGGTATCGCTAGGCAGTGGTCAAATGAAAGAAAACTGCTTGGTACCTGCAGGATGAGGCATGGCGCAGGTACTGAATTCCAATGGGATGAACGCACAGATGGCACGGTGTATCCAACATTAGCTCGTTATATGTTGAATGGGCATCTACATGGTTTTGATTGGAGCATTAACGAAGATGGAATATTACTTGATGAAGATCATTGGATGGATGGAGGTTGGCATGGCATTGCGCGCGAATGGAATGCAAAAGGCCGCTTGCGGCGCGGCTACCCGTGCTATTACTTGCACGGCAAACGGGTGAATAAGCGTCAGTACCAGCGAGCCTGCGCCAGTGACTCGAGTTTGCCAAAGTTTCGGCGGGTGGATAATGAGTCAAAGCGAAAGTTTCCACCTGAGGCAGCGAAGTTTTTCAAGGGAAAGAAGGCATGATGAAAGCTCAACCACGACCTTACCAAAACCCGTCCGACTTGAAGAAGATGCTATCCATCCTGATCGAAGGCCGTCAGGCGAATAAGGGCGCGTACTATGTTCACACCGGCGACCTGAGTTGGTGGCTGTTCTATTACGACCCCGGGGAGTCGCTCTCGGAACAGATCGTGTTGTGGGACGATGACGATGGCAGAACGCTGGGCTGGGTCTTGTTCACACCGAATGAGGGTTTCTTTGACCTCTTTGTCCACCCGTCGTTGACCGGCATGCAACAGGCGGGGCAGATGCACGCTTGGGCCGAAGAAGAGATCGCCGAGAAGGTGAAGGCGCGAGGCGGCAAAACAATCCGCGCCATGTGGATTTTCGAGACCGACACCGCGCGCCGCCGACTGCTGGAGGAGCGCGGCTTCAGCCTCGCCGAATCGGAGGCGCACCTCGGCCAGATGCTCCATTTCACGCGCTTGCTGGCAGAACCCATCGTCAGGCCAACGTTGTCCAACGGTTTTGTGGTGCGCTCGACGGCGGGCGAGCGCGAAGTGGAAGCCCGCGCGGCGGCGCAGTACGGCGCGTTTCAATCCAAGTGGCAGTGGGATCGGTACGTGACCCGCTTTCGCCGCTTCATGCAGTCGCCCGTCTACAGCCCGGATCGGGACGTGGCGGCGGTTGCCCCGGAGGGCCGGTTCGCCGCCTTTTGCATCTTCTGGCTCGACCCCGTGAACAAGGTCGGCCTCTTCGAGCCGGTCGGCACGCACCCTGACTTTCAGAAGAAAGGGCTGGGCAGGGCCGCCCTGTCGGAAGGGCTGCGAAGAATGAAGACGGACGGCATGGAGACGGCCATTGTCTGCGCCGAAGCCGACAACGAAGCGGCGGTCAGATTGTACGAATCGGTTGGCTTTCGTGCCGCCAATAAATTGTGCATGTACGTCAAAGATGTATAAGCAAGTGTTCAAACACTGGGAGTAAAACACAACTCGTGACGCGTAATTCAATTTACGCTTTACGAGTTGCGCGATACAAAAACGATCATGTCTATCAACAATTGGATATCCGACTTAGTTGAAATTCCAAACACCCCCGACATTCCCGGCCTGGCCTTTCGCGGCTTTCGCGGCGAGGGCGACTTTCCGGGTATGGCAGCGGCCCTCAACGCGAGTGAGGCCGCCGACGGCGTGGAGCGCATTGTCAACGTTGAGGAGATTGCGAACAATTACGCCCATCTCGTCAACTGCGATCTGGAGCGTGACTGTGTGCTGGCTGAAGTAAACGGCGATGTTATTGGTTACGCCCGCGTAGACTGGTACAAAGACGAAGTCGGGAACACTCTCTACAACCACCTCGCCTTCCTCCGCCCCGAATGGCGGCGCAAGGGCGTGGGCGCGGCCCTGCTCAAGTGGGCGCAGACTCGCCTCCGTGAAGTCTCAGCCTCCCTAGCGCACACCGGCCCTCGCTTCTTTCAGGCCTCTGTCTCCGAGACTTCGCGCGGCGCTGAGGCGCTGTTGATCAAAGACGGCTACGAGGCAGTCCGGCACGGTTTTCTCATGGCCAGGCCGACTCTGGACGACATCCCCGATTTCTCGCTCCCGGCCGGACTCGAAGTGCGCCCGGTTTTACCGGAACACTATCGGGCGATCTGGGATGCCGACCAGGAAGCCTTTCGCGATCACTGGGGCTTTGCTCCGTCAACCGAGGCCGATTATCAGCGCTGGTTGAATGACAAGGTGATCTTCACGCCTGGCCTCTGGAAGATCGCCTGGGACGTTGAAACGAATCAGGTGACGGGCATGGTGCGCGGCTTCATCAACGAGGCCGAGAATGAGAAGTTCAATCGCCAGCGGGGCTGGTGCGAATTCATCAGCGTGCGCCGACCCTGGCGCAAGCGCGGCCTGGCCCGGGCGCTGATCGCTTTGACCCTGCACGAGTTCAAGAAGAGTGGCCTGACCGAATCGGCGCTGGGGGTGGATACCCAAAACCTGAGCGGCGCTTTGCGAGTGTACGAAGATTGCGGTTTCCGGCCTGTCCAGAGAAGTTCGCTCTATCGCAAGCCATTGGCGTACACTTAGCCTATGACAGCCTCTCGCCCTTCCGGTTTCACCGCCTTCCTCATCGTCTGGCTCGGCCAGGTGATCTCGCTATTTGGCTCAGGCATGACGCGCTTCGCGTTCGCCATCTGGGCCTGGCAGTTGACAGGCCAGGCCACTGCGTTGGCGCTGGTCGGCTTTTTCTCTTACGCGCCCGAAGTCTTGCTTAGCCCGATAGCGGGCGCGCTGGTGGATCGGTGGAGCCGCAAGCTGGTGATGATGTTGAGCGATCTGGCCGCCGGGCTGGCGACGGTGACGATTCTGTTGCTGTTCGTCGGCGGTCATTTGCAGGTGTGGCATTTGTGGGTCGCCGGGGCGTTCGTCGGCGCGTTCACGTCGTTCCAGTGGCCGGCCTACTCGGCGGCCATCTCGACCATGATTCCCAAAGAGCAATACGCCCGCGCCAGCGGCATGATGTCACTGGCCGAGACTGCGCCCCTCATTCTGGCGCCGCTGGTGGCGGGGAGCCTTATCGGGTTTTTGGGATTGAGCGGCGGCTTCAACGGCCTCACCCTGATCATGGTGATCGACGTGATCACGTTTGTCGCCGCGATCAGCGCCTTGCTGTTTGTCCACGTCCCACAACCGGCGCCGACCGAGTCTGGCAAAGAAGGCCGGGGCAGTCTGTGGCAGGAGTCGATCTATGGCTTTCGTTACATTCTGGCGCGGCCCAGCTTGCTCGGCCTGCAGATTGTGTTTCTGTGCGGCAACTTTTTAGGGGGTCTGGGATTCACCTTGTTCGCGCCCATGATTCTGGCGCGCACTCAGAACAACTCAACTATTTTGGGGGCCATCAACTCGGTGGCCGCCATCAGTGGCACGATTGGCGGTGCGGCCATCAGCGCCTGGGGCGGGCCAAAGCGCAAAGTGCATGGCGTGTTTCTTGGCTGGGCGTTGCTTGGCCTGTCTCAGGTTTTGCTGGGCTTTGGTTTGCCGGTCTGGTTCTGGTTCATCGCCATCTCGCTTGGCGAGTTTGTCAACCCGATGCTCAACGCTTCGAATCAGGCCATCTGGCAGGCCAAGGTTGCGCCCGATGTTCAGGGCCGGGTGTTCTCGATCCGACGATTCATCGCGCAAGTGATGGGGCCGCTGGCGATGGTCTTGAGCGGCCCTCTCGCCGACCATGTCTTTGAGCCGGCGATGCAGACGGGCGGAGGGCTGGCCGCCTCGTTTGGGTGGCTGGTGGGAACCGGCCCGGGCGCAGGCATGGCCCTGATCTTTGTGCTGAGCGGCGGCTTGCTGGTGTTTGCCAGCCTTCTGCCTTACACCATCCCAGTCGTGCGCGAGGCCGAAGACCGTCTGCCGGATCATGATGCTGCGAAAATGGAAATAAACGAGAACGAGAAAACCATAACAACAATCGATCTCCTTGAACTGCCTGAAATGACAACCGTACCAGGCTTGGTCTACCGCTGCTTTCAGGGAGAGGCCGACTTTCCAGGCATGTCCGAAGTCATCAACGCCAGCAACGCCGCCGACCTGGTCGAAGAGACGGAGAGCGTCAAGAGCATCGCCAATGACTTTGCCAGCACAGCCAACTTCGATCCTCATCAAGATATCATCGTCGCCGAGATCGATGGCCGGATGGCCGGCTTTAGCCGGGTGCGCTGGTGGATGAACAACGAAGGCCAGCGCGTCTATTGGCAGTTTGGCTACCTCCGGCCGGAGTGGCGGCGCAAAGGCATTGGCCGGGCTATGTTGCGCTACACTGAGAGCCGTGCCCGCCTTCATGCTCAAGCCAATCCGATGGGTAGGCCAAGCTTATTGCAGGTCTACGCCGAAGACACCGCCTACAACAAGAATGCTTTGTTGGTAAATGAAGGCTACACGCCTATTCGCTACACTTTCTTCATGCAACGCAAAGACCTGCATGACCTGCCCGTTGCGCCTCTGCCGGTCGGCCTCGAACTACGCCCAGCCCGACCCGAACACATGCGAGCGATCTGGGAAGCCAAAGAAAAGGCCTTCCAGGATCACTGGGGCCATGCAGTGGGCAACGACGCCGATTACGAGCGTTGGCTCAACGACCCCACAAACGACTCAAGTCTGTGGCAGATCGCCTGGGACATTGCCTCTGATCAAGTGGCCGGCGTTTCCATCAATGTGATTAACGCCGACGACAATGCCAGCTACAACTTTCTCCGTGGCCTGGTTAGCTCGCTCGGTGTTCGCCGCCGTTGGCGCGGGCGCGGCCTGGGGCGCGCCTTGTTGGTGAACAGCATGAAGGCTTTATGCGAGCGCGGCATGACCGAAGCCGTGCTGGGCGTGGACACTGAGAATCCGACCGGGGTGTTGAAGCTGTACGAGAGGGTGGGCTTCCGCGCTATCAACAAAGATGTTATTTTTCGTAAAGCCTTAGTGGAAAATTTGTCATGAACACCAACATTCGCAACTACCAGCCCGGCGACGAGCCGGCGATACTCGAATTGTTCAAAGCCGCCGATGAGGCCGACAAAGCCGAACGCGGCATGTCGGCGGTTGATTTGCAGGAATGGATGACAGCGCCCCACATCAATCCGTCAACCGACTTTTTCATTGCCAAAGCTGACGGCCGCCCGGTTGGTTTTATCGGCGTGGATTCTTTGCCCGGCCAGTGCGAGGCGCATTACGCATTTTGTAATGGCGTCGTCCATCCCGACTATCGCCGACAAGGCGTTGGCGCACAACTGATGCAAACTGCTGAAGCTCGCGCAGTTGAAATCACGCGCGACTTCCCGCCCGGCTTGCCGAAAAAGCTCAATGTGTTTTGCCGCGATACTCAGACTACGGTTAAAGCGTTGTTTGAGTCGCAGGGCATGACTCCAGCTCGTTACTTTCTTACCATGCAACGCGATTTGAGGACTGAACTGCCGATAGCGCCTATGCTCGATGGCCTGGTCGTTCGCCAGTTCCGGCCCGGGGATGAAGAGGCGGCTTATATTGCGTTCGACGAAGCGTTTCAAGATCACTGGGGCTACGAACCGTTGCCCATGAGTGTCTTCCGGCACGACTTTCTCGAAGCCCCTCACTTTCGCCCTGAGCTCTGGTTGCTGGCCTGGGACGGCGATCAGGTTGCCGGGTTCAACTTCAACTTCGTTGACCCGGCCTACATCGAACGGGTGGGGCGCAAAGAAGGCATTGTGGCTGAAGTGGGCGTGCGCCGACCGTGGCGCAAGCGCGGCCTGGCGACAGCGCTGTTGGCCCACACCCTGCGCCTCTTGCGGGAGGCCGGAATGGACTACGCCATGCTCGGCGTGGATGCCGAAAACCCGCACCAGGCCGGCCGGCTGTATGAAAACGCCGGCTTCTATGAAATCCGGCGGAGTGTGGTTTATCGCAAAACGCTGGCCTGAAGCGGCAAAGTGTCGTTTGACGCCGGCCGTTTCTTCGAATCCCATGCTAATTCCCAAACGCTCTCTGCTCACCCGCCCATTACTTAGAGCTTGTTTTGAAATTCAAGTTTGATAGTTTTTGATAGTAAAAATGAGAGCGTTCAAATGCAGATAAACAATAAGGCTCCGATCTCGTTTTCGTTGACGATTAGCCTTTCTTTTTCAATCAACAGGCGGACTCCGGCCACAGCTTTAAGCCGTCAGCGGCCCGCGCGCCAACCGCCTCAGCATCAAGCGACTCATCGCGGCATAGATCCACGCTTCACTGATTTCCGGCAACTCTTCGTAATCCTTGCTCAAGCGCCGCGACCGATTGAACCAACCAAAGGTGCGTTCGACTTTCCAACGCTTGGGCAAAAGTTTGAACCCCCGACTCCCATCCGTCCGCTTCACAATGTCCAGCAACCAGTTATAGGTCTGCTTCACCCAAGCAATGAAATCCACCCCGGCATATCCCCCATCGGCCCAGAACAATTCCAGACGGGGAAAACGTCCCCTCAGTTTCTCGAACAAGACCTTGGCTCCCGCCCGCTCCGGCAAATTGGCGACCGACACATAGACCATCAACAACAGCCCCAGGGTATCCACCGCAATATAGCGTTTGCGCCCTTTGATCTGCTTCCCCCCATCAAAGCCGCGCGTCTCGGCCCGGGCCGTTTCAGTGGTCTTGACCGATTGACTATCGATAATCCCCGCACTTGGGGTCGGGTCTTTGCCAGCCTGAACCCGCACTTTCTCCCGCAACACGGTATTGAACCGCTCCCAGGTTCCATCGCCTTGCCACCGCCGAAAGTATCCATATACGGTGTCGGCGGGCGGAAAATCGTGCGGCACGTAATCCCACTGGCAACCGGTGCGGATGACATAAAAAATCGCGTTCACAATCTCACGCAGGTCAACTTGCCGTTTGCGCCCACGCTCTTTGACCAGCGGCAGCAATGGCTTGAGCAATTCCCATTCGCGGTCAGTCAAATCAGACGGGTAAGGTTTGCGTTTTCTAAACATGCACCTATCTTACCTCGCTTCAACTTTCAGAGTTTTCTTTAAGAAACAGGCTCTTATGTTTATGGGCACCATGATCTTGGCAAACATTGCCGGCAGTATGTATCAGCCCCTCTTGCCGTTGTACCTGCAATCACTCGGCGCGAATATTGGCCAGGTGGGCCTGTTCTTTACCCTCGGTTCCATCGCGCCGCTTGCCTTTCAAATCGTCGGCGGCTGGCTCTCCGATTCGCTTGGGCGTTTGCGGGCCATTGCTATTGGCAGTTTGGCTGGTGTCGCCGGGTACGTTGTCTTTCTGCTTGCGCCATCGTGGCAATGGCTGCTGCTGGCTTCGGCGACCGGGGCCATGGCCCGCGCCTTTGTGGCGCCAAGCTATCAAGCCTTCATTGCCGAACAATCCACCGAAGAGACGCGGGGCCAGGTGTACGGCCTGGCCGAGGGTTTGTTTATGGTGGTTGGCGTCGTCGGCCCGCCCGTCGGCGGCTATCTATCGGAGCGCATCAGCTTCAAGGCGATGTTTGCCGTCGCGGGTGTCCTCTATACGACCGCCACCATCTTCCGGCTGTTCATGGCCCGCAACGCCCGCCGCACCGACCAGGACTCTGCCGATCACCCTGAAAAACCTTCGTTAGCTGGGCTGAGAAACAGCTTGTTGGCGATGATGGGCTTGATCACCGCCGGCGGCATCGTCACCTGGATCATGATCTCCGATGGCGTGCGCGATGTGTCTTACCGGCTGGCTTTCGAGCTCCAACCTCTCTATATGCAAAACATTGCCGGGTTGTCGAATATTGAAATCGGCTGGCTGGTCTCCATCTCTTCCATCATGACGATGTTGCTGATGACTCCCGCCGGTTGGCTTTCTGATAAAAAAGGGGAGCGGGTCGGAATCGTTGGCGGCTTCCTGCTCATCGTCTTCGGCATGGCCGTCTTCATCAACAGCCGCCTCTTCGCCGGGTTCGCCGCCGCCTGGGTCATGTTTGGCATCGCCGAAGCCCTCATCAGCCCCGCTTACAGCTCACTCATCTCCAAAGCCGTGCCGGAAAAACTACGCGGCACAGCGTTTGGCGTGTTCTCTACCAGCCTCGGCCTGATCTCATTGCCTGCACCTTACCTCGGCGCTGTGTTGTGGGAGCGCTTCGGGCCGCAAGTGCCGTTTTACGTGCCGATCGTGGCCACCCTGCTGCTCTTGCCGGTGATGTGGATCAAATTCAAACTGCCAAAAACTGAAACGAGTGATAGGATTCTGGATGAGAAGGCGCTGGTTTCTTCATCTCAAGATTGAAGCGAGGCCAGGATGGGAGACTGGTTAGACGACATCATCAACCAAGCCAAAACCGAAGGTCACTTCGATAACTTGCCGGGGCACGGCAAGCCGCTAAAGTTAGACGACGGCGCGCACGAAGACCCGGCCCTGCGGCAGGCCAATCGGATACTGAAAGACAACGGCTTCCTGTGGCCGTGGATCGAAGAACGACAGGAACTTGAGGCGGCGATCGAGACGGCCCGGGCTGAGTTGACGACCGCCCATCAGGCAGCGGCTGAAACGGGGCAACCGTCAACTTGGGCGGAAGCTGTCACCGCCTTTCGCCAGAAAATAGCGGTTATCAATCGCCGCATCGCGGCCTACAACCTCAAAGTCCCCTCGCCAGGTTTCCAACGCCTGCCGCTGGATGCCGATAAAGAGATTGCCCGTATTGCCGAAAATTGAGAACTCACCTGTGTTCTGTCACGCCCGCCGCCTGCAATTGCTCCCCAATTTGCGGGTAGCAGGTGGCAGGCGGAGCATCCTCTGCTAAAATGAGAGCGGCACTCATCCCTCTGGAGTTTAGCGATGCTCCGCGACCTGTTTCTCTTCCTCTCCCACTCCAAGTTTGCTCGAACTCTCATCACCAAATTCCCTATTGCCCGCGCCGCGTCGTCCCGTTTCGTCGCCGGGGAAACGATCCCCGATGCCGTCCGCGTTGTCCGTGAACTGAAAGCGCGCGGGCTGATGGCGACCGCCGATCATCTGGGCGAGAACGTTTCCACTCAGGCCGAAGCCGCCCGCGCCGCCGACGATTGTATTCGCTTATTGAACGAAGTCTCGACCGACGGCATTCACTCGCACGTCTCGATCAAGCTTACCCAGTTCGGCCTCGACCTGGGCGATGAAGTGGCCTTCGCCAACCTGCGCCGGGTGCTGGACAAAGCCAGAGCCGCCAACACCTTCGTTCGCGTAGACATGGAAAGCACCGACTACACCGACCGCACACTGAAGTTGGTGCGGGCGGCGAAGGATGCCGGCTACGACAATCTTGGCACGGTGATACAGTCTTACTTGTATCGCAGTGAAAGCGATGTGGCCGCCCTCATCGAAGACGGGATCCGGGTGCGGCTGTGCAAAGGCGCTTACAAGGAACCGCCGGATAAAGCGTTCCCCGAAAAGAAGGATGTGGATACGAACTATGCCAAGCTGGCCGGGTTGTTGCTGACAGCGGCCAAAGAGAATCCCGACCTATATCCGGCCCTTGCCACCCACGACGAAGCTATTGTGGCGGCGGCCAAAACCTTCGTGAACGCCAATCAAGTTCCCCGCAGTTCCTTCGAGTTCCAAATGCTCTACGGCATCCGTCGCGAGCTGCAAGAGGCGCTTGTCAAAGAGAGCTACAACGTCCGCGTTTACGTGCCGTATGGCACCGAGTGGTATCCCTACTTCATGCGCCGCCTGGCCGAGCGCCCGGCCAACCTCTGGTTCTTCGTTTCCAACTTCTTCCGGCAGTAGCGCCTCCCCAAAAGGCTAGGCGCCGCCTCTTGACAGGTAGTTTAGCGCGTGATATATATAAGCACGCTTATATAATCATGATGCTTAACTATGTCCTCAACTAAACAATTCAATACAGCCCTTCGTGAATGGACGGAGATTTTCATGACCCGCTCCATGCGCGAATGGGTGCGGTTCGTCAAATCCTCAGGGCTGTCCATGCCGCAGTTCACGACGCTGATGCGCCTTTACTACCAGGGCGGCTGTGGCATCTCCGACATCAGCGCCCACCTGGATGTGACCGCCGCCGCCGCGAGCCAGATGGTGGATCGCCTGGTGCAGATGAGCTTGCTGGAACGGGTGGAAGACCCCCACGACCGCCGAGCCAAGCAGGTGACGATCAGCGCCAAAGGCCGCGCTCTTATCGAAAAGGGTGTTGAAGCTCGCAACCGCTGGGCGGAAGAACTGGCCTCAAAACTTACGGCTGAGCAACGCGGCCTGGTGGTAGAAGCGCTGGCTCACCTCGCAAATGCCGCTGGCAAGTTGGAACCCAAGCAAGAATAAACGAAAATCATCGTCATCAATTATTTTGAGCTACAGCCTGCCAAAGTCGCGCAGACTGTGTAAATAAGCTTTGCCAAATTAAAGGAGTAACGATTGTGCAAAATCAAAACTGGCGTGACCGGCGTCGAAATGCTGGTCCTAACAACAAAGGTCTACAGCGTGCAGTTCAATATCTGGGCCGGTATCGACGGCAGGCGGTCCTGCCTTATCTTTTCCTGATCGTCGCCACCCTGTCACAGCTGGCCGTGCCGCGCCTGGTGCGCAACATTATTGACGCCGTGACCGAGGGCGTGATTGCCGGGCAGGTGATGACCAACTTGGACAAGATACCGTCGCAGTTCATAGCCGTGGCTCTGCCAAAGGTTGTCGAATTTCTCAAACTGCCCGCCGATTGGACGAAGGATCAGCTTGTGGCTGAGATGACAACCCGGCAGACTAATGCGCCCAACGCTCTGATCACGGCCGGCATTGCCATTGTTATCTTCGCCGTCCTGCGCGGTCTCTTCGCCTTTGATCTCCGTAATGACCTGTTTGCCAAAATTCAGCGGCTCTCGTTCTCTTACCATGACCGCAACCAGACCGGCCAATTGATGGTGCGCGCCACTGACGATGTAGAAAAAGTCCGCATCTTCATCGGGCAGGGCTTACTACAACTGGTCGGCGCGATAATTCTGCTCACCGCCACCCTGATCATCTTGTTTACCACTAACGTCCAATTGGCCCTGGCCGCTTTGCCCATCCTGCCGGTGGCCCTGGTGTTATTCATGACCTTTGGCATTATCAGCCAGCCCATGTTCGCTATCGTGCAGGAAAAACTCTCGGCCCTCAACACCCTCCTTCAGGAAAACCTGGCCGGTATCAAAGTGATCAAAGCTTTCACGCGTGAGAAGAGTGAACAAGCCAAGTTCAGCACGGCGGCCGCGAATGTGATGAACCAGCAAATTACCCTGGCCCGGCTGTTCACCTTCCTCTTCCCGCTTGTCTTCCTCGTTGCCAACTTGGGGCAGGCTTCTACCCTGTATTTCGGCGGGCGGCAGATCGTCAGCGGCACGCTCACTCTCGGCGAGTGGCAGGAGTTCTCGCTTTACCTCATTTACCTTTTCCTGCCCATCGCTCAGTTCGGGTTCATCATCACCCAGTTGGGCCAGGCCGCGGCCTCGGCCGGGCGCGTCTTTGAAATCCTCGACGCCAAGAACGACGTGACCGATAAGCCTGAAGCCCAGGCGTTGCCGCCTGTTCAAGGCCACGTGAAGTTTGACCAGGTGACTTTCCGCTACTTTGGTAGTGGCGATCCGGTTCTGCGGGATATGACCTTTGAGGCGACTCCCGGCCAGACGATGGCCCTCCTGGGGGCAACCGGCTCTGGCAAGACAACGATTATCAACTTATTGCCCCGTTTCTACGATCCCACTCAGGGCCGGATCACCATTGACGGCCATGATTTGCGCGACGTGACTCTCGACTCGCTTCGTTCGCAGATCGGCATCGTCCTGCAGGAAACGACTCTTTTCAGCGGCACCATCCGCGACAACATTGCCTTCGGCAAGCCGGACGCCGCCGACGACGAAGTGATCGCCGCGGCCAAAGCGGCGGCGGCCCATGACTTCATCCTGTCGTTCCCGCAAGGCTACGACACCCCTGTAGGCGAACGCGGCGCCACCCTCAGTGGCGGCCAGAAGCAACGCGTGGCGATTGCCCGCGCCCTCCTGCTCGACCCGCGCATCCTGATCCTCGACGACTCGACCAGCAGTGTGGACATGACCACCGAAGCGCAAATTCAGAAGGCGCTCGACAAGCTGATGAAGGGCCGCACCAGCTTTGTGATTGCCCAGCGTATCAGCACGGTGATCAACGCCGACCAAATTTTGGTGCTCGACAAGGGCGTGGTTGTGGCGCGCGGCAAGCACGAAGACTTAATGGAAGACAGCCCCATTTATGCCGAAATTTACAACTCGCAGTTGGTAGGAGATGCGCCGGCAGAGGCTGAAGCGGTTGTGGAGATGGCTACGGCCTAAATTACCAATTACTATTTACTAATTACGTAATTGGTAATTAGTAATTCTGGAGATGAACCATGTTTGGAAACGCTGACGGCATGCGCCGTATCATGAGCCAGGACGTAAGCAAGCCAAAGAACTTGAGTGAAACCCTGGCCCGCTTTGGACATTATTTTCAGGCCTACTGGCCGGCCCTGGTATTGGCTGGCTTGCTAATCGTGGTTTCGACCTGGACGCAAGTGACAAACCCTGACCTGGTCGGGCAAGTGGTAGATTGTTATCTTGTCCCGGCCGCGGCCAGTTCCTTTGGCAGTTTCTCGCAAAGCGGCGCCAGTTCCAGCCAGAGCGCCTCTCAGAGCAATTGCTGGTTGGCTAAAGACCCGGCAGAACTGACTCTTACTCAACGCGCCTTGCATACCGCCCTCACCGCCGGCGGCTTCCCTGCTCCTTCTGCCGATGCCAGCCAGATGACGAATGAGGATCGCATTGCCGGGATAGGACGCCTGATTCTGGTGATTGTTGGCTTGTTCATTTCTGGCTCACTCCTCACCGGCCTCACCTTTTTTCTCATGAGTTGGACGGGCCAGCAAGTCTTGCGGGTCATGCGGGTGGACGTATTCCAGCACTTGCACCGCCTCTCGCTAAGCTACTACGCCGAGCACGAAGCCGGCGACCTGATGAGCCGCATTACCAACGACGCCACGGCCATTGAACAGGCATTTGGCTTCGCCCTGGTGCAAGTGTTTAGCGGCACACTTCTCCTGCTCTGGTTTGGCTATAGCATGATCACCAAGAGTGTGGCTTTTGGACTGCTCAGTCTTTCGGTGGCCCCGCTGATGATTGTCGCAACCTTCTGGTTCTCAGCTCAAGCGCGCAAAGCTTTCCGCAAGTCGCGCCGGGAAATGGGCAGTGTCAACGCCGAACTACAAGAGTCGATTTCAGCGGTGCGCGAAGTGCAAGCCTTCAACCGCGCCGAGGAGAACATCGAAAACTTCAAGGTGACCAACGCCGCCAATCGCGATGCCAACGTTCGGGCCGTGGCTTTCACCAGCGCCCTGGCGCCTACACTCGAAGCGTTAGGTTACCTGGCCCTGGCCATTGTCACCTGCGTCGGCGGCTGGTACCTGCTCAAGGACGAGCTGTTCTTTGGCACGGCGGTCTCGCTGGGGTTGGTGATCACCTTCCTCGGTTACGTCCAGCGTATCAACCAGCCCATCCAGCAAATTGCCATCCTGTGGACGAACGTGCAGAGCGCCATCGCCGGCGGCGAGCGCATCTTCACCCTGCTCGACGAAGAACCGTCGGTGCAGGACAAGGCCGGCGCGAAAGCAATGCCGCTCATTAAAGGCACGGTCGAACTTGACCGGGCCTCTGCCTCTTACAAGAAGGGCGTGCCGGTGTTGAGCAACGTCAACTTCAAGGCCGAACCCGGCCAGACCATCGCCATCGTCGGGCCAACCGGCGCCGGCAAAACAACCATCATCAATCTCATCCCGCGTTTCTACGACGTAACCGGCGGCGCAGTCCGCATTGACGGCATTGACGTGCGCGACGTAACCGCTGAAAGTTTGCGGCGGCAGATCGGCATCGTCCTGCAAGATACGTTCCTGTTCAGCACGACGGTGATGGAGAACATTCGCTTTGGCCGGCCCGACGCGACTGACGCAGAAGTGTTCGCCGCCGCGAAGCTGGCCTATGCCGATACGTTCATCGAACGACTGCCGGAGAAGTACCAGACGGTTTT
>CAYSIV010000036.1:22162-28957 GCA_964431175.1 uncultured Anaerolineales bacterium
CGGCCTCAGCCAAGGGCAACGGCAATTGATCTCCATCGCCCGCGCCGCCCTCGCCAATCCGCGTATCTTGATCCTCGACGAAGCCACTTCGAGCGTGGACACGCGCACCGAGCGCCTCATCCAGCGAGCATTCGACAAATTGCTGGAGGGCCGCACTTCGTTCGTCATCGCCCATCGCCTGAGCACCATCCGTCACGCCGATACCATCCTCGTCCTCAATCAGGGAGAGGTCATCGAACGCGGCAAGTTCGACGAATTGCTGGCCCAGAAGGGTTTCTTCTACGACTTGTACATGAGCCAGTTCCGGCGGCAGGAAGAGATAACGCAACAGGCCCCCGGCGTCCCTGGCGGGAACGGACATCGCACCGAGCCGGTGGCGGTGTAAGAGGCTATTGATTATGGCAGAGACACAGCAAACTCAACAACGACAAATGTCACCTTTCGCCAAGGCGGCTATGCAGTTCCAGGCCTTTCTTCTGCGTCGGAACTGGATAGGGCCGATGAGCGACTTCGTCATGGTCATCACAACCATCGGGCGCAAGAGCGGCAAGCAGTTCTCCACGCCTATTGGTTATGTTCGCGATGGCGACGATTTGATTGGCCTCTCGGTTGAAGGCCGCGCTAACTGGTACAAGAACTTGCTTCAGAATCCAAATGTGACCCTGAGCGTCAAAGGCCGGGATGTGCAAGCGAAGGCCGAGCCGGTGCGTGACGGGTCTGAGCGCCAGCGGATTTTTGAGTTGTACAAGCGCACCACCGGCGAGAATTTCCCCCGCATCTTTGCCCTGCCGCCGGATGCCCCGGAAGCAGTGCTGGCCGAGGCGCTGGCCAAGCGCGAGTTCGTGCGCTTTCGAATTCTCAAATAGCTTTTGAAGCAAAAGCGCTCCTGAAACGGAGCGCTTTTCTTTTTCTTTCCGTTGGCGCTTACCGGTTCCGGTAAGTGTTGGCATACTGGCAAGTCAAGTTCAAATACAAGTCTCCGTAACTCGCTCCCGGCTCGATCTCCGTACCCTCAATCCACTCATTGAACGACTTGACGAAGAGAAAGTCTCCGCCGGTGTTAGCCGTAGCGGCGAAAGTGTCGGCAAAGTAACCGCCGCCGCGCCGGTCGCGGGCAAAGTGAGGCGCGTTGGAGCGCAGGTCGCCGGGCGCGTTTACTGAGCGGGTGTCGTCGAAGCCCGAGGCGATTGTGTCGGCGAAGTACAGGCTCTTGCTCACCGCCCGCAAACCGTCGGCCCAGCGCTTCTGCTTGAGCCACGACTGCGGGTAATCGCGATGATCAATGCGATAGGCGTAAAGCCCGTCAAACAGCGGATTGAAAGTAGGATAGAGTCCTTCGGCCATCCAGATTGTGTTGTGGTTCGGGTCAGTCGCGGCCCGGATTCGAGTCCAGCCGGCCAGCGCCGCCGAGTCGTTGCCCCAGGGGCGCGGCATGTCGGTGAAGATGAGGAGCGGCTTGCCGCCGAGCCGCATGTAATTTGGCGATCCCGCCCAGTTGTTGATGACGTGGTTGATGGCGTCAATGATCATTTGCTCAGTTGCGCCGGGCAGGATGTTGGTCTGAATCACTATTGCGTGGCGCAAGCCCGTGCCAGCCGAGGCATTCAATAGCGAGTTGAAATTATGGGTCGTGCGGCTCTCGGTCGGACCGTACCAGTGGGCGGCAAAGCCGTTGAGGCAAGCCTGCTGGGCCTGGGCCACGTGCCGCTGGATGGTGCCGTAATCATCCGAGTTGTACGCGCCCGCCGAAGGCGTGTCCCAGGTCTTCGTGCCGTCAAATGTTGACGAGTCGTACCACATCACGTAATCGGCGAGGACAACTTTCTCGGTGCCCAGGTGATTGACTCCGGGTGAACCGCCGCTGGCCGGGGCGGCGGTTGAGGCGGGTGGGGCGGTGTTGGCGGCTCCACCTGATCCACTCGCCCCGTTCGGAATCGTCAGCTTTTGCCCGACGCGAATGTTGGTCGTCGTCAGACCGTTAGCTTGTTGAATCGCGGCGACGGTTGTGCCGAATTTACGGGCGAGGCGGTAGAGCGTGTCGCCACTCTGGACGCTGTAAGTGCCGGGGTTGGCCGCGGCGCTCGGGGAGATGGCCGGTGAGGCTGAAGCCCCGCTTCCTGGAATGACCAACACCTGGCCAATGTAAATTGTGGTCGTCTTAAGGTTGTTGGCTTGTTGAATTGCGGCGACGGTCGTGCCAAACTTCAGTGCGATGCGATACAGGTTGTCGCCGGATTGGACGGTGTAGGTGTTGCCCTGAGCCGATGTGGGTTGAACCGGGAAAACCGAGAAGGTGATGACGATTGCTAAAAGGATCAGCAGGGTTCGTTTCATAGAGTATCTCCTACCCTTATTGTATCTGCTCCAGCGAGCAGTGGCTATGGCGAAAAAGACACAGGGAAACTTAGACCGGTTTGAAACACTTTTGTTATGCGCCGCCGTGGCGCGAATTGCCAATTCGCTCTATGACGGCAGTGTCAGCGAGACGCGGGTGAACTGGCCGGCGGCGCTCTCTACCGCCAGCGCGCCGCCGGCCACGGCCATCATCGTGCTGTGCAGGGCCAGGCCCTGCCCACTGCCGCGATTGACGCCTTGCGAGGCTTCGAGGCCAACGCCGTTATCTTCAATGGTCAGTGTTGAATTTTCCAGCTTGATCTGAAGGTGCAGGAGCCGAGTCGAGTCGGCGCGGCCATGGCGGGCCGCGTTGCGAACTGCTTCGCGAGCGGCGTAGAAGATCACTTCGGCAGTGAGGGGCGGCAAATCGCGCAATTTGCTTTCGGCCTCGGCGTCGATCTCCCAGGTCACGCCGTCGAACGCGCCGTTCAATTCTTCGTTTACGGCCTGCCTCAGCGCGCCGACCAAGCCCAGCCGGGCCACTTCGGGCGCGGCGGCATTAGGCATCTCGCGCAGAAGATTGGAGAGTTGATGATGGGCGTCGGTGAGGGTGTTCAAGACTTCGGAAGTCTTTGGGAGACTTCCGAAGTCTGAGAGACTCAGCATGGCCGCGTGGAGGGTTGGCAGAACGTCATCGTGGATGACGCGCCGGGCGCGGCGGTCGAGCAGTTGGCTTTCAGCCAGGCGTTGGCGTTGCAGGCTCATGAGCCGTCGCGCCAGTTCGGCGCTGGCCTGGGTGTCAATCAGCCGCTCGCCGCTGGCGCGGGCGATCTCGATCTCTTCCTGCGTGTAGAGTCCGCCATCTTCTTTTTCACCCAACAGCAAAACGCCAATCAGTCCGCGCTCGCTCCACAACGGCACGGCCCACAACATGCCATCCTGCTCGGCCGGATTGAGCGGCAGGCCCACAAGTTGCGGGGAGGTGAATTTGGAGAGCAAAGCCGTTATCGCGGGTGGTGGTTTCCCCGGCTCCGGCGGGAAGCTCAGCGGCTTCACCAGTGGGGCCAGAGTCCCAAGTGGAATCAAATGAGCATTACGCGTTCCCAGCACGTCCCGGCACAGCGCGTGAAACGGAGTTGCGATGTCGGTGAGAGAGTCAGATCGTTCAAGCAAATTGTCGTAGAGGCGCTGGCTGGCGACGAAGGGGCGCAGGTGGTTGATGTAACGCTCGCGCTCGGCAAAAGAGCGCCAACTGAATAGCCCGTAAAAAACTGTCATGAGCACGGCGGTGAGGAGCAGGCTGTAGATGGGGCGCAGTTGCAGGGTGAAGCTCCAGCTGATGGCGGCGCCGTAGCCGGCGGCAAGGATGATGCCGTTGCGCCACTGCCGAACCAGGCCGCCCCGGGGCAGGGCTTTGCCGGTGAAGACTTCGTAGGCGACGACGGCCTGGCCGATACAGACGATGGCAAAGCCGATGAGGCTTTCGATGACAAGGTCGAAGCCGCCGATGACGAGAATGACGGACTCGAGGTTGTGGCGGATGGATTGAATGACCCACAGCATCACCCAGGTGACGAGCAGGCTGACGAGCAAGAGAACAACGGATGTGACCATGAGCCACGGGCGGGCGCGGCGACGGGCGAGGTCGCCCATCATACGTTCGGAGGGACTCGGGCGGCGCAGAGCGGCGAGTGAAAGGCCGGTGCAGAGCATGATGTAGAGCGGGTAGATGATGAGGAGGAGGGGGATGCCGCCGATGGTGGGGGTGGCTGAAAGATCGGAGCTGGCGACTTGATCGAACGAGGGCAGGGGGTTGGCGACGAGGAGCAGTCCGACGAGCAAGAAGGCGACGATCACGGTGACGATGAACAAGGCCTGTTGCTGTTTGGTCTTCCACACGCCGGTGTAGTCGAGCACGACCAGATACCAGGCGAAGGGCAGGGCGATGACGGGGACCCAACCCACGTGCCACCAAAAATCGGCGCCGCGGCTGATGTTGTTGAGGCCGTTGCTGACGATGGCCGAGTGGCTGACGAAGAAGGCGCTGGCCATTAACATGCCGCAACCGGCCAGCCAGATACTCCAATTCCGGCGTTCGGCGTTGAGCAGAACCGTGAGGCCGAGCCAGAGGGGAAGGATGGTGTTGAAGAGGGAGACGGCCATTAAGGCCCAGTCGAGTAAAAAATTGTTGGTCATACCGGGGTCTTCAAGAGTCGCCAATCTAATCCGCCCTCAACCTGGCTACCAATTTGGGACGTTGTTCTGCCGGGGAACTTCCCCAGGAAAACAAAGGTTGATGCGAGTCTCAAGGTTATTGGCGGATTAGAGACGCTAACTTTTATCACCTTATCTGAATAGGGTTGCGTTTACTTTTGGTCACTCATCCACTCCACCCATTCCTTCTTCTCATTCATCACCCTCGCCACACCCTCAGCATCCCAGGCAATCAGCCGCCCTTCGCGGGCGATGACGGCGGCGCGGGTGCGGGCCACCTTTTCGTCGGTGGCGCTGTCGGCCAAGCCCCAGGTGGCGTAAATCTGGCCGTTGGTGCGGCTGATGGTGCGCTTGTCGCGGAAGCCGAGGCGGGTTGCAATTTGTTCGTTGGTCATGCCCTGGGCCAACATCCGGGCCACGGCTTGCTCGTTCGGCTCCAGCAGGGCCATCGGCGATTGCTCGTCTTTGTGGCGGACCTCCTGAACCCGCGACTCGATCTCAGGATCAATGAAGCTCCGCCCGGCGACAGCGTCTTTCAAGAGTGGCGCGATCATTTGCGGCAGAAGATAGTTGGACTTGCGGACGTAGGCATAGTGGCTGAGGATGCCGGAGCGCTGGAAGTCGCGGTAGAAGCTGTCGTCGTCCTGGATGGAGTAGAAGACGACGGGCAGGCGCGGAAATTCGCGGCGGATGGCCACGGCGGCCTGGATGCCGTTCATCTCCCCGGCCAGTTGAACGTCCATCAAAATCACGGCGGGCGGCCCGGCGAGGCAGTGGGCCAGCGCCGCTTCGCCCGACTCGCAGTCGTGAGCGACGTGGACGGCCTCACTCTCCAAACTGGCCTTCAGGGCCGAGCGGAGTTTTTTATTATCTTCGACGAGGAGGATGTTGAGCATGGCTTCAGGAACGGTTTTGTGAGTGTCACAGACCTGTCAGGTGGGCGCTTCGGATCAGGTGTTTGCAGGGTTTTGAGCACCCACCTGACAGGTCTATTCTTAGCACATCTCGAAAGCTCGGCGCGGATTGCCAAATCCGCGCCCTGCCGCCGGATTTGGCAATCCGGCGGGAGCGTTTCGTGAACTACTGATTCTCAAGGGTAATTCAAGCTCGAAATGTGTCAAGCACTTAGGTGCTTAAACCTGCGACTCCAAAGGGTAGAATGAGCAAGGCGGTTTCCGTAAGATGGGCTTCAACGTAGAGCAAATTGACAATTTGTTCCACAAAGGAGCCGCCATGAAAATTGACATCATCATCGCCTACATGCCAAGATACGAGCACGGCCACGAGATGAATTTCGTGCCGCCCATCACCGGCGTCCATCTGGCGGCAATCACGCCATCCCAGCACGAAGTTCGAGTGATCCACCAACAGATCACTCCCATCAATTATGACACCGATGCCGACTTGATCGCCCTCTCATTCTTCTCCGGTTTCGCGCCGGAAGCTTACCGCATCGCCCGGGCCTTCAAGCAAAAGGGCAAACGGGTGGTGGCGGGCGGCCCGCACGCTTCCTTTTGGCCGGAAGAGATGCTGGCTTACTGCGACGCCGTCCTTGTTGGCGAAGCCGAGTCAGCCTGGCCCGAACTACTGGCCGACGCCGAGAGTGGCAGGCTCAAGCAAATTTATCACGGAAAGCCATTGCCGCTGAATGATTTGCCGACGCCGCGCTACGATTTACTGCCCGACACGTTTTTTGTGAAGCGAGTGGTGCAAGCGACTCGGGGTTGTCCCTTCACTTGCTCGTTCTGCACTGTTCCGTCTATCAATCCCGGTTTCCGCGTGCGGCCTGTGGCGGACGTGATCAAAGATATTGCTTACGACGACTTCGAGCACTGGTGGCAAAGAAAGATCGTCTGGTTCTGGGACGACAACTTGACGGCAAACCGCAAATACATCAAAGAGCTTTTGCGGGCAATGATCCCGCTCAAGAAGTGGTGGCTGACGCAGGCCAGCATGGATATTGCCAAAGACGAGGAACTGCTCGACCTGATGCAGAAGTCGGGGTGCATCGGCGTGTTCTTCGGCATCGAGACGTTTGGCAAAGAGTCGCTCAAGGACGCCAACAAGCGCCAGAACAAGGCCGAACATTACAAGGAGTGCATCGAAGCCTTGCACAAGCGCGGCATTTGTGTGATGGCCGGCTTCATCGCCGGGTTCGACAGCGACACGCCGGAAAGCGTTGTAGAAATGGCGGACCGTCTCTACGAGATCGGCGTTGACGTGCCCTTCCTCAGCATCCTCACGCCT
>CAYSIV010000037.1:0-28435 GCA_964431175.1 uncultured Anaerolineales bacterium
TTGATAACCAGTCGCTCGCCGTAGGGAGATGCTGTCTCCTGACCACCTCAGGGGTTGGGGTTACACCAACATGGACATTCAGTTGTCAAAGAACATCTTGCTCTTTGCCGCTCATCCCTCTATACTGTCGTATAGATTTCGAGCGAACGGGTCGCACCCACGGCATGCAGGCGATGGGGCTACGCCTGGCTAATTCGGGCGAGTCGGAATGACCCGCCCCGTGCCTGATACTGGCTGTTGGATTGAGGAGCGATAACGATGATTATTCACGTGTCAGCAGTCAAAGTCGTTGGCCCACATTCGCTTGAATTGGCGTTCGATAACGGAGTTCGCAAGCGCGTAAATCTCCGCCGCGAACTCTACGGCCCTGTCTTTGAACCGTTGCGCGACCCGGCATATTTCGCCCAAGCTTATCTCGGCCCTGACTCGCGCACCGTTACCTGGCCCAACAAAGCCGACTTTGCGCCGGATTTTTTATACCAGTTGGAGCCAGAGGGCGAGGCAGAGATAACGCCCATGAACGAATAACTTCAAATCGGCTGGGCTTTCCTACCCATCATCTTAAAATAATTCAACTTGAAATGCTCAAAACGATTGCCAATGCGCGTGTAATCCGCTCCAACGACTCTGCCGAAACGCGACCAATGCGGCTAACAAATCGTTCTTGCGACACCGACCGGACCTGAAATGCATCTGCCGCAGACGGCTTATCCAAGTTGTTTTCGCTGTCTGGTTCCAGCTTGACCATCCACGGAGCCAACGCGTAGCGGTCTTTCCAGTCCGTGACTGGAACGATCACTTTCAAAGGCAACTTTCCAATTGCGTCATCGTTGACAATGACAGCAGGACGAGTTTTCTTAATCTCAGCACCAATCGTCGGATCGAGGTTAATCAACCAGATGTCACCCCGCTGCATGAACAAACTCCTCGCCGTCAAGCACCGAAAATGCTCTGAGTTCAGCGTCAGCAGTGTAGTCCTGCCAGAGGGCCTCAGCCGCCTTCGCTAACTGTTCTTTCAGGGACAATTGTGTTCTGGTAGTTGAGGCGACGCCCAACTCTGCCCGAACTTGCTCCACAGCCGCCTCGATGACGTGGAGCACATCCGTCACTGGCAGACGCTTCAACTCTTCAATGATTTGCTGAGTTGTCATTGTGACTCTACCTCCAATCGTATTGCTGAAAACAATTATAGTCCCTTATCTCGTTTCAAGTGTTCTGCGCCTTCCCCGTCTTTACCGCCATCAACGCCGCCTCAGCGCACAAAGTGGCCATCAACCCATCGTGAGCCGTAACGCCCAAAGTGGCCTTGCCCTCACAGGCGGCCACGAAGTTTGCCAGCAGTTCACGGTGGCCTTTGTTCTGCGATCCCTTCGCGTTCTTGCCCGGCAGGCCGCTGAACTCGACGGCACGAAAGTTGTCAATTACCGCCACCCCGCCCCCGGCAAAAACTTCAATGCGCTCTTTGGGATACTGCGGGTCGCCTAGCCCGGTGTAAACCAGCGTCCCCACCGAGCCGTTGGCGAAACGAACGATGGCAGAGGCATCATCCACCGAGTCGCCGATTCTCTGCGCCGTCACTGACTCCGGCGCTGAGCCGACTAGCCAGGCCATCAAATCGAAGAAGTGACAGCCTTCGCCGATCAGCCGACCGCCGCCCTCTGCCGGGTCGAGTAACCAATGACTCTTGGGCAGTGGCCCGGCGTTCACCCGGCACACGATCTGTTTAGGCCCCGCAGCCGACTTGAGTGCGTTCCTGGCGGCAACCGCAAACGGGCTGAACCGGCGATTGAATCCGACCGTACACAACACGCCAGCCGCCTCAACTGCCTCAACTGCCGCCCGGCACTCGTCACCCGTCAACCCCAATGGCTTCTCGACAAAAATGTGCTTGCCCGCCTTCGCCGCCGCGATCACTTGCGCCGCGTGCAAATTGTGGCGGGTGGAGATGAGAACGGCATTCACTGCAGAGTCGGCCAACACGGAGTCAAAGTCGGTCGTCGCCTTCTCCGCGCCCAATAGTTCAGCGGCTTGTCGCGCACTCACACCCGATCCGCTCACCACAACTGGCACATGCACGCCGAGCGCCTTCAGGTTTGGCACGTGCATGGCCTTCGCAAAACTGCCAGCGCCGACAAGAGCAAGGCTGATGGCTGATAGCTGATGGCCGCTTCGCGTAGCTGATGGCTTGAGATGGTACGTTCGAGAAGCAAGATCGAGTTTGTGTTCGGGATACTTGAGGAGGACGCCGATCTTCGACGGGCCGCCTTTGAGCACGTCGTCGTAAGCGGCCTGCGCTTCCTCAATCGGATACTCAGACGAAATGAGGGCGGCGACGTTGACGCGCCTGGCCGCTACCGCTTCGAGAAACGCCTCAAGGTTACGAGTCTCCGTCCAGCGCACGTAAGCGGGCGGGTAGTCGTAGCCCTGCTCCTCAAAACGGTGGTCGTAGCGGCCTGGCCCGTACGACCGCGACATTCGCAAGTCAATTTCCTTGTTGTAAAAGTCGGGCCGTTCCAATTCCATGCCGACTGCGCCGACGATGACCACCCGCCCGCGCTCGCGGCACATCTTGAAGGCCTGATTGACCGGCTCGGACGATGCCGCCGCCGCGCATAAAATGACCGCGTCGGCTCCTAGACCGTTCGTCAGCGCTATCACCGTTTTAGCCGGGTCGGCGGCCCGAACGTTGATCGCGTGATCAACGCCCAGCAATCGCGCCAGCGTCAATCGTTCATCCGAAAGGTCTGTGGCAATCACCGTGCAGCCGTTGGCTCGCAGAAGTTGGGCGGTAAGCAGGCCAATGAGCCCGCTCCCCACAACGGCCACGGTTTCCCCCAGAGTCGGCTCGGCCCGGCGGACGCCCTGCAGGGCAATGGCTCCCAGAGTCACAAAGGCGGCTTCGCGAAAAGGCAGGTCGCCCGGAATCTTGACGGTAAGATTCTCCGGCACGGCGATGAACTCGGCGTGGTTGGCCTGCCCGGCCCCGGCGCAGGCCACGCGGTCGCCAACGGCAAAACGAGTCACGCCCGCGCCCACTTCGACAACTGTGCCTGCGGCACTGTAGCCGACCGGCGTCCACTCGTCGGCCACCTGCTTCACGGTGCGCAACATCGCGCCCACACCCTGCTTGAGGGCAAACCGGGCGGCGCTGCGAATCAACTGCGGTTGCTTCATCACCCGCCGGGCAAGGCTGCCGCCGCCGGCCGCTTGGGTGGACTCGGTTCCGGCAGAGATAAGCGAGTACGCCGTTTGCACTACAACTTCGCCCGAGGCGCACGCCGGAGCGGGAATGTCTTCAATGTGGAGTTGGCCTTTGCCGTCGAAGAAGAGTAGCTTCATCCTAAAATCAGCTACTATTCTTCTGTTGCGGGACTGCCAGAATATTGATCGAGGCTGGCCAACTACTCTCGACTCTTGTGAGATGGCCCTCACGCTCAACGATATACAAAATATAATTTAGTTCAGCAAAGAAATCCTTTGCGCTACTGACACTTAGCCCTGCGTTTCCCCACGTTCTACTATCATATTCAAAAATGATATGGGGTCGGTACTGTCTAATGCTTTCTCGCGCTCCTAAAAGCACTGGCAACTCATGGCCTTCTGTGTCGATCTTAATCAGGTCTAATCGACTCAGATCGTCCAACCGCACTATCTCATCAACGGTTCTTACGGTTACAGATATAGCATAACCTTGGTTAGCAACATTGCCAGCATGCAAACTAGATCCCCCAAAATTTGCTAAATGAGATGGCCCCGAGTAAAGCGCGAGCTTACTTTGCACATCACCTAGAGCACATTGTAGAAGCTTGATATTTGTCAATCGATTCAGCATCACATTCTCAGAAAGGACTGCGAACACTTGGGGATGAGGTTCAAAAGCTAGAACTCGACCATGATCTTCAGCAAGCTTCCCCATGATCAAAGTGTGACAACCGATGTTGGCCCCAACATCTAAAACAACAAATCCTGGTTTTACAATGCATCTAATTAAGTTGGTTAATTCCGGCTCGTAATGTCCGTAAAAAAAAATGACCATTCAATGAAAGATGCGCTATTGATATTGATCATTAAATCTGAGTCATACCCAGCAACTATCTCGAAATAATCTCTTTGCCTCTTATCAGGGTTGTAAACCCAGCGCAAGAATCGATCTACATAGGGGAAGTGGAATCTTCTTGTTAGCCTAGCGAGACGTTGTAAATTGTTAAATTTAAAACCATAGTTAGTTGGGCGAACAAGAAATTCTGACATCATAAAACCTCCGACCAATAAATCAGTAAATTTGAATTATAAATTCAACTGTCATTGGCAATTTTCTTCTCACTGCAATTTTGACATTTGATGCAGCCTGCCGTTGTCCATACCTTGAAGATATACAGCCGTTTTCTATTGTAACTGATAACTGGGTATCGGTAATCTTAAGTTGAACGTTTGGCCCATCCGCAAATTCCGTCCACACGCGAGAGCCGTCCATTTTCGTCGGGCAACCCGCCGCGAAGTGGAAGAACCATTCCAAAGTATGCTCATCCTCGCCAGTGATTGTGTCACGAATGATCCAACCGTCAGTCCGCTTCTCAAACTGTCGTTGATGTATTGCTCCAATCCGGCAGTATCCAGTGTGTTCCCCCTCCCAGCGCACAGCGCCAAGTTGCGTGCCATTCTCACTCCTCACTCTAACTCGCACATCATTTTCCAACCGAAATAATTCTCCCAGCGGGATGCGGCTGATCTCCTCGCCGTCCACGCGCAAGGTGTTGTGATAGGCCGTCGAGCGAAAGAGATTGCGTGCTTCGGGATCGGAAGTGTAAGTGTAGGTGCCGGGGTCAACGAAAAACGTTCGCAAACCAATGGCGTATTCAAAACTTAACGCATCATTATGGGCATGACCGCCCCACCCAGCCTGGCCGTTGTTGCCCGCGCGAATAGCCAGATATTCATCGCCGTCGCGGTAGATGAACCAGCCGGCGTGAGGGAAAGACCCCCACCCCGGCCCTCCCCCGTTCGGAACTGCGCCGAACAGGGGAGGGAGACTTCCCTCCCCTGTCAGTGTTCTTCTGACGGGGGAGGGGCCGGGGGTGGGGGCTAACCACTGTCCTCCATCTTCATCGCCAAACAGCGGCAGAGTGCCATCAGGCTTCCGCAAACCTTCGACCCCCTCAGCCATCTTCACCGCTGTGTTCTTGATCGTTGGCGACACCCAGACGTTGTTTAGCTCACACAGGCGAACGGTGCTGGCCACCATTTCCGTCACGAAACGATGATAAGCCGTTGAAGCTTCGTAACTTGCGCCGTCGGGCAGAATTTGTTGGCGCAATTGCTGCGCCAGGCCGCGCAGGCCACGCTCAAGCCAACGATCTGCTTCGCCGGGCCATCGCGGTTGCAAACCGCTCCCACGAAGATACAGCCCCAGCCAGATCAGGCCGCAGTAGTTGGAGAGAATATGATTGGTCGGCGGCCAGTATTCTTCGAGGTGAGAGGCGATGAAGCGGCCATGCTGGATCAGAGCTTTGAGGATCGTCTCGCCAGCGGCGCGATCAAGCGCTGGGCTGCTTCGCATCAACTCAAATGCCGCAATCCAGTTCACGGCGCGGATGGCGGCTTCCATGGCGTTGCCCCAGTTGGGGCCGTGTTCTGGGGGGTTGTCGGTCCGCCAGGATTTGACTTGCGCCAGCCACTCGCATGGGTAACGTTCATCTTCTGTCGCCGCCCAGCCGAGCGCCAGGGTGAGGCCATGATGAAAACGCGAAAGTTCCCACGGCACTTTCACGTCGCCTTCGCGCGTGACGAGCTTGAGTTTGGAGATGTGCGTACGCGGCCACTCGCAGCCGGTTTTGAAGTCGCGCCGCCATTGAATTGGGTTGCCGAGTTCAACAGTTTGGCCGAGAAGCTCAAGGCGATGAGCGAGGATAAGTTCACAGTGGTCAGTGGATGGTGGTGAGCCAAAGTCGGCGGGCGCGAAGAAACGAAAGGTCGGGTTAGCGAGTCGTTGTTCAACCGCATCCGTGCCGCCGAAGAAGAAGTCGAGTTCGGCGCCGGAGAGGTCGGGTGGGGGCGGCCGGCGGTTGCCCTGCAAACGGCGGCGTAAAACGAGCCGGATCAGTTGAGGATAAGCTCGGAGGGGAATCGCATTAAGGCAGGCAAGTGAATTCAAGTCAAGTTGGTGAATCAATTTAGTGATATGCCAGATTTTCTTAGTTATAATGGAAGCCGACCTGAACAGATTTTACCCCTAATGAAGGAGGACTTTGTTTTGAGAATCAGCATCCTGATAATCCAGAAATGGCGATGGGATTTGCTTGGCCTCGGAATAACAGGTTTTGTGTTTGGGCTGGCTACTACCGATCCCAGCTCATATTTTCTTCATTTCGACACGCCAACCCAAGATTACATGGCCGCAACATGGTTGCAGAACTGCTGGGAGCACGTCACAGAGAAGATATTGCCAGTGTTGCTCTTAGCGCCAATCTTTCGTGTTTTTGGGCCGGCACCTCATTGGGAAACTCTATTGTTAATAATGGCCACAGCAACTAGCCTGGCAACAGTTTATGAGTTGACGCGCTTGTTCAATGGCACAAGGCTGGCCGGGATCATTGCGGCTTTGTTGCTGACGGCGTTGCCTGCGTTTCAATATTTCAGCAGGATACACTTGGGGTATCCTATACCATTTCTACTGCTGGGCTGGTTGATGATCTGGCACAAACGCTGGGCATTTGCTGGCGCGTGCTTCGGACTGGCGATTACGGCGCATTACAACTTTTGGGTGCCGGTCGGTCTATCGCTCTTGGCGGTGACGCTCTTTTCACGGCCTCCTACCTGGAAAAACTGGCTAACTTTCGGACTGGCGTTTGTTGCACCCTTACTGGCAGTAGATGGACTCTTCTTCTTCTACAATGGTGTCGCTTTCGAGTGGAACCGCAGCGTTTTTACCGAGATCTTGCGGCTGTCTAAACTGGGCACAAGTACGCCGAACCCGAACTGGTTATGGGTCGGGCAAACAGTAATTGCCTCAAATGGATTAATATTAACCTTGATATTGGCCTTGGGTATCTTTGCGCCACTTTTTTTGTTACGGCGAGATAAGACAAGTCTGGCATTAAGTCTCACTTACGTGGCTATGGCAACCCTGTACACTGTCCAGGCAGGATTGGGCCAGGCTTTTCTCGTATCACGCGTGTTGGCCTCCTCTTATCCCTTCTGGGCCATCTGTTCGGCTACTGTGTTGACCAGCTTGATTAACAGCCTGCGTCAAGTTTCACTCAGGCGCATCAGCGCCGGGATCGTGGTGATCGGCTTGGCCGGAGCAATCACGCATACGGCAATCTTCATTCGCCAATTTACTCAGACACCTTATCCGCGGATCGAACAAGTCTTTGTAAAAGCGGCCAAAGAGAATCGCCCGGTGCGCCATGAGGGCAACCGATGGATCCCTCTGTTTTTTGCACAAACTTATGGGGTCGAACTGCTAACCAACGACAGTAGATGGATCGAAGCCAATACACCAGGGCAAGCTGTGCTGATTTTTGAGAATCAGTCGCCCAGTACGTTGAGCCGCGACAATTATCAAGTTGAGTCAGTCGAGGTCAGTTCCACGGCAGATACAATGTATGCCGGTTTGACGGCAGAGGCCGCCATCCCCCGCCGCTTTGAAATTTGGTGGCCCACCGGAGCATCCAGTTCGATAGGGAAGCCAAGCAACATGCCTCAATATTCAACTTATTACGGAGTGTCCGGCTGTGTGACGCCGCCACCCTATATCAAAAAAACGTTGTATTTCTATCAGTTGGTATGGCAAAAGCTGACCGGCTGGCTGGGCCTAAAATGAATCGCAATGAATGCCGACAATCGTTTATATCACCTGAAACAACAATACGACACGCTGGCCCCTCAGCGCGCTCGATGGAAAGCTAGGAATCGTTTTTATCATACAGCGTTAGAGGGCATTTATGCCAGTCTAGTTCCTTCGAATCGGCGCGTCTTAGAACTTGGCTGTGGCACAGGCGACCTTTTAGCAACCCTCAAGCCGTCATTTGGAGTTGGTGTGGATGTCAGCGGTCAGATGATCCAGCTAGCCCACGCCCAATATCCTGAGCTATGCTTTATCCAGGGTGACGCCGAAAGCTTGCCGTTCAAAGCAGGTTTTGATTTCATTCTCCTCTCTGATCTAGCCGGTCATTTGCGCGACATACAACAGGCATTCTCGGCCATACGGGATATATGCCATGATCACACTCGGGTCATCATCAACTACTACAATTTTCTCTGGGAGCCGATAATCCGCCTGGGTGAACAGACCGGCTGGAAGATGCCGGAAGAGCATCAGAATTGGTTGGGCGAACAAGATGTGCTTAACCTGCTGGAACTGACGAGCTTTGAGCCAGAGCAGTTGGGGCGCGATCTAATTTTGCCAATTCCCTTAATCGGGCTGAGTCGGCTCATCAACAACGCGTTGCGCAACGCGCCTCTTCTCCGCCACCTCAATTTGATTCACTTTGTCGTCGCTAAACCCAAACCGCGCCGTGCCGTCAGGCCGCTTTCGTGCACGGTTGTGATTCCCTGTCGCAATGAGGCCGGCAACATCGAACCGGCCATTGATCGCCTGCCGTCTATCGGCACGCATACCGAGATCATCTTCGTGGACGGCGCTTCTACTGATGAGACGGTTAGTAAAATCGAAGAGCAAATCAAGAAGCACGCCGGGGTTAAGGACATCAAACTGATCCATCAAGCCCCAGCGCTCATCGGTACAACACAGAACAACGCCATTATGCTGCCGCAAGGCAAAGGCGATGCGGTGCGGCAGGGCTTTGCCGCCGCGCGGGGCGACGCGCTGATGATCCTGGATGCCGATCTCACCGTGCCGCCAGAGGATCTGCCGAATTTTTACGAGCCGCTGGCTTCAGGCACAGCGCGCTTCGTCAACGGGACCAGGCTTGTCTATCAAATGGAAGACGAAGCGATGCCGTTTTTGAATTTCCTGGGCAATAAGTTCTTCAGCCTTGTCTTCACCTGGTTGTTAGGCCAGCCTATCAAGGACACGTTGTGCGGCACAAAAGCATTACTAAAGAGCGATTATGAACAACTGGTTGCGGGCCGCGCTTATTTTGGCAACTTTGATCCGTTTGGCGACTTCGACTTGCTATTTGGCGCGGCGCGGCTAAAGTTCAAAACCATTGAAGTGCCGGTGCGTTACCGCCGCCGGGTGGCAGGCGAGTCTAAGGTTCGTTTTTTCAAGCACGGCCAGTTGCTCATTCGCATGGCGGCCATTGGCTTTTACCGCTTCAAGATTCAGCCGGTGCTGGAGCGATGGCGAGACAAACGCCTCACCTCTTCAGCTCCCTAAAATCTCGTCATAGACCATAAACGTTTTGGATGCATTCGTGGCCGCATCGAACTTTTCGCGCGCCTGAGCGTAACCGGCCTCGCCCATAGACTTCGCGCGCGCCGGGTCTTTGAGCAATGCAATGATGGCCTCGGCCAGAGCGGCGGGATCGGACGGGGAAACGAGGAGGCCGGTCAGGCCGTCTTTCACCAATTCTAAGGGGCCGCCGACTCTGGAAGCTACAACCGGCTTCGCCATTGCCCCCGCTTCGATGACAGGCCGGGCGAAGTGTGGGACAACAGATGGAAAGGCTACCACGTCAGAGGCGGCCAGCACCCGGGGAATGTCACTGCGGATTCCGGTGAAGCGGATGTGTCCGCTGGCAATCAGGTCTGAAGAGGCGGTCATCACCTGTCGATCATAAGAATCAGCCCGAAGCAGGAATTTCGCCAGCGACTTGAGCCGTGAGGTGTCGCCCACCGCTGGTGGCGGCCCGACGACGAGAAACCGGATGTTAGGTACAGCTTTGCGTACAAGCGGCAACGCCTGAGCAAATGTGAGCGTACCTTTTGGGTAAGCCACGCCGCCAAGCATGGTGACGATGTTTTGGGCGGGCGTGAGGTTGAGCTTGCGCCGCGCTTCACCGGGTGAGAGGGCGCGATCAAAAATTTTGAAGTCCACGAAGTTGTGGATGACGCGAATATTTGGCGAGGGGCGCAGGCGCGAGACATCGTAATCGGAGATGGCGATGGCGCGAGTTGAATCTTGGGCAATGTGACTCTTGAGCCACTCGCGGCGCAGGCCGAAGTAGCCGTTGGCGATTGGCTCGCGGATGTGCCAAATGATGGGGATGCTTTCGCGCCACGCGGCGCGGGCGGCGGCGGCGAGGGTGGACGAGTTGAGGTGAACGAGGTCGGGTTTGAACTGATGAAGATAACGGCGGGTGTTGATGATTGACGGCCAGAAGCGAGCAACCTGAACCGGAAGCCGCCACAGGTCATAGCCACCATACCATTCGAGTTCAGTGTGGCTGAAGTCGGCGATGCCTTGCGCCACATGGGTTTCGATTCCTTCAGCGCGATAGAGATCAACCACCGGGCCGGGTTTGAGAGTGAGGACGATTGGCTCGTAGCGGGCGTGATCAATTTGCTTGAGCAGGTAAAGCAAACTGAGCGGCGCGCCGCCCAGCCCGCCGCCGTGATGGATGTAGAGGATGCGTTTCATGCGACGAACTTGCGGAGCCAGAGTTCTAGCGCCGCCAGACTCCACACGCGCATGTAGGGGCCTTCGCCTTGCAGAAAGTTCTGATAGAGGCGTTGGGCCTCGGCGGCGTTAAACAGACCGCGTCCTTCGACGGCGCGAGTCGAGAACACTTCGTCGAGAACCGGGCGCAGAGGGCCGCGCATCCACGCCGCCACCGGCATCTCGAAGCCCTGTTTGCGGCGGCTGATCACTGCCGGCGGAAGCACATCCGCTAACGCCGCCGTGAGCAGATATTTGGGCTGGCCGTTGCGAAGTTTGAGGTTGGCGGGAATGGTGGTGACAAACTCAACCAGTTTGTGATCGATCAGCGGCACCCGAACTTCGAGCGAGTGGGCCATGCTCATGGCATCGGTGTCGCGCAAGAGGGTGTGAGTCAAATAGTTCTTTAGTTCGAGGCGGGTCACCCGGTCAATCACTTCCGGCTCGTCGGCGCGAATGAATTGCTCCAGCAGTTTGCGGCTGGGGCGGGCGTTGCCCAAAATTCCACGAACGTGAGGCGGCAACAATCTGGATCGTGCTTCTTCGTTGAATAGAATTCGAGTCCGGCAGTATCGCCCCAAAAAATCATCCTCGGCAAAGGCCACCGCCCCGCTAAAGCCGGGCCGCCCGGTGGCCGCCGAGGCGGTGCGTGCGCCCACGGCCATGAACGCTCGCACCGGATTGGGCAAGGTTCGCCACAAGGGATCGTAGTCGGCGGCTTGCTTGAGCAGTTTGAACTGCGGGTAGCCGGCGAACAACTCGTCGCCGCCCAGCCCGGAGAGCGCAACCTTCACATGTTTGGCCGTCGCCTGTGACACCAGGTAAGTGTTCAGCCCGTCGCCGGTTGGCTGATCCATCGCCCAGATGATCCGGTCGAGTTCGTCGGCCACTTGCTGGCCGGTGACGACGACTTCGGTGTGATCGGAGTTGTAGCGCTGGGCGACGATCTGGGCATAACTACGTTCATCAAGGCGCTGGCCCTCGGACTCAAAGCCGATGGAAAATGTTTTGAGCCGCCCTTGCGGGCCGGCAATGCGCGTCATCAAGCCCACCACCGCCGACGAGTCCACGCCGCCGGAGAGGAACGCGCCTACCGGCACGTCGGCGATCATGCGCAGACGGATCGACTCTTCGAGCAGGCGGCGCAGTTCGTTCTTGATTTCAACTTCGTCGGCGCGCAGAGGGCGGGCAGGCGGCACGTCCCAGTATTGGCTGATTGTGACCCGGCCCGCGCCAGCGTCCCACGACAGGCAATGGCCAGGCAGCAAGGCATTGATTCCGGCCAGCATCGTGAGCGGCGTCGGCACAGAGTAAAAGGCAAGATAGTGTTGCAAAGCTTCGAGATTGAGTTCGGGCTTGATGAGGCCAGTGGCAAGAAGAGCCTTGAGTTCGGAGCCTAGAATGAGGCCGCGCGGAGTTTCGGCCCAATAGAGTGGCTTGATGCCGAGCCGGTCGCGGGCGGCGAAGAGCCGCTGGTTTTTCACATCCCAAATCAAGAAGGCGAACATGCCCCGGAAGTGGTGTACGCATTCGTCGCCCCATTGCTCGTAGGCGTTGGCGATCACTTCGGTGTCGGAGTTGGAGCGAAAGGCATGGCCGCGTTTGATCAGTTCGGCTTTGGTTTCGGCGAAGTTGAAGACTTCGCCGTTGTAAACAATCCACATGTCGCCCGTGATGGTGGTCATTGGCATGTGGCCGAGGGGAGAGAGATCGATGATAGCGAGGCGGGTGTTGACCAGCGTGACCGGCGTCCCGGTCGTGGAAACCCATACGCCGTGATCGTCCGGGCCGCGGTGGTGGAGGCACTGGGCGATGCGCTCGCCCAGCTCTAAATCAGCTTTGCCGATGAGGCCGAAGATGCCGCACATGGGGAGCTATTCTGCTCCAACCGGAAAAGGCAGTCGTGCGCCGGGTGGCAGGAGGAAATCGCCGGAAGGCGATCCTAACTCGGCATAAAAGTACGGGCTAAGAGCGCAGCAGTGATAATCCATGCCCGGCCTCGCTACCAGGTTTGGGCAGAGTCTATCAGGCAAGACATCAAACAACCGATACCCTGCCTGATAAAGGTCATCATAGATGCTCTGCGCCTCAGCCAACGAAATGATCGAGGCGTGAAGTTCGATGAATAATACGCCATAGTCGCCCCGCCGCAGGCCGGATGCCATGCCTAAGATCGCTTGTACCTCAGCACCCTCGATATCCATTTTGATCAAGTCAAAACCGGGCAATCCATTCTGTTGACAATACTCATCGAGACTGATAGCGTTTACGTTGACGGTCTGGTGGGCGTGTGCCATCGCGCCGACGCGAGTGGCCCCGGATAAAAAACGATGCGGAAGATGCATTTGTAATTCGCCCTTTGCTTGCGTCACTGCCAGCGGGTTGGCCGTTGCATTGAGGTTGTTGAGGGCGATATTACGAGTAAGGCCCCGGAAGGACATCGGGTTTGGCTCGAAGGCGTGAACAGCCGCGTCGGGGCCGCCGTAGTGGCCCATAAGCAAAGTAAAGTAACCGACATGTGCCCCGGCATCCACAATAACTGAAGAGCGTGAAGCAAAATAAGCCAGCCAGTTCGACTGTTTTTGATCCCAAACATGATCAAGATAAATATTGGCCTGCAAAATATCCGCCAAATCCAAGTCGAGCTCGATCCCAATACTCGACAATTGCATTCTGGCCAGCCGGGAACCGACCAAGGTGTCAAGAAATAAAGTCCGCACTGGATAAGGTATCGGCCAGGGGGTGACACATAGCCACCGAGTGAGTCGTGCACGATGCAGATCGTTCATACCCAATATGGTTCTCACGCAAACAAAGGCCGCTCATCTTGAGAGTACGTAAACTCAGTCGTTCCGCGCATCCGCAGGAATTTGGCCGGGTGACCGCCGACAATAGCGAATGGCTCTACATCTTTGGTGACGAGCGACCCAGCCGCCACAACCGCTCCCCGACCTATCGTTACCCCTTTGAGGATGGTGCACCGTGATCCAATCCAGGCGTAGTCGCCAATGATAATGGGAGCATCGCGCCGCGTAAATGCTGGGTCATCCGGATCGTGATCTGAGGTATAGAATTCGACACGGTGTCCTATGGAGACGTGGCGGCCGATTTTGATCGCGGCTCCAACCACCCAGAACGAATCGTAGCCAATATAACTGTGTTCACCGATGGATATGTCTTTCATCGCCTCACCCGTGAACTGTGCACCCGTGCAAATCGCCGTCGTTGGGGGGACTTTGAAGCCGCACACCAGCCGGTAAAACGTATAGCGAAATGTTGCTGAGGGCACATAGGCGATCACGCGATTGAGCACCCAACGCAACAAAAACAGCATGATCGGGATGCCAACATATTCATTCAGCCATTTGCGTAATGGATTCTGTGTCATAACGTCCGAAAAAAGTCCACAAGTTGCCGCGCGATCTCTGCATGAGTGTAGTTTGCCAACACCCGTTGTCGACCGGCCTGCCCTAACTGCTGCCGCAACTCTGGGGACGCCGCCAACCGATTCAGGGCGGCCCGCAACGCGCCCGAGTCGCCTTCGGGCGTCACGATCCCGGCGTCACCGATCACCCGTGGCACTTCTGCTGAGTTCGAGCCGATAACCGGCACCTCACAGGCCATGGCCTCAATTATCACATGGCCGAATTGTTCTTTCCAGAGGGGGCGCGTCATGGAAGGCACAACCATCACGTCCATGCAATTCTGATAGCGGGCGATGTCGCCATGGCCGACGCCCGACACAATCTTCAAGCGATCTCCCCATTGGTGTTCGGCGGCAAAGTTTCGAATGTCTTGTTCGAGGGGCCCGCGCCCCACCATAAGCAGTTGAAAATCGAACTCGGTTCCGACCAACGCCGCGAGCAAGATGCGGATGCCTTTCTCTTCCACAAACCGTCCGGTGTAGCCAATGGTGAATCGATCCAGCCCTAATTCATAACGCAGATCGCTCACATCCCGGCGCTGATACTCAACCGGATCGATTCCCAATTGTGGCAGAACGATAAGCGGGCCGGTGAAACCGTGCTGGCGCAAAATCGTTGCCGCATCGGCGTTACCTGCTACTGCGCCCTGCGACTGGCGCAGATTGAATCGCTCAACCGCCGAAAGAGGCCAGCGGGCGCGATAGGGAAGATTCCACCACGTGAAAAAAACGGCTTTCGCTCGGGGCGCATACAGATGGCGATAGATCAAGCTTTGCGTGTATACAAGCGCACCCGCGCCCTGCTCGACGCACAAAATGTCAGGCTGGAAGCGGCGTATGCCGATATCGGGCGAGAGATACCAATAGTATTGCTCCGATCCCGGCCAGATCACGGGCATAGAATTCAGGGAGAAAGGTGCCACAGACGGAATGTATGGGCGACTTTCCATCAGCACCGGCTCATACCAAACATGAGGCACTACCGTAGCAAGTGCCACGCCGGGCTGGGCGGCAAGCGCATGAAGTTTCTTCTGATTCTCTGCAACGAGATAGGTGTGGCCGACACAAAGGAGTTGCATCTTCAATAGGCCCACGCATCGCACAAATGCATCAGCAGAGCAAAGGCCTATAGCGACGATACATGGCCGAAGTACTCCGGGTAAATTTCGCGGAATGCGTCCTGCAGTTGACGCCAAATACGATCTTTTGCAAACATCTCTCGCGCGGCATTCACCGAACAAATACGCATAGAGTCAACGTCAGCCGGCCGCGCCAGCAATTGTAGGATAGCTTCAGCCATAGCATCTGGGTTTCCATTTTCCACGAGGAGGCCGGTCTCGCCATCCCTTATGACACTCTCCGGCCCTCCACAGCGAGTGGAGACCACAGGCAATCCGCAGGCGAGTGCTTCGAGCATCGATATGCATAATCCCTCTTGCAGAGAGGGCAATACGAAAAGTTCCGCACCTTGGTACAATTCTACGAGCGCTTTGCGAGTTTGGCGGCCGACAAACTGCACGGCGTCCTCAACACCTGCATTGCGCACGGCTCGTCGAATTGAATCCCCTGGCTGACCGCCAGTGAGTACTAGCCTCAAATCCGGCCGATTAGCATGAACACGAGCAAAGGCGTGAAACAACATGGGTAGGTTTTTGCGCGGATCGTTGATGCGGGCGGTGAAAAGAAGATAAGGAGTTGAAACGGATCGGCGCACGGATGGATCAGGCCGAAAAACGTTGGTGTCTATTGGATAGATTACCACTCGCACACGGTCAGACACGGAAGGGTAAGTACGCCGCACCATCTCTGCCGTATGCGCGCCGTTAGTGAGTATTAGGGCTGCCCGCTCAAAGATTATACGCTCTTCCCATCGTAGAAGCGCAAGACCCGGACCTTTGAGTACTCGTTGCGCCCACTCATCTCCAGCGGCGGCCTTGCCAGACAGCTCCTCTTCATACAGTGTCCCGATCCAGATCAAGTATTTTTTTCGCAACAGTGCAACCGGCAGGCCACAGTGGTTGCTACCAGAAACTATAACATGCATGTCGCTATGCTCGATCACCGAACGCGCCGCTAAGAGCGGTATAGCGTAGCTGGTCCACAGCGGAAGCGGCCACGCTGGGATAGCAAATGCAGAATACCCTTGACGCTCCTCCCATTGGGGACGAGCACGAAGGAAATAGCGCGCCATCGCCACGCGACCCAAGGGCACCTGTTCGGTCGCTGTATAAAGCAACTTTACATCGTGGCCAGCGCGGGTGTGGAGATCGACTATCTCACGCACCTTAGCTGGCACGCCACCTTCAATCGGCTCCAATGTATGAATACAAGTACGACCCATCAGCAGGCCACCACCCTTTCAATTGGGGCGGAGTACTCTGGCTCATTTTCGATTAAAAAAGCAGTGATCCTTTCGCCCGGATTGACCAAAGTTGACACTGCGTCAACATCTAGCATTGTCTTTGATATTTTCAGATTGAACGGTGGCTGGTCAAGATATACTGCCGAATTGTCATAGACTCGGGTGTCACTGCCGTGCGGCTTGTCTTTATTAGGCACAACCCGCACCGATGGCGCGGGGTAATGCTCCGTAATGATCACATATCTATATTTCTTAATTTGGGTGAGTATGGCAGCTATTTGAGAATTCGACAGATGCTGCAACACTTGTCGGATGAGGCAGAGATCGGCATTTGGTAATGTGTCGGCGATAATATTCAAACATTGAAATGATATGTCAGTATTCGCGAAAAGTATTCGGTTTCGTTCCACTATAGCATCGACAATATCGACACCAAGATATTTGACCCCTGGCGTCTGAAGTTTACGACCTACCACAAAATCACCGCATCCCAAATCTACGATGTGGTGAATATCTCTTGTTCTGACGAATTCTTTGACCATGTTGCCATAAATGGTGGCATAATGCTCAGTTGAGCCGTTGCCTGAGCTGTACTCTCCGGGCACTCCACCCCATTCATTTTGCTCGTAGATGCGAATGAATACCTCCCGGACTGATTTACGTCTGTTTACCGCGCGCAACAGCATAACAATCACATTACGCTGAAGATCACTGTAGAGCCTTAGGATCGATGCTGGCAAAATGCGCTTCAACATTGGCTATGAGATTTGCAGTATTACTTCTTCTTCGCGTCGACCAAAATACTTCGAAACCCGCGCCAGTACCCGAATTGCTGGCCCAGTATGTCAAGGTAGGTGGCCCACATCATTCCTGGCAGATCGCGCCAGCCATGTGGCGAACGGCGTGTCAATCTAAAAGCCTGCCACAATGGCAAAATGATCGTACCCAGCCAGAGTATTGTTCCGACCCACGCTCGGAACATCGGCCACAGACGAGGCTCTACTTTTTCGTAACCAAAGCGCCGATAGGCAATGCCGCGTCCGCGGCCCAACCGCTGTTTCCAAAAGTCGCTCAACATGCGCGGCACTTGATGGGTGACAACGATCTCCGGCGCATACACCCGACGGTACTTGCGGGCTGTCAGACGGCCCACAAAGATTGCATCCTCCCCGGACGCACCGGGGAATTCTTCAGGAAAGCCGCCGACGGCAAGGGCCGCCTCTCGGCGGCATGACCAACCCTCACTCCAATCTACCCTTCCCTGGACAGGGTGGGATTTGTAATCCACATCATGACAAGCTTGCACGTAACGCGCGAAGAGGTCAGGCGTGTTCACCGCCAGCGCCTCAACGACGACAAAATCCGCTCCCGCCTGATAGTGCGGTAAAAGCTCATTTAGAAAATCTGGAGGCAATATCACGTCCGCATTTAGGATGACGACTATATCAGCGCTCGTGGCTCGCAGGCCAATATTGCGGGCAACAGCCACTCCCCGATTGACAGCCATCTGGATCATCCGTACGCCCCGGTCAGCGTACTTGTGCACAATATCGGGGGTATTGTCGGTAGACTTATCGTCAATGACAATGATTTCTTTATTGGAACAGCGTGCCGCAATTGCCGCCTCCAATGTGCGCTGGATGTCGGCGGCCTCATTGTGAGTTGGAATCAGAATCGCAAAACTCAGGTCGCTCAACATAGTCAAACTCGTTCCCCTATCCAGTGAATATCACCTGCCACGTTCGGGTTATGGATCAAGCCGATCCTTTGTAGAGCAGTAATGCAATAGCCGGCCAATCTCTTCATTATTTGTGGTCCACGCACGAATTCGGCAAAGACGAGGGGCAAATGAGTCCGGCCCTCAAGTGCGCAATACAAAGTACGAAAGCCAAACGATTCCAGGTGTGGCGGGAGTTCTGCCAAAGTGTACTCACGCACATGAGTATGATCAATGCGGTGTAGGTATGTGAGTCCGTATTGCGGCAGAAAGGCATCAAGGGAATTGGGGACTGAGAGTATGACTCGCCCGCCTTTGGCGCATACCCGTGCCACCTCGCTCATGATCTCCGGCTCATGTTCAAGATGTTCAAGAATGTCGAACATTAACACCGTGCCAAACTCTGCATCACAGAACGGCAAGCGGGACGCGATCGGCCCTTCGCGTATCTCGATGCGTGAATCGGCGACTCGATTGGTTTGATCCATCCCGACGACTCGCAGGCCCCGGTCTGCCAATACTGAGGCATACCAGCCGCGCCCGCAGCCTAGATCGAGCGCGTGATTACCAACGGCCCAGCGCAGAGCGGCTAACTTCACATTTGACGGGCCTGCTGCCCAACCCACCGTGTCTCGAGTCATCTCGCGCCCCATATCTCCCGGTAATGATCGATCAACTCACCCTGGTATCGATCCCATATGAATCGACTGACGTATTCGCGAGCCGATCGCCCCATGCGCGTCCGCTCGGTTTCGTGAGTGTATAAATATGCCAACTTCGCGGCAACGGCCTCAGCGCTCCGGATGGGAACAATAAACCCATCCTCGCCGTTTCTCACTGCCGCTCCAACATTTTCTGAATCGTCGGTCTTTTTACCAGGGCGAAAAAGCTCCGGCGCAAACCCCAGATGCACTTTGCGGAGTTTGGCCGCCGGGACACCTTCGGCGATCATGGTGCGATGCACAAACTCCGAGGCGACCATGATCCAATCTGCTTCGGCGTACTCTTGAACGTGTTTGGCGATGATAGGCCGATTACTCGCCGGATAGCGCAAGCCAAAGCGAGCGTACTCGTCACGTAAGAGCGCATGTTGCACATAGGGCTGGGCTGACGACCACTCGACGATTGTGATTGCCCCAGCGCGTTTGGCAGCGCGGATACCGTGCAGGCCATGATGGTTGAAAACATGATAGATATCGGCCTCAGCGGCGTAATGGCTGGCAGCGCGGTCAAACCAGCTGTCGCCGATATAATACGACCACGTCTGACTTGCCGGAAACGGCAATCGACTGATCAACATCGCGGCATAGGCGGGCAGTGGAACCTGATTGATCCTGTCAGCCGGGATGCCAGTCTCGCGACGATCAAATATCATGGTAAGGAACCGGCGCAGCCACCCAACATGGTGCGCCCCACGCGCCAGATGATAGGCGTGAAATTTGTTGCCAGATACGACAAGGATACTCGGGGCGTGCGCTCTGGTCTGAGTCGTCATGATTAGCGGACAGTAGCAGGCAGAAAGACACCGTTTGCGTAATCAAAACAGCGTGTAAATCAGCGGCCCCAACCCACTGCTTGTGGCAAACACCAACAGCAGTCCAAAAACCAGCAATACGGCTACAACCGGTATCAGCCACCAGCGTTTGTTGCGCCACAAAAAGTTGAAAACTTCTCCGACCACGCTTACATTTCTGAACATGTTACGGATAAATTGCATACTTCACTCCCCATTGCCTTTCAAGGCGGCAATGATATCTTCTGCCAAACGATGTGCTATTAATTTGTTGCCAGCCGGCAGATAGTGCACATCGTCAAAATACATTTGCTCAGGCGTATTGGCAAAAATGTCAGTGTAATCCAGGGCAACCAGGCCGCTTTGTGTTTGGCCAAAAGTGGCAAAGAGATCCTGCATCCTGGGATAGAGGGATGTCACCCTTTGAACCGACTCCGGTATTCGTTCGAGAATAATAGTCTCTTCGGGTGAAAGGGGTTTAGCATCCGGTTGCAGAACAGCCTGCAAGGCAAAAACCGGCAAGATATTTTCGGATTTCATTAGCAAAGCCATGTGCCGGTGGTTAGTCTCATATGCAGCCAATACTAGCGCGCCACGTTCATCATCAGCCGTCGATGCTGCCTGGCTGCTACCATTGTTGCTGGGGCTACTATGACTCGCCTCAACCGCGGAAGTCTGTTGTCTGGCGTTCCAGACGCTGTAGAGCAAGTTGAGGGTAGATAAAAACCTCGAATAAGCTGTGCTGGTCTGCCAAGCTTGATTGACCAGGGCGCCGAACGCAGCGCGTTGCTTTTGCTGAATGAGGGTTTCGTTATCCTGAATTGCAGGCGTTTTGGTCAGGCTCAAGTTTGCAGCGCTGGAAAAGTACAAATCATTGCGGCCATCATACACTACTACCACATCAGGCTTTAATGGGAACACGTAGGCTTGCAACCTTAGAAGCTCCTCAAATGACCGCTCGGCTGTCACTCCGGCATTGATCACTTCCACTGGTTGGCCAAGCTGGGTTTCAAGTTCGTCTTGGAGATAAGCAGGGATTGTTTCGTTGTCATGGATAAATGGGCCCCAGACTGCTGAACCACCAATCATCACGACGCGGAGCATACCCGGAGATTTTTTGCCGTACTCTACTATCCCTCTAAATCCCTGAGAGTTGGTGTTAATATACTTGCCTCGATAGTTTGGCCGATGCCCAATACCCGTCAAGCTATCAAACTGAATAACATCAGTAAGTTCAGCATAGTATTCTGGCGTGCGACAGCGCACGGTTACAAAGTCATAGCAAAGTGGCAAATCACGATCCAAATAACCCTTGAACGCCAGCAAACCACGCGTGCCTATTTCCAAGATGGCCAGCGACAGCGCAAGTTTCAGCAGTAGCTCTCCCCATGCCTTCAGGCCATAGCGTTGAACTATTCCCCTCGACGTTGCCTGGATTTTTGAGATGACAACCATTGATTGCTTCTGCATATAAACCGAGCTGCTGTAAAGCAATCCTATTTACGAATGACAAACTTCTCCATCACCAGCATATCGATATCACTGCGGGAGAAAGTGTTGAAAGCGTTGGCCGGAGTGTTGACAATAGGCTCGCCGCGAAGATTGAAGCTGGTGTTTAATAGAACCGGCACGCCCGTCCGTTCACCAAACTTTTCTATAATCCGGTAATACCAGGGATTAGTCTCTCGTCGCAAGGTCTGCAATCGCCCGGTGCCATTAACATGTGTCACAGCGGGAATAGAGGCTTGTTTGTCTTCCGGGATGTCGGCCACTAACAACATGTAGCGCGCCGGGTAGTGCTTCTCCGGGTTATCCAGCTTGAAGTATTCGCGACTGTGTTCTTCCAGCACCACCGGCGCAAAAGGGCGAAAAGGCTCGCGAAATTTGATCTTCGTATTGACGATGTCTTTCATTTCAGCGCGGGTCGGGTCAGCCAGGATACTTCGATTGCCCAAAGCTCTCGGCCCCCACTCAAAGCGGCCCTGAAACCAACCCACTACTCGACCCTGAGTTAACGTGTCGACAACTTCGCTAAATAGCCGCTCTTCATCTTCTATCCGAGAGTAGGCTACGCTTTGCCGGTCAAGAAACGCGCATACCTCCTCCGCCGAATAGCCCTTGCCCCAGTAGGCATGTTCCATCACAAATTTACGCGGCTGACCCAGCAAAACATGATAAACATAGAGCGCCGCACCGATTGCCCCGCCAGAATCGCCAGCCGCCGGCTGAATGAAAATATCCTCAAACGGTCCTTCAGCCAGAATGCGCCCGTTGGCCACGCTATTGAGAGCGACGCCGCCGGCCAGGCACAACTTTTTCAGGCCGGTAGATTGGTGAGCATGGCGAACTATCTTCAACAATACTTCTTCGGCGGCATATTGAATACTGGCCGCAATGTCGGCATAACGCTGGTTCTCTGTTGCTTTAGTGGTATCCCGGCCCGGGTGCGTCTTGGGAGTAAAAAACTCAGACTCGTGCTTTCGCTCTGCGCCGAACAGATCCAGAAATTTCTGGTTGTACGTTCGGCTCAAAGACTGATGAAAATCAAAATATTCCATCTTCAAGCGGAAACTGCCGCCAGCGCCAACCTCTAACAGCTTAGAGACATCGTCGGCAAACTTTGGCTCGCCGAACGGGGCCATGCCCATCACTTTATACTCGCCGTCGTTGACTTCAAAACCTAGAAAAGCAGTGAAAGCAGAGTAGAGCAATCCCAGGGAATGCGGAAAGCGAATTTCGGAATTGAGGGTGATTTCATTTGGGCCGTCAGCCGGGCGCCCCCAGTTAGCGCGGCCCTGGCCCACCGCCGTCGTGGTCCACTCTCCCACGCCATCGACGGTTACGATTGCCGCCTCGTCAAACGGCGAGCAGAAGAAAGCGCTGGCCGCGTGTGATAAGTGATGCTCGACAAAGAGAAGCTTTTGTTCCGGAAGTCTGAGTTCATCCAATATCTGGGTCTTGATCCACAACTTCTCGTTCAACCAGGAAAGCATCGACTCGCGAAACACACCTGCGCCTTGAGGAAAGGTGGCAAGGCCGGTCATCAGTATCCGCTCAAATTTGAGGAGAGGCTTTTCATAGAAAACTGCGTAATCAAGGTCTTCCCGGCGAATACCGGCCTGGGCGAGGCAAAATTCAATCGCCTGATGAGGAAAATTGCTATCGTGTTTTTTGCGAGTAAATCGTTCCTCTTCGGCGGCGGCAATGAGAATACCGTCTTCTAATAAAGCCGCCGCCGCGTCATGGTAGTAACATGAAATCCCTAAGATGTACACTACTGCCTCCGCGCCTCTTCCAGAGAATCCTTCGCCTTGGGACGGGAGTTCCAAGACAAGACCTCTTTATTTAGTTTCATAGCCAGCGGATCGCTCAATAAACGCACGCCCAGACCAAAGGGAGCTATTACGGTGAAGTATAGCAAGGTCAATACAACCCGACCTACAATGTTGCCCATGAAATGGCCGACCTTTTTCCAAAGCTCCCAGGCCCGTTTTAGCCTATCAAGAATACGCATAGAGTACCATCCAATAAACAAAAATCTGCCGCGCCGAAACTAATTATCATTTCGGGCGCGGCTGTTTTAGAGAAACTCGAAAGGCATTATAGCCAGCGGCAACAAATTTGTCTACCAGGTAAGAAGAGGTCAAGCCGAGTCACCGCAAAATTTCACGGTAGTGATTGATGAGTTCGCCCTGATAACGTTCCCAAGTGAACTGGCTTACATACTCCCGCGCCGAGCGCCCCATGCGACGGCATTCGGTTTCATGCGTATACAAGTATTGTAATCTTTCGGCAATCGCTTCAGCACTGCGAATCGGTACAATAAAACCATCTACGCCATCTCGAACCGTTGCGCCCACATTTTCGGAAATGATGACGGGTAAGCCGCATGCTGCCGCTTCATAGACTACCATGCCGAATCCGTCTTGGAGTGAAGGCAACACAAACACCGAGCCTGACTGGTAAACGCGGGCCAGTTCGTAATTAGGTGCAAAACGCATATACCGATACAAGCCTTTATACTTCGGCAAAAAGGCGCGCGCATCGGGGAATGGCTCCCCGACTATCAACAGCTCACTCCGTTCCGGCGGCAACTGTGCCAGGCGAAAACCTTCAAGCAGGTAAGGCAATCCCTTCTGCAAGCTCAATGCCCCAACAAATACAATTCGAAAAACATTGTCCGCCTTTTCGCCGGGGAAGAAATAGTTTGGCGCAAATCCAAGATGCACCTGGCGAAGTTTATGAGCCGGGACGCCCTCGGCAATCATCGATCGATACACAAAATCAGAAGCAACCATAATCCAGTCCGTTTCAAGGTACTCCTGCAAATGCTTGGCGATGATTTGGCGATTGCCAGATGGATACTTCAGGCCAAAACGCCCAAACTCCTCTCGAAGCAAATTGTGCTGCATGATGGGATGCGCCGACGACCGTTCGACGATGGTGATTGCTCCAGCCCGTTTAGCAGCCCGGATACCATGCAGGCCATGATGATTGAATACATGATAAATATCAGCTTCCGGCGCGTAGCGGCTGGCGGCGCGATCAAACCAATTATCGCCGACATAATACGCCCAAGACTGGCTGGCTGGAAAAGGCAGTTTATCTATCAGTCCGGCAACATACGCCGGCCATGGTATCTGCACAACTCTATTGAGAGGGATCTCTGTTTCATAGCGATCAAAGATAGTGGTGATAAACCGGTGTAACCATCCAACACGTTGAGCGCCGCGAGCCAAATGGTAAGCATGGAATTTATTGCCCGAGGCTACTACCACTCGCGGCAGGCGAGAACGATCACGGGTCAAAGTCGTGCCTCTTGCAAATAGAAGTTCTCATAACCGGCCCTCAACGCTGGGCTCATTTGCCTGATAGGTTGACAGCAGATCTTGCCAGCGTTCAACCCGCCGCGCGATTTCGGCTTGGCCGATCAACTCACGCTCATGGGTGGGGTTGGGACGAACCGGAGGCTGTTGCAGTTTGCGTCGAAAACGCTGATAACCGCGCAAAGCTTTGTAATACTCAAATGCTAACGCGGCCGGCAAATTAAATTGAGGCGGCAGGGACAAAGTATGACGTGGGGGAGGCGCTGGCCGGGGGACTTGTCCCCTGCTAAGTTGGGCAAAGAAATTGACCAGGCCTCGGATCGCATCGCCCTTGGGCATCATCGTCGTCCGTGCCCAGTCGCCAAGCCGTGGATCGCGCACGGCCTTATTTGCATTCAAACACAGGGCTGCGAACTCCGCCCCTGTCTTAATATGCGGCGTCAAATTATGCCAATCCATGCCAATGAATTCTGGGATTGGGTAAGGTTCCAGGATGTAGGTTGGCTTGTCGGCCACCGCGGCTTCAATCAGGCTTGTGCTGTAAGAAGTTACCACGACATCACTACTAATGATCCACTCGCGAACACTTTCATCTTTAATGATATGAAGGTGATCGGGGATACGAGCGATCACTCTCCCTGCCGCCTCCCGAAAGTCGGCCAGCGGCGTGCCAGGTCGAGGGCGAATGATCACTTCCGCCCCTCCCCCTTTAGCGGCGGCTTCACACCACTTCATCACTTCCTCAAATGACAAGATGCAAAAATCGCGCATCGCATAAACTTCGTCTGCCGTCTGCCCCCCGGCGATGAAACTTTGAAGTTGAGCGTCGTTGTAAAATGCCCAGTTATAGTTTTCCGGAAAGAATATCCACAGTTTGGCCGGATCAAGTTGGTAGAGTTGGGCCAGTTCGTTACGTCGATCGTAAAATCGGCGGTAAGGTTCCTGGTACAACGCGTAAGCCGGATTGCCATTGATAAAAATGTGTGGCTCAGGGACACCTAATTCCCGTAACAGGTCAGCTGACTCTTCTCCCCAAACATGGTGCACCAGATGACAACGCGCAAACTCGCCATGCGGCATTTTGGCCTTGACATTCCCCTTGTATAAAATCTGTTCCCACATCAAGTTGACGTAGATCGCCTCGGGCCACTCCAACACATAAGGAATATTTGACGACACCACGTGTGAGAGAGCCACTATCCTTGGCCGGAATCGAGTCAAATCAGAAAGCATCTCTCCAAAAGGGTGCTGGTCGATGTGGATCTTCAACCCGTATTGCTTTTCGGCAATAGCTTTGACGGCGCAGGCGACATCCAGTTCACGCGCCGCATATTCATAAAGGTACAGAACATCAAGCTCTTTCATTCTCTCATTACAGCTTTCTAACGCAACTCGCATTGGTAGACGGTGCTAGTATTAAACCAGGCGCCGAAAACCAGGCCAACCGGCCGGCATAACTGGCTTATCAACTCAATATATACCTTGCTCATGTCGGACGCCGAATTGATGCAACCCACTCCAGAGTCTAGAACTATGTAATCCGGCGCGACGTCAACAATCTGCTGGCGCAGGAAATCGCGAAACGGGATTTTGTGCTTTAGAAGGCTGTAGAGCCAGAGCGGATAAATTGTGGTAGTGAACTGAGGATCGCTGAAACCATACCATAGATATTCATCGGCCATTACCCTGCTTCCGCTAGGGATGAATTGACGCAAATCAGCGATATAAGCGGCATAGTTGGTGTTGCTAAACTTACCTGCTAGGTAAACATTACCGGCGATTAATACTCCTAACAGCCCGCCTAACAAGCCGTATGAGAGACGTCCCTTCAATATCATTGGCAACCGTTCCACGAGTCTAGGATGGTTAAACACCCACAGCAGACCGGCCACGCCAAGTAATATCATGACTGGCCGCCAAATCACAGCATAATAATCCAACTTTACACCAGTCACACTGAACGAAGCTAGCGAAGTAACTATAAATAACAGCACCAGCAGGCTGGCTTTCCGTTCTGGCTGCACTACCGAGAGCGCAATTCCCGGCAAATAAACTAGAGCCAGGATAATTGAGAGCCCGCTGAAATTTGTAATGTAATGATCAAACAGCCAGATAGCTAAACTTGCCAGGCGCTCTAGCAAAGGTGGAGTCGAGTAAGCGCTATAAACGGGCCGAAAATACAACTGGTATTGACTGATGGCCAATGCTGGATCTGGAAAAAGGTGAGTCACTACAAAGTAGGCCGCTCCCAACCCGCCGCCCAGCCCGTAGAGAATGAAACGTCTCCAGGATCGCGCTTCTACCAACAACAAGTAGGCCGCCACCGCAGTGAGGCCGATGATGGAGTGAATACCATTGAGGTGAATGTCTGGCAATAAAGCCACGAAGAAGCCGGTGACAAACACCTGCTTTGAGGATGATTGTCGAGCAAGACGGAATACAAGATACAAATCAAAGACTGTCGCGGCCGAAAGCCAAATATCCGGCCGACCATAATGGCTTTGCATGAAGACAGCCCAATCTGCCGCTGTAAGCAGGGCAACCCATACAGCCACACGCCTGTTGTAAAGCAACGACGCCAGCGCGAATGCTGAGCCTATGAGCACACTTGCTCCCAGCAAACTGAAGAGGCGCGCGCTGAACAAAGTCGGGCCAAAAAACAGTTGAACTATCGCCTGCCCAAATACAACCAACCGCCCACTGCCAATATACGACGTTTCAAAACCGAACAAGTTATTAAACATGGGCAGGCCAAATCGCCCGGTAGTGAGCATTGTGTAAGAGATACTACTATAAAACGCCTCATCGCACGATGGAATCATGTAGTCTTCAAGGCTCCAAAAATTGAAGAGTGCCCAAGTTGCTAGCGCAACGATGCACATTAGAGGTATAAACCAACGCTTGAAATAAGCAATCGCCATCGTAAGTTATCCCTCGTAAAAGGCCTTTATTCGCCTCGCCAACGACTCGCCATCCAAAGCATGATGCTTCAGCGCCTCGGGCGGCGTGCCCCAGGCCGGGTAGCCTTCAATGGCAAATTTCTCGAAACGCTGGCCTTTCATCAAGCCGTTGGCGGCTAAAGCGTTGAGCAAAGAGTCACCCAGGCCGCCTACGGGCGCATGATCTTCCAAAGCGTAAATGCTCTGCATGTCGCCAATCGCCTGTCGCAACCAATCGGCATCCACCCTGTTGAGCCAGGGCATGTTGATCACCCGCAAGCCGAATCCGCTCTCGCTTAGCCGCTCGGCAGCCACTAATGCTTCATGAATCATCACCGGCCCGTAAGCAAACAGCGCCGCATCGTTACCGTCGGTCAATGTTATGCCGCGCCCGAACGCGAGTTTGTAATCGGCGGGCAGTTCCAGCAAGCGCGGCGAGGGGCCGATGATCAAGCGCAGGACACAGTTGTCGGTCGCTTCGTTGACACAATATTCCACCGCCATCCGCGTCTCAACTGCGTTGGCCGGTTGCACGATCACAAAGTTCGGCAAAGAACCTAACAGGGAAATATCGCGAATGCTCTGGTGCGATTGCCCCGGTCCGGCCGGTCAGCCAACAGGTCGCTCAGGGTCAGCCCGACCACTTCCCCGACCCGCAGGCCTGCCCGGAGCATCAAAGCGAACCAGGCGCGATCCCGTGGCTCGGTGATCACTGTCCACAGACGGTCAATCTGCTCATCGTCCTGCATAATCACCTCGCGCCGCGGTTTGGGGCAACTAGCCGCAAACTGGTGTACATCGCTGAGATAATCCACTGAGGTTAGGAGGGCCGTAGATCAGGCGTACTCGTAAAACCCGCGGCCGGTCTTGCGGCCCAAATAACCGGCGTCTACCATGCGCCCCAGCAGAGGGCACGGGCGATATTTGTCATCGCCCAGGTCGCGGTGAAGCACCTGCATTACGTACAATACCACATCCAGGCCGATCAGATCGCACAGCGTAAGCGGCCCCATGGGATGATTCATGCCCAGCTTCATCACCGTGTCAATTGCCTCGCGCGTCCCCACGCCTTCCATCAGCGCGTAAATCGCCT
>CAYSIV010000038.1:0-28054 GCA_964431175.1 uncultured Anaerolineales bacterium
TCAGCGGTGGTGTAGCCATCATCCGCGTAGGCGCTGCCACCGAAGTGGAACTGAAAGAAAAGAAGCATCGTGTTGAAGACGCTCTTTCGGCCGCCCGCGCCGCCGTCGAAGAAGGCATCGTGGCCGGCGGCGAAGTGTCGCTCATCAATGCCGCTGAAACCCTGGCCAAGGTGAAAATGGAAGATGACGACGAGCAGGCCGGTATCACCATCGTCCGGCGCGCCCTCGAAGCGCCTCTGCGCAAGCTGGCCGCCAACGCCGGTCAGGAAGGCTCGGTCATCATCGACAGCGTTCGCCGCAAAGCCAAAGAAGACAAGAACAAGAACGTCGGCTACAACGTCCTCACTGGCGAATATGGCGACATGATCAAAGCCGGTATCATTGACCCGGTGAAGGTCGTCCGTGGCGCGCTGGAGAACGCGGCCAGCATCGCCGCCATGATCCTTACCACCGATGCCCTGATCACCGACGCGCCGGAAAAGGACCGAGCCCCCGCCGCGCCGCCCATGCCGGAATACTAAACCGGTAACATTGGCTATAAACCGAAACGCCCCCTGGCAAAAAGCCAGGGGGCGTTTTTTATTTGGAAAGCAAAACAGAAATTTGCTGTACCCGAAATTGTTAGTTTGCTCTATCGCCCGCCAAAATACACGCTGGCGGCGCACAGCAGACTCAATAGCAAGATTCCCAAACAGCCAATCGTAAATACCTTAATGGTTAATTTGAAGACAAACTGAACCAACAACCAGATGACGGCCAACACCACAATTCCGCCTAAGCCAGCCAAGAAGAGAGGGTTGATTCCTATTAATTCCATGATGAGCTCCTTTACAAGGTGACTGTCACCGGGCAATGCGGCGCGGTGAAATTCAGGCATTTCTCTCCCCGGTGACAGTCACCTAACTCTTTCTTTTACCAACCAAAGGATAACCGGAATCCACAAGAGATTCAAGAGCGCCGCAATAGCGCCGTTCCAGACGAACCCGCGCTGAAAGGCCCACCCGGCAATCAGCGGGCCGATCATCCTGCCCGCCGCATGAAAGGCAACACTCAGGCTCAACACACTGCTTCGCGCTTCAGGGACAAGTTCGGTAACGAGCGGGATGCTGGCGACAATGGCAAACTCAAAGGTGATAAAGACAAAAAAGATCGCCGCCAAGGCCAACTGCAGTTTGGTGGCCACCACCGGCAGACACAGCGCCCCATAAGCCACGGCGCTCGCCCCGAGTCCGGCAACCACCGCCCGGCGCTTGCCCATCCGATCTGCCAACAAAGCCACTAATCCTTCGCCCAGCAATTCGGCCACGCCAATTACAATCGCCGTCAATCCCAGTCCGGCCACTGATAGATTAAAGCTATCCTTCAGCCAGCGGGCGTACACCACCCCAAACACGTCGTTCGCCGCCGAAATTACCAAGCCGATGCTCAACGTTGCCATTACGGTCGAGCTTCGCCACAGATCAAGCCAGCGTCGTTTCTGTCCTTCTTCGTTGGCGGGTATGGTTAACGCGTTATCACGCGAGATAAAAACCCATATTGCCAATCCGGCCAATAGCCCCAGCATTGCCAAAGGCAAAAACGGCGAGCGCCAGTCGCCAAACTTGATCAAGAACCCCAACAGCGGCATTCCCACCAACACCGCGCCCGACCAGCCAAACTCGGAAATGGCGATGACCAATCCGCGTTGGGCATAGACGATGCGATCACCCAGGTAGGCTTGCAAGGCCGGATCAAAAATGAACTTGCAAACGACGATGAGGACAATGGCTGCAAAGAAAGTTGGGTAAGTGGGAAAGAGCGCCACCAATAGCAAGCCAAAACAAAAAACCGCCAGGCCTAACAGCATAGCCCGGCGGCGGCCAAACCGATCCGGAATCGAGCCAAAGAGCGGGGCTGTCATCCCCAATGCCCCGCGAGCCGACAGTAAGCGCGTCAACGCCTCGTCGCTCACCCCCAGCCCCTGACTGAAGACGGGCAGAAATGCATAAGGCATCCGGTGCGCCGTATTAATCACGACTCTGGCAAACACCGCCGCCAGCAGTTGAACCCGCAAGCGCGGGCCATTATTGGATTGAGTTGCCATTGGGGAATAAAGAAACAAAAGGCAGTGAACGGCAACCCGCTCACTGCCTGATAAATTTCAGCTATTGGCGGTTGCTGTTGAGGATGGTTTTGATCTGATTCGCCGTGTTGCGAGCCGCCATCAAGGCCAGGCCGAGCTTGGCATCTTTGGCGATCAGAATTGCCAGCGCCGCATCCTCGGTGCATGGATAAACCCCTATCACGCCATGATCGCCTTCGATCATCACTCGATCAAGCCTGCCCTGCGCCAGCCGCTCGAGGGTGCGCTCAGCCAGGCCGAGAATCAACGCCGAGGTGGCCGCCACCGAATGATCACCGGTGGGGTCATGCACGTTCTCCGGCGAGGGCGGATAAGAAGCCACCACCAGCCCATCGACGTTGACAATGACAGTGGCATTGATGCCTGGCACTGACTTGGTAAGCGCCTCAAGGGCCTGCCGCAGGATGTCTTCGCGATATTGAGTGATCATGGCTCAGAGTATAGCATGAGTTGTGGTAAAAAGCCGCGCTATGGTATCATCCGCATCATGAATACCCCCCAAATCCTGGTCATTGAAGATGAAGAAAAAATCACCGACTTTCTGCGCCGCGGGCTGGCCTATGAAGGCTACCGGGTAAGCGTCGCCCATGACGGCCCGGGCGGCCTGGCTCTGGCCCGTGACAACCCGCCCGACCTGGTGATTTTAGATTGGATGTTGCCTGGGATGGACGGACTCGAAGTGTGCCGCCGCCTCCGCAGTGGCGGCCCGGTTCCGATCATCATTCTTACTGCCCGAGACTCAGTCGCCGATCGGGTGTTGGGCCTCGATGCCGGGGCCGACGATTATCTCATCAAGCCCTTCTCCTTCGACGAACTGTTGGCCCGCATCCGCGCCCTGCTCCGCCGGGCCCAGCCCCAATCCATCGAAATCCTCAAATTCGCCGACCTGATGCTGGACACCGGAACCCGGCAAGCCTTTCGCGGCGAGCGCGCCATTGATCTGACCGCTAAAGAATACGAACTCCTTGAGTTATTCATGCGCAACCCGCGCCAGGTGCTCACTCGCGAAGTGATCTTCGACCGGGTCTGGGATTACGACTTCGGCGGCGAAAGCAATATCATCGAAGTCTACGTTCGTTACCTGCGGCAAAAACTCGAAGCCAACAATGAATCGCGCCTCCTCCATACGGTGCGCGGCGTGGGCTACGTTTTGCGCGAAGACTAACCTTTTCAGCTCACTCCGACAAGTTAAGTAATCGATAACAATCCGGGCGATTCCTTGAAAACCCGTGTACCATAACCACCGTGTCCATCCGTCTTCGCCTCGCGCTATGGTATAGCGGCATTCTCACCGCCGTCATCACCTTCTTTGGAGTGGTGGTCTGGCTGGTGTTGGGCATCATGCTCACCTCTCAAATTGACCAGCGTCTGCGGCAAACCGCCAACCAGGTCATCCGGGCTAGCGCCGTCACCCCCGACCTTTCGTTCCTTTCCCTGCCTGCACTCGAACTCTTCCAGGCCGACGGGCTTTACATTCAAATCATCAATACCCACAGCCAGGTCAAACGCGTTTCGCAAAACCTGGGGACGTTTAACAAGCCGCTCGACATGGAGAAAGTCGGGGCAGAAGAGATCATCATTCGCGATGTGAGAGTCAACGGCGCGCACGTGCGTGTCCTCACCCAACCCATCGCCACCGAAGCCGGAGACGTCGTCGGTTACGTTCAGGTGGGCGCATTAATGCGCGATGTGGATCAGGCTCAGAGTTTGCTGGTGCTAATCTTGGTGCTTGGCGTTGTGCTATCGGTGGGGCTGTCTACTGTTTTTGTGATACTCACCACCGGCCGCGCCCTGCGCCCGCTGGAGACGGTGACCAACACCGCTCTGCAAATCACGCGCGCCGACGATCTCTCCCGCCGAATTCCTCTCAAAGGACCGGCCATCGACGAAGTGGGGCGGTTGGTCACTGCCTTCAACGCCACCCTCGAGCGTCTGGAGCGCCTCTTCAACACCCAGCGCCGCTTCCTCACCGACATCTCCCACGAACTTCGCACGCCGCTCACCGCCATTCGCGGCAACATTGATCTCCTGCGTCGCATGAAGGAACCGGATCGCGAGTCGCTCGACGCCATTCAATCTGAAACCGAGCGTATGTCGCGGCTGGTGGGCGACCTGCTCATGCTGGCCCAGGCCGAGTCCGGAAATCTGCCAGTTGCGCGCTCGCCGGTGGAATTGGATACGTTGCTCTTGGACGTTTATCGGCAAGCAGTTGTGCTGGCCGGGGGCAAAGTGACGGTTGCCATTGGTGATGAGGATCAGGCGCGAGTGGCGGGCGATCAGGATAAGTTGAAGCAAGTTCTATTGAATCTGGCCAGCAACGCCATCAAGTACACGCCGCCCGGCGGCAAAGTCACCATGGGGCTGGCCTGTGTCAACGGCTGGGCCAGAATCACGGTCGCCGACACCGGGGTCGGCATCCCACCGGAAGACCTGCCCAATATCTTCGACCGATTCTACCGGGTTGATAAGGCGCGCACCCGCGCCGCCGGGACGCCGGGCGGCGCCGGGCTTGGCCTTTCAATCGCTAAGTGGATTGCTCAGGCGCACGGCGGTCGGCTGGAGGTGAGCAGTGACATTGGCAAAGGCTCGTGCTTCTCGCTCTGGTTGCCGCTCATCACCACCCGCCCGGTGGACAAGCCGGCCCCGGTTCCAGCGAGGCCGGAATAACTTTTCATGATGCCGACGAAGCTCAAAAACGCTTTCAACATTTGGACAATACTCGGACTAGCTTTCCTCATTCGCTGGATAGCCTTCTATTTTTATTATTTCGTTTTCAAAACGCCCGGCGGGACCTCGCCCGATCCAACCGCCACCGAAGTTTATGAGTTGCTGGCCAGAGAGTTAGTGAATGGGCGCGGACTCGCGTCGTGGCTGTTTGCGTATCGCCCTCCTCTGGAGTCAATGTTTATCGCTCTCACGTATCTGGTCACCGGCTCAAGATCGCCGCTGGTCGCTGCCTTTGCCCAAACCTTTGTGTCGGCCCCGGTCTGCCTTTTTGCTTATGAGATCGCCAAAGAGCTTGGCGCCGACGAAACTTCGCAAAAGCTTGCCGCTTTGTTAACGGCGATTGATCCCGCCTCTATCGGCATAGGCCTCATCCTCATGGCCGAAACTCTCTCGAATTTTTTTATCGCCATTACTCTGGTTTTTCTGGTGCGGTTGCTGAAAACTTACCGATGGCGTGATGCAGCGGCCTGCGCCGCAGGCATCATCCTGGCCGCTCTGGCCCGGCCCAATGCCATCTACTTCGCGGTAGTGGTCGTCGTGATGCTAGTAGCTTTTGCGCCGCGCCGGGCCGTCGTTGCCGGCGTCTTCCTGGGAACCTTCATTCTTGGGGTTGCGCCCTGGTATGTGCGAAACTATGCCTATCACCACCTGTCTACATTTGCAACCACCGGCAATTTCAACCTGCTCTTTTACAAAGCTGTTTCTGTTGAACACTGGGCCACCGGCAAAACGGCGGAGGCAGTACAAACTGAATTCGCCTATGAACTTGACAAGAGACTGGGAGTGGCCGGACCGCGTGAAACTTACGATGATGAATCGATGTGGCGGCAGTTGGTGCCAACCGACCCGCGGGCCGATCGCCTCATGCGCGACATGGCTATCGAAGTTTACCTGGCCCATCCGGTGGCGTATATTCTGGTCATGCCCGTTTCCCTGGTCAAGCTCCTGGGATTTTCAAATGTGTTGACCACAACCGGAGCCCCATTTTTATGGACTGAAGCGGCATTCAACTTGCTGTTCTATAGCCTGGCCGCCCTCGGTTGTATTGGGCTCTGGCGGAAACGATCATGGCTCTGGTTGGCAGTGACCCTGTTACCTAGCTTATATTTTCTGGCTGTGCCGCTGATGACCGGCGGTGTTCAGGATACGCGAGCGCGAACAAATTTCACCGTGTGCCTGGCGATCCTAGCCGCTGAAGGAATTAGGACGGTGCGGGAACGACATCGTGGGCCTAGATAACCTTTACCGCCCGGCTATCTTCCTCGATCGTGACGGCGTGATCATTGAAAACCGGGATGACTATGTGCGCTCGTGGGCTGATGTCGTTTTCATTCCCGGCGCGCTCGAAGCGCTGGCCGCTCTCACCTTCACGCCTTATGCTATCGTCATTGCCACTAACCAGGCCGGGGTCGGGCGCGGCTTCCTCACCCTGGCTGATGCTGAAGACATCAATAACCGTCTCCAGGCCGAAATAATTCGCGCTGGTGGCCGAGTAAACGGCATTTACATGTGCCCGCACAGACCGGAAGACAACTGTGATTGCCGCAAGCCGCGCCCCGGCATGTTGCACCGCGCCGCCCACGATCTCGCCCTCGACCTCTCGCGCTCGTGGATGATCGGCGACGCGCTCTCTGACTTGCAAGCGGGCAAAGCCGCCAATACCCAAACGCTCCTCGTCCTCACCGGGCGAGGCCTGGAGCAGAAAAAGTTGCACCGCCTCAACGGCGGTTACCCCGACCTCGCCGCCGCGCTCGAACACATCCGCCTCAACGGCGGGTGATCGTCTCATGCAAGAACACCGCCAGCTTATTCACATCCCACCGCTCCGGCGATTCCCAGTCAGCAAGGTCTCGCTCAACAGCGCCTTCAACCTCTTGATAAAAACGGCCTGAAGGCAACGGGGCGACTGAGTTGCTGTTGGCCAGAACGACAGGCGGCCCAAATCGACTCGCGCACCATTTCACCGCCTGGGCCAACCGGTCCGGTTTGGCCGCTGAGGTGGCCCCGACCAGGAGTCGGCGCCCGCGCATCTTCTGCACCGCGCCCGCAAGTTTGTCGTCAACGTTCAAGCCAAACGACTCGTCGTCGAGCGCAGGCGCAATGACAAACACCTCAGCGCGAGCAATGGCCTCGAGCGCCAATGAGGATGAAACAGGCGGCAGGAAGCGGCCGCGCAAACGTAAACCGTTGCTCAACTTGTCCAGCTCACCGGGCAGAACAGACAGCAGAGTTTGCACCTCAGTTTCATCTTCGGCCAACGCCAGTACAAGTTGAGGCGTAGGCTGAACCAGGACAATGATACGTCCGGAAATTGTTTTGAGCGCCCGTAGTAACGTCGGCGTGCCTGGCCCGGCGGCAAGCACCACCAGCTTTGGCTCGCCCAGCCACCACTGCCCGGCCAGCGCCGCCACGGCCACCTTCCACCAGAAGGAGTCGATCTCGCCGACTTCACTGGCGTTGATTCGCCCAATTGCGAAAATGAGCAGGCCGCCGCCGGCCATTGTGAAGAGGGCCGCGGTAATGCTAATCAGCGTGCCGCGTGGCGGAGCCTCGGGCGAAGTGGGGGTGAGGAAATCCACCACCGTATCGGTGAATGGCGACTGGCGATACAGCCAGAGCAGGGCTAGCGCAATACCCGCGCCAAAGATGGCCGACCCCAAAACGAAAAGGGGCAGCCATTTGCGTTTGAGTTCAAAGAGGCTGTCGGGCTTCACAGCTACTTCAAAGTCACTAAAATGGAGGCCAACTCAGTATTCAGCGCCGCATATCCTTCTGAGGTAAGGTGTAGGGTGTCTCGTGCATACTCGCTTTGTGTCATACCGTTACCGCCTGCTAACACCGCGTAAGCGTCAAAGATGATGACTTCTGAGTTTGCCAGCGATTCAAGATAAGCATTCACTTCAAAAACTGCCTCAGGCACATCGAGCGGCCAAAACAATTGCCGCTCCAGCGGGGCGGGGCCAACGGGAAAAATCGTCGTCAGAATCACGGTTGCGCCCAGGTTAACCGACTTGCTAACGATACGCTGAATGTTGTCTTTACAGTCAGCAATAATGGTTTCCTTCCGCTCCGGGAAGAGCGGAATGGTCTTCAAGTCGTTGATGCCGATCTGAACAATGACGATTCCGGGTTGGAGAGGAGCAAGGTGGAAGTCAGATCGATACAACGCTTGCGCCGTCGTCTGGGCGCCAATACCACGATTGATAAACCCAAAACTACCAGGGTTGGTCGGGGCAGGCCATTCGGCGGCACGCGAGTCGCCAAAGAACACAACTCGGGTTTTCGTCAGATTGGCTGGTGTTCCCGCATCAAAATAACCTAACTGCAACGGGTCAAGGCGTGTTTCGTTGAGTTGCAAATAATATTGCTGGCCCTGATTGAAGAGAATCCAGTTAAGTGAGCCTGAGACAAAAAGGGCAACTGCCAACAGAGCAATAATCAGGCGAGATAAACGGTTGGGGGCCACAGTTCAGGAAACAAGCTCCGGTTGCTCGCGAAACCAGGCCCAGAACTTCTCCAAGCCTTCAGCGACCGGCACGCCCGGGTTATAGCCAAAAGCGGCGCGCGCCCGGCTCACGTCGGCATAAGTCAGGAGCGGCTCGCTGGGCGGCGCAGGCACATCGTTGATGAGGGCCGGTTTGCCGATCAACTTCTCAAGCAGACGCACGAAATCGGCCATGAGCACCGGCTCGCCCCGGCCGAGGTTGTAAATACTAAAGCCGTTCGGATGATCCAGCGCGCCAACGATCCCGGCGGCAATGTCGCCCACATAAGTCCAGTCGCGATGCATCTGACCGTTATTAAACAATGTAATAGCTTTGCCTTGAGCGATACTGTAAGCCACTTGATAAGGCATCATGTCGGGCCGCCCGCGCGGGCCATAAACGCTGAATAGGCGAACAACGCTGATGGGCTGGTTGAACAGATTGTGGTAAGAATAGGCCATCAATTCGGCGGCCCGCTTGCTCGCCGGATACGGCGCCAGTGGCTGTCCGGCGGGGTCATCTTCGACAAAAGGGGTGTGGGCGGTGGCCCCGTAAACCGAAGAGGTGGACACAAACACTGTCTGCTTTACCCCGGCGGCCCGTGCGGCATCCAGCACGTTGATTGTGCCGGTGACGTTGACGGCAACGTAATCGTTGGCCCGGTTGATCGAGGCCCGCACCCCGGCCAGCGCCGCGAGGTGTGCGATGCGATCCACACCGTGTTCGCGGATGAGGTCCGAGACGGAAGCCGCCTCACGAATGTCGCTTTCAATGAAAGTGAAGTTGGAATGTAAAGAGAGAGGGATCAGGTTGCGGCGTTTGAGGCGCGGGTCATAGTATGGATCAAAATTATCAAGGCCAATGACACGCTCACCGCGCGCCAGTAGCAATTCCGCCACATGGCTTCCCACAAACCCGGCGGCTCCGGTCACCATAATTGAACCCATTAGCGCGTTACCTCTACATTAAACAAGACGACATGATCTCGAATCGCAGTGCCGCTTGTGTCCTGCACTGGCAACCGCGAACCGTCTGCCGGCGAGTACATCAATGTCCACACTTCGTAAAAACCGGGGGCCAGATCTTTGGGCAGAACAAAGGCCACGTTGTGCCGGATGACATCGCCCGACCTCCAGGCGCTGGCGGGCCAGAAACCGTTCATCGGGAAGCTGTCATCTTGCAAAGCGACCGTGCCCTGCGGCGCCATCAAATACGTTCCAATTTTGTAATCGGCTCCGGGTGCAGTGATGGCATGCCACTGCGTCGAAACGTTGAGAATGCCGCCCGGGCGAAGCGGCGTCCCGTCAGGTTCAGCATCCCAACCGAGCAAGCCTATCGTATCGCCAATTTGATAATTTACCGGATGGGCAGAAGGCTTGGCCGGCGCCGGCGCGTGAGCAGTTGAAAATTGCACCAGACGCACGATGGGCGAGAACTCCTGTACGCCGACATAATAATAATTGCGGCTCAAGGCCCATTCCAGCGGGCGCGGCGACTCGGGCGTGAACGGCCCGTGCTCCATAATCAAAAACACCGTCTGGTGCTGGTTATTAAACCAGATCACGGTATCTCCCCACACTTCTTTGCTAATCAAGGTCGTCGGATCGGTGGACGGCGCGGGAGGCAGTTGACCGGGAGCCAACAGTTCGTTCGGGTTGAGGGCCAGGGTATACCACAGGATGTAGCCCTTATAGTAGTTCAGCATGAAGTCGAAGTAGGCCCGGTTGTTGAGATAAATGACCGGATCGGGCGAATCGATCTTCGCCAACGCTGCGTTCAACTTGTGCAAAGTCTCGTCATTGCCGTGATAACGCTGGTCGTAATAGATCGCCCGCAGGCTGAGCCAGGTGACGGCGCCGGTGAGCAGGAGGCCGGTGATGACGGAGCCAAAGATAACGCGACGCAAAATGATGCGCGTGAGGCCAACCCAAATGGCAACGGCAAACACCAGAGCCAGACCGCCAGCCAGAGCCGGCATTACCCAGGCCGGGCCGTCGGGCAAGGCCCACACCCAGGCAAAGTCCGGCGGTTTGAGTCCCAGCAATCGCCAATGTCCAAGTATCGGCGAGTAGATCGGGGTCCACAGCCCCAGCGTCCACGGGCCGCCCACTTTGGCCGCGCCTAAAATGTTATCGTAATCACTCACCCTGACGGCGATGCCGCCGATTTGCACGGCCACGCCCAGGACAGCCAGAGCCAGAAAAAAGACCAGCATGGCTTTAGCGGGCCAGCCTTTGCCATGCAATCCCAGATCGATCATCGGGGCCGCCGCCACCAGCAAGAAGGGTGTGAGGGGAACCATGTAGCGTGGCCCCCAGTTGGTGCCGCCCCACCAGAGTTCGCCACGCACCAAAGCCCAAATGACCACAAAGACGACGAGCAATGCCAGCGGCCAAACGGTGTCAGAGCGGCGCGCTTTGCTGACGAACGGTGTCACCAACGCCAACAGCAAAACCGGAGAGTACAAGAATAAACTTTTGCCCGGGCTGGCCAGGTAACCCAGGATGCCGGTGGGAGCAAGGCTAATATGGCGGCTCAGCGCCGCCAACCTGTCAAAAATATCGAATCGCCCCTGGCCGAAGATGTTCAAATACAACCCGATGCCTACCACCACTACGGCCGCCACAACGACGATGGCGGCGATTTTCAACCAATCCTTCGATGGGCGGTTGAAGGCCACGCGTCCCGACAGAGGAATGAATAACAATATCGGCAGAACGGCCACCATCCCGTCCTTAGAGAAGATGCTTGTTATACCGGCCACAAGTGCCGCAACGAGCCAGAGATACCCGGCCCGGCGTTTTTGAACGAAAGCGTTCCGCCAGCGTAAAAGGCAATAGGCGGTTGCGAAGAGGGTGAAGGTGGCCAGCGGCTCGCGGAAGAAAGTTTTGGTATATGGCCAGGCGATGGTGGTCAGGCCAAATGCCAATCCGGCGGCGATGGCGGTGGAGCGCTCGTAATTCAACTGGCGGACATATAAAAACACCAAGCCGCCGGTGAGGGCCGTCAGCAAGGGGTTGAACAGCATCGTAGCGTGAACGTTACCGATGCCGTCAAAACTGTTAGCCAGCAAATAGATCAAGGCGGCCAGCAACGGCTGAGCCGGTTCGGCTTGAGACTCGCCAGGCCATTGAAGATCGGCTGTTTCACTGCGAAAGACACTCTGGTGGCGGGCAAAACTTTCGGCGGCGTCGAACAGGAACAACTCGTCGCCGCTGATGAAGACTAAAGAGGCGGTCAACAAGTAAACACAAAACAACAACCCGGTGAGGGCAGCCACGGTAAACCGGTCGGTGGCTTGCGCCCGCAGGGTTTCTACTTCATCCATAAATGCTCCCGGAGATCGGCTGAGGGGCGTGACGGACGCGAGTGCGGGCTAGCCAAATGCGTCCCAGGGCGTCGGCGATCTGGTTGCTTTGCCGCAAGTCGGCGGCGGTGTGCCAGACGCCGTCCATTGTCGTTTCGGTGATGAGGTGGGTGATCAAGTTCGGCCCGGCGGCTCTTTCAACTTCGGCCAAAGCCCGCTTCGGGTCGGGGTGGGCCAGCACTCGCGCCCGCTTGGAGCGGCGCAGAGCTTGCGCCACTTCTGGCAAGGCTAGAGTGGGCAAAACATTTTCGTGCAAGTCGCCGCCGATCACAATCAAGTCGGTTTGTTGCAGGGCGGCCAACGCGGCTTCACTGACAATGGTTGAGCCGGGTGCGGTGGTGAGCATGGCCTGCCCGTTTAGTTTTAGCGCGGCTTCGGCCAGCGTTAGTTGCTCGGCCAGGAGGCCGTCGGCTCGAAACGCTTCCGAGCCAGCTATGACCGTGCGCGTTGCCGTGGGGTGCTCAGCGAGAATAGCGAGGCAAGCTTGAAGGCGCAGAGCCGGCATGGCGTGCCAACCTCCCGAAGGTTGCAAACCTCTGGGAGGTTCAGAAGTGACCAGCATTGTCACTTTGCGACTGATGGCAACCGCGCCTTCCAGCAGAGGCAACATCGCTTCGCCGCCGCCGATGAAGGTGACTCGCAAGTCGGGCCGGAAACGTGATACCGCCGGTTGGCGTTGCACTTCTTCCAACAGCCACAACACGAATAGGCCGCCAACCGCCAACCCGGCAAAGATCGAATTTGCCACCAACGGCAACGATTGAGTCATCAGCCGGGTCAACATGCCCAGCGATGCGCCGACGGTGTACAGGGCGATGACGACCCGCCGGTGGCTCAACCCCAACCGCGCCAGCCGATGCGAGGTGTGATCGGCCCCGCCTTGAGCAATCGAGACGCCCCGTCGCAGGCGAGAAATTGTCACCAGGGTAGTGTCGAAAATCGGCAGGCCGAGCACCACGATGGGGGCCATCCAGGTGGAATAGGAGTTGACGCCGGGGAAGTTGAGTTTAATGCCGAGCACGGCCAGCATGAAACCCAACAACAGTGAGCCACTGTCGCCCATGAAGCTGAGGGCGGGCTGAAAGTTGTAGACGAGGAAGCCGAGGCACGCCCCGAATAAGGCCGCGGCCAAACTGGCGACGAGGGCTTGCCCGTTCAAGGCCGCCAGTAGAAAAAAGGAGGCCGCCGCCGTGGCGGCCACCCCGGCGGCCAGGCCGTCCATGTTGTCCATGAAATTCATGGCGTTGCAGATGCCGATCACCCAGAACAGAGTCAAAGGGATGTCTAATAAATCATTGTTGAAGAGTTGAGCCTTAACTCCGCCGAGGATCAAAACACCTGCCGCCGCTATTTGCCCAAACAACTTGGCGCGCGGCCCAAGGCCGATGCGATCATCGATGAGGCCGAGGGCTGAAATGAGGGTGCCGCCGGTGATGATGGCGGCCAGCTCGCGGAACTCGGAGCCGCGCCCAAAGACGAGCAGGCTGGCCACAAACGCGGCCCAGATGGCGGCCCCGCCCAGCAGAGGCGTGGGCGCAACGTGTGTCTTGCGCGCGCTGGGCACGGCTACGAACCCGACGCGGCGGGCCATAATCAGCGTGAAGGGCGTGCCCACAAAGGCGATGAGGCCGGCGGCAATGGCAATGAAGACAAATTGAGACATAAGATCCAACTTCCAAATTCCAAAAGCCCAACTCTCAATTCAACCTTGGGATTTGGGATTTTGGGATTTCTCTATCAACGACTCATACAACTTTTCAACATCCGCAATCAGGCGCTCTTTCGAGAAGCGGCCCAGAACTTCGGCGCGAGCGCGGGCGGCGATTTGGCCGTCATCGCTCAAGGCCGACTTCACACAATTGATCAGGGCGACGGCGTCGCCGCTCGGCGCGAGCCAACCTGTTTCGCCATGACGCACCACGTCGGGGACACCGCCGACGGCGGTGGCAACCACCGGCACGCCCGCCGCCATGGCTTCGATAAGGGCCACCGGCGTGCCTTCGTTGAGCGACGTGTTGACGACGACCGAAAGACCGGCATACACTTCCGGCAAGTCGCGCCGCCAGCCTGTAAACCTCAGCCGCCCATTCAAATCGGCGGCTTCCCGTTCGAGTTCGGGGCGCAACTCGCCATCGCCCACAATCACAAAGTCACCATTGAAACCACCGGCGATCAACTGACGGGCCATTCGCAAAAAAAGGGCGTGGTTTTTGATCGGGACCAATCGCCCCACAATGCCGACGGTTTGTTTACCCCGGCGCCGGGTCTGCGCGGCGAATGGCGTCAGGTTAAGCCCTAGGGCAATGGTGGTAATTTTTTCCGGCGGGGCAATCCGGAATTCTAGCAGATCGTCCCGCACCCGGTTGCTGAGGGCGACAATGCGGTCAGTGAGGCGGGCGAGCGCCTGCTCGGTGATCACGGTCAACTTTGATCCGAGCGGTCCCCAATAGCCGCGAAAGGTGTGGCCGTGAAAGGTGTGAACCACAATTGGCACACCAGCCAGCCGCGCCGCCAACCGCCCTACTGCGCCCGCTTTGGCGGTGTGGGTGTGAACGATATTTGGGCGGTAGTGGCGCATGAGCCGCCATAATTTTAGCAGGGTTATGGCATCGGCCAGGGGCGCAAGTTCGCGGCCCATTTCGGGAATGACGCGCCAGTTGAGGCCGCTTGCCAGATCGCTCATGTCGCCTTCGCCGGCGCTGATCTGGCCGGTGACGAGCATGGTTTCAAACCGGGTCGGGTTCAGGCCGCGTGCCAAATGCGTGACGTGCAGTGCCGGGCCGCCGATGTTGAGGCGGGCGATGATTCTAAGAATGCGGATCAATTTTGTTTTCTATACCACTCCACCGTCTCCCTCAACCCCTCAATCAAACTAATCTTCGGCGTGAAACCGAGAGCGTCGCGAATCTTAGTCACATCGGCGGTGGAGTGCTTGATGTCGCCCTTGCGTGGCGGGGCGTAGTTTGGGCGGACGTTAGTGCCGACGAGTTCGTTGAGCATGTCGGCAAGTTGGTTGAGCGAGGTGGCTTGCCCCATGGCGATGTTGAAATACTGGCCGGGCGCGTTCGTTGCGGTGAGGGCGTGCAGGTTGGCGGCAATGACGTTGCCCACAAAGGTGAAATCGCGAGTCTGTTCGCCGTCGCCGTAAATCGTCGGCGCATCCCCCGCCAGCAGAGCCGTGATGAACTTGGGGATGACGGCGGAGTATTGTGAAGCCGGGTCCTGGCGCGGGCCGAAGACGTTGAAGTAGCGCAAGGCCACCGTCTCAAAGCCATAAACAGTGTAGAACGACATGCAGTATTGCTCGGCGGCCAGCTTGCTCACCGCGTACGGCGAGAGCGGCGCGGGCTTTAAGTCCTCATGCTTCGCCGCGCCCACCGACTCGCCGTAGACCGACGACGACGAGGCGAACACCAGCCGCTTCACCCCCGCATCCTTCGCCGCTATCAGCAGGTTAAGCGTGGCCGTCACCCCGGCCTGATTGCTGGCGAGTGGGTCGGCCACCGAGCGCGGCACGCTGGGGATGGCGGCCTGATGCAGAACGTAGTCAACGTCGCGCGCGGCGTAACGCGCAAAGTCCAGTTCAGCCAGATCGCCTTCGAGCAATTCGATCTTGTCGGCTAGGCCCGCCAGATTTTCACGACGGCCTGTCGAAAAGTTATCGGCCAGGCGCACCGTCGCCTCTTGCTTCACCAGTGTTTCCACGATGTTCGAGCCGATGAAGCCCGCGCCGCCGGTCACGAGATAACGAATCATGATCTTTCTCCATGTGGACGATAGACGACGGGCGAACGACGAAAGCTTTCGTCAATCGTCAATCGTCCGCCGTCTTCAATCCAAAAACTCGCGCGCCCACACTTCCAGCATCAGTAACGTCCACAGCACCTGGCCATGATCGCGCTCGCCGGAAAGATGTTCGCTCATCAAACCTCGAACGACCTCAGGCCGAAGCAGGCCGCGCTCCCTTGCCCGCGCCGAAAGCAGAGTGTCGGCGAGATACTCGCGAAGCGTCGTTCGGAACCATTTTCCAATGGGCACCCCAAAGCCGTGCTTGCGGCGATGGATAATCTCGCGCGGCAGTTTGCCCTCAAACGCCCGCTTCAAAATATACTTACTCGTCCCGCCTCGTAGTTTGAGCGAAGCCGGAATCGTCGCCGCGAACTCGACCAGCACATGATCCAGAAATGGTGAGCGGGCTTCGAGCGAGGCGGCCATGCTCAGGCGATCAGCTTTGATGAGGAGATCGTCCGGCAAATACGAGCGCAGATTCACCTCCAGCAGAGTCGGGACGGGGTCGCCGCCGTTGAGCTGGGGAAAGTATTTCTGGAAATGAGCCGTTGCCTGTTCCCGGCCCGAGTCGACGGTCAACCCGTCAACCAGTTCGGGCGACATGATTCCCACCCAGCCCAAATACTGTTGCGGCAGAGGCAATCGCGCCGCCGTGACAAACCGCAGAGTCCGCCGCCCCACATCGCGGTAGCCCGTGCTTTGCGGCCAGCGCTTCGCCAACTCCGTCACGCCACGATGAACCCATTCTGGCAAACGTTTGTACTGTCCTGCCAACCGCGCCGCGCGAAAGCGATCATAACCAGCAAACAACTCGTCGCCGCCGTCGCCGTTGAGGGCCACGGTCACATGCTCGCGCGCCAGCTTCGAGACAAGATACGTCGGGATGGCCGACGAGTCGCCAAATGGCTGATCGAGATGCCAGGCCAATTTGGGAATGAGATCAATCGTCTGCGGCTCGACGATGAACTCGTGATGATCCGTGCCGAGATGTTGAGCAACAACGCGCGCGTGCGCCGTCTCGTCAAACGACGGCTCGCCGCTGAAGCCGATGGCAAACGTCTTCACCGGGGCAGAGGCGGCCTCGGCCATGAGCGCCACCACCGCGCTCGAATCCAGCCCGCCCGACAAAAACGCCCCCAGCGGCACATCGCTGATCAACCGCAAGCGCACCGCCTCGCGCAGTTGCTCAAGCAACGCTTCGGCCCAATCCTGTTCGACCCTCCCGAAGGTTTTAGAACCTTCGGGAGGGTTGGCTGACGGAGCAGACCAATATTGATTCTCTTCAACCCTCGAGCCCGCCACCCTCAACCAACATCCCGGCCTCAACGCCCGAATACCCGAAAAGATCGTCTGCGGCGCGGGCACGTAGCCGTAAGTGAGGTACAGGGGCAGAACGCTTCGATCCAAAACGCGCGGCACGTTTGGATAGGCGAGAATGCACTTGATCTCCGAACCGAAGATCAAACGCAACCCGTCGTGAAAATAGTAGAGGGGCTTCTTACCCAACCGGTCGCGGGCCAGCCACAATTCACGCTTGGGCCCATCCCAGATCGCCAGGGCAAACATGCCGCGCAGAGCCTGCAAACACTCGATGCCGCGCTCCTCATAAAGGTGGACGATGGTTTCGGTATCGGTACGCGAGCGAAAGGTGTGGCCGCGTTTGATCAATCCATCGCGGATAGGCTGGAAGTTGTAAATCTCGCCGTTGAAGGCAATCCAGACGTCGCCGGTTTCATTCGCGAGCGGCTGGTGCCCGGCAGGACTCAGGTCAATGATCGCCAAACGGGTATTGCCCAACCCGACGTTGCCCTCGGCCCACACGCCCGAATCATCCGGCCCGCGATGATGAATCGTCTCCACCATCCGAGTCAGGTTGGCTTGCTCGACGGGCGAGCCGTCGAAGTGAATGACGCCGCAAATGCCGCACATGACAATACTCAATACTCAATACCGAGTACCCAATATTGAGTATTGAGTATTCGGTATTGAATATTCATGCCCTAAACTCCGGCACGCGCGAGGCCGTTTCTCTATAAACTGCTGCGTGTTGGCGGGCCATGCGTTGCACGGTGAATTCTTTTTCCAGTCGGGCGCGGCCACGCTCGCCCATAGCCCGCGCCTTGGCTTTGTCGGCCAGAAAGGCGCAGAGCGCGCCAGCCAGGGCCATTGGGTCGGCAGGCGGAACCAGCAGGCCCGTCTGGCCATCAGCCACAATTTCGGGCAGGGCGCTCACCCGGCTGGCAACAACGGGTTTGTTCAAGGCCATCGCCTCAAGAGTCACCAATCCAAATCCTTCCCACAACGACGGCACAGCCAGCACATCAATATCCGCCATCAGCGACGGCACATCACTGCGCCAGCCGAGAAAGTGGACCGATCCAGGGATGCTCTGCGCTTCGAGCGCCGACCGTTGCCCTGGCGGGCCGTCACCGGCAATCACCAATTGTGCTTGAGGCAACGATTGGCGAACCATCGCAAACGCTTTGAGCAAGTAGCGGAACCCTTTTTGCTCTGTCAGCCGCCCCACCGCGCCGACAAGGGGCACATCGTTACTCAGGCCAAGCTCGGCGCGCAACGCGCCGGGTTGCGCCTTCGCCGTCACCTGCGCCGGGTCAAGACCGTAATGAATACGGACAATCTTCGAGCCGGGCACGCCTTCCACATCGCGTACAAAAGCGGCCACTGAGTCCGAGATGGCGATAACAGTCTTTGCCTGCGCGGCCAGCCAGCGCGTGAGCAAGCGCACTGCCCAGCGCCGCCGAAATCTGTCGTCGTTGTGGCGGCTTTGCACTACCGTGAGGCCCGCCAACCGCGCCGCCAGCGTACCATAGAGATCGCCGTGAATCATGTGGGTGTGAACGATCTGCGTTCGAGCCAATTTGAGCAAGGCGGCGATTTTCGGGATGACGGCGACATCAAGATCGCTCGTCAACGGCACGGTGTCGATTTGAACGTTCGCCGCCCGCGCCGCTTCGATCAACGCGGTTGGGGGCCGCCGCTGATCGACCAGCACGATCAACCGCGACTCGAAGCCTTCGGCCCGCAAACCGCCCGACAATGTTAGCAGATGCGACTCGGCCCCGGAGAGGCCAGTGGTTTTGAGAACGTGGGCGACGCGCAAGGTCAATTCTCGATACACGGTTCTCAATGCGTGATTTCACTGCGCATTGACTCTGTTCCGCTCGCCCGGGGTGAGAACAAACTCATCCCGGCGAAGGCGGCCAGGATCATAAAAAAGGGCATCGTCGGAAAAATGTAGCGAGGGATGATGACCAACGGCGTGTAAACAACAGTGAAATAAATAATCGGCAGGGCCAGCGGCAAAACTTTGAGCCATTCGCGCCGGGCCAGCCACAGCCCCGCCAGCCCACCCATTACGCCGGCGTAATGAAAAATGTAGATGATGAGCTTGGGCCAAAAGGCTTCGCCGTTAATCAACTCAGTGATGGTGATCTGCCCGTGCAGAGCCGTCACCGCCAACTCCTTCAAGCTCTCGCCGGGGAAAGCGGTGGTCCCATGCGGCTGCAAATAAGCGCCAGCCAGTTTGCGAAACAGTAGAAACACATAAGCCGCCGGGTCACGGACAATGGTTTGAAATGCGTCGCGCAGGTAAGGCGGGTTCTCCGGGTCTTCAACTATCAAATAGGCCCGCTCTTCTTCAAAGGCTTGCGCGCCGTGCCATTGCCCGTCGAGGCGGCTTCCCATCCAGAATTGAATGTCGAGGCCGGAGCTGATCACGACGATGCGCCCCGTCTTGGCATACGTCCATAGGGTAAGGCCGCCGATGAGGAGAGCCCCCGCGCCAATGACGAACACTGCCCGCCTGAGCTGTGGCGGCATCGGCCTGGGCAGGAGGGTCAGGCCGGCAAATAGCACCGGCAGGCCGATGGCGATGGCGCGAGTTAGGGTTGTCAGCAGGAAGAAAATGTTGGCGCTGATGCAGCCAAGCCACTTCCATCGATCATTCTCGGCCCCGCGCGCAATCACAAACACCCACACACTTGTTACCAGAAAAAAAATGAAGAGGGTCTCGGTGTTGATAGCGCTGGCCTGGGTGATGAAGCGCAAGTCGAGGGCAATGGCCAGGCTGGCCAACAAACCGACACGGGCCTCAAACACGCGGCGGCCCAAATCGAAAACCACGCAACAGGTGAGCGTGTCAACTACTGATTGGATAATTCGGGCCGATTGAATCACAGCCTGATCGCCGGGCAAGATTCGATATAGCCCGGCAAAGAGCAAAGGGTATGCCGGTCCGGAGGTTCCCATCCCAGGGATGGCGGCAGCCAAGCCGTAATCCAAAATCACCCGGCCCATTCTGAGATAAAAGAGGCCGTCGCCGCCGGAGAGGTTTGGCGAGGGATCGACAACCAGCACCCACCACAGGCGAGTCGTCAGGGCGAGGCCTACCACCACGATCGGCCCGAAGCGTATTTGACGATCAGTCATTCGTTGCGGTTTCTTCAAAGCGTTTTTCAAGCTCGCGCAACTTCCACTGCAATAAGCCGATCTGCTGAGCGGCCTCGCGATTCTGGCGGGCCAGACGGGAGACAACGGTGGAAAAGTGAAGCAGGATGAGCGTTATAGCCACAAACCCGGCGATGAAGAGAGCAGTTGGCGGATAGGCAATGCCGATGCCCAGGGCCAATCGATCCCACATGTCGCGTGAAACGCTCAGCATTACCAGCCCCAGCGCCGTGCCCAGCCACAATAGAGAATACTGCTCTTCAAGCCGCCGTTGACGCACCAATTCAATCACGATGAACAGCAGGCCTAATGCTCCAATGATGATAGAAAATGTGAGTCGATCAGCCATGTTGCCTCTTTTCAGGCCTTTGCGGTGTGCCTCAGCAAGTCAATGAAGATTGCCAGGATGACTTTGATCATGTAGTAAAACGAGCGGAAAGGTGTAATGGAGCTTTGTCCGCCGTAGCGCGGGTTCATTGTTACCGGCACTTCACGCATCCTCAGTCCGGCGCGCGCAAACTGCACCACCGACTCCGGCTCAGGGTAATCCGAAGGGTAAGTGCGGGCGCAGTATTCAATGGCGCGCCGGTTGCTGGCCCGGAAGCCGGAAGTCGGGTCGGTGACGCGCCGCAGAACCACCAGGCTGACCAGTGACGCCAGAGCGACGATGCCCAGGCGACGTTGCCAGGGTGTGATGTAGCCCCGGTCTTCAATGTAACGCGACCCGGCGGCAACGTCGGCTTCCCCGGCAAGGATTGGTTTGAGAATCACATCCATCTCGCGTGGATCATGTTGGCCGTCGCCATCCACCTGCACCGCAAAGTTGTAATCGTGATCGCGGGCGAAGATGAAGCCGGTCTGCATCGCCGCGCCGATGCCGAGGTTGTAGGGCAGAGTCACCACGCGCGCCCCGGCGGCCTCGGCCACGCGGGCGGTGCTGTCGCGCGAGCCGTCGTTGATCACCAGAACGTCGGCCCAGGGCACGGCGGCTTTGATGCCGGTGATGACCCGCGCCAGGCTGGCTTCTTCATTCAACGCCGGGATGATGACCAGCAGGCGCTTGTTGGCAGGCAGGATATTATTCACTGAGGCAACACCGACTCCAACGTGGCTTGGACGTGCTTGAACCGTGCCGTCCACGAGTGCTCAACCGCAACACGTTGACGCGCGTTACCATCGCCGGGCCGGGCCAACACATTCTCAAGCGCAAGCGTGAACTCGTCAGGTGTGCGCGTCAGCGGCATGAGGTCGGCAAAGCGCCGCGCCGCCGGCATGTCCACCGACACCACCGGCTTGCCCGAGGCCAGATAATCGTACAACTTGAGCGGGTCGCACTTCTCGGCCACGTCGTCGAGAATGTAAGGATTGACGCAAACATCAAAACCGGCCACGTAGGCCGGGACCTGCGCATAAGGTTGTCGCCCAAAGAAGTGAACGTTGGGCAGGCCGCGCACCTTGTCCACGCGGGCCAGCGGCTCTACCGGCCCGACAAAGGCAAACGACCAATCAGGATGGGCGTGCGCGGCGTGAGCGATGAGATCAAAATCAATCCAATATTGGACACCGCCGATGAAACCGATCACAGGCTTGCGCAGAGCCGCCACTGACGCCGGGGGGGCCGTCTCTGCTAAAGAGGCCTTGGCGAAATGTTCAACGTCTACGCCGTTGGGCACAAGCTCACAGCGGCGAGTGAACGGCGCTTTGTTTTCCAGCAGGGCGGGCGCAGTGACGATGGTCAAGTCAACCTTGCGCAACAGCTCGCGCTCCATCGCCGCAATCGTCGGCCCGTACACCAGACCTTTGGCCGCCGAGAACTCGTCCACGCACTCGTAAACGGTGAAGGTTTGGCCCAGCTTCCCACTCGCAAAGTCGGCTGAATGCGGGGTGTACGTCCACAAGATCGGCTGAGTGATTCCGGCCCGCTTCATCGCCCAGCGCAGAATCCAAGTCAGACACAGATTGTTGAACCAGTTGATGGCAACATTCATCTGAAAGAACGGGATGACGACGGGCAGGGTGAAGACCCAAAGGTTAGGCTCCACTTCACGTGGCCCAGCGAGCCAGCGAAAGGCCCGCCCGAACTGGCGGCGCATATCAATCAGCCAGCCGGCCCAGTGCATTTGCTGTTCCACGTACAGCACGCGGTTGCCCTGTTGTGCCCACCAGCGCGCCCAGCGGTGTTTGCGGGTGGGCAGGGCGTCCCAGTCTTGGGTGGAGAGGATGACAAATTCACGTCCGGTAATCATGGCAAGGTGGATTCTACCATGTAGCCAACCTGTGACCAATTTCCCAAAATTGACTTTGATTTCACAGGGTATATACTGTTTCAATCTACTCGCTGTTATTCACAGGCTAACCGCTAACCGCCGGGCGATTGAAATCGCGGCAACGAACAGCACGAAGCCTGCCTCCGCAGGCTGAACCTGAGTCGGTGAAGGCCGACTTTGTGCCTTTGTTGGCGCGGTTTCTAACCGCCAGCCGTCGGCGGGCTGAGTAGTTACGGCTAACCACACTTAACTTTCCGCGAAAAGCACAGAGTTTCCTCGCGAGCCGATTCAGTCGTTTGGCGATGGAAGAGGATTAAGGTGCGCCACTACACGTTCCAGTCCTAAGCATGTAAATGCAACGGGCCTGCTTGACGGAATAGTCTATCTGCAAAACGTCCTCTATCGGCCCAAGCTGCGGAAAGTTCCCGCATTTTGCCCCGTACGGGGGATATTACGGAATAATTCCGCCGACTACTATGTTGGACGGCTGGCCATCATTCGTAGAAGGAGAAAGAAGACATGACTCAACAATCCTTGCGAAAAGTGCGCGGCTTCGTCGTAGACCAGCAGACGGGAAAGCCCGTTGCTAACGTTGTCCTGCTGTTCGAAGCAAAAGCAACAGACAATAATGTGACGACCACATTCCCTTTGGGGGTGCTCGTTACCGACGGCGCCGGTTACGCTTCCTTCGATCTCACACCATATCCTGAAAACAAGCTACCCCAGGCGCTACAAATCACGCCCCTTGGCGATGAAGCGTCGCAGTTCAACCTCAATGCAACTCTTGTGAATCAGCCCGAGTCGAGGATCCATTTCGTTCTCAAAGTAGACTCGAACCGTGTGAAGGGTAAGACGAGTGTTGGCCTTGCATCAATTCAGAATCCGGATGACATTGACCGGGAGGTTTCGCCCTACTCTTTTACGGTTAAGAGCGTTCTGACGTTAGGAGAAGGAGACTGCCAGACTCCGATACCCACGCCTTTTCCATTGAGAGACTTTCGGTTTGGCCGTGTTGTTCTCACGACGAGCCAGAGCATTGATGACGCTTTGCCAAGCGTCACAGAGCTTGATCCCACCGTGGATTTTGGGCAAAGAGACAGTACCTCTCTACCACTCCGCGTTGCCGAGGTCCTGGAATTCCGTCAATGCTGGTTTCCGCTTACCCACTCGCTCGGTCAGATCGTATACAGCGTTCCGCTCGCGCCCTGCGAATCCGTCAACCTGGCGATGATTGACTGGTCACGGGAAGACACCATCCTGCGCGAAGATCGTGTCCAAGCGCGCGAGTCGCTATTTCACGACCAGCGCCGGGATCGCACCATCGAGGAGACGGTTGGCGCGGCCCTAAAAGAGTCACAAACCGGTTTCTCACTGATGGGTGGATACTCTCATGCCGACAGTGCAGGCGCTTCTGCGACTGTTCCTATCTACGGCATACCTGTCAACTTGAATGCAGCTGCCTCGAATTTGTGGAGCCTTGGCGGCGCGATAGCGCACACGAACGGCAGTCGTGACATTACAGCCGACTCCCTTCAGGAGCTACATGATCGAGTACGTCAAGCCACTTCGGTAGTCCGCACCCTAAATAGCACTGTGGTTATTCAAGCCACCCAACAGGAACAGAACGTCATTCAGACACGCACTGTCACAAATCACAATCACTGCCACGCGCTCACCGTCCAGTACTACGAGGTGCTTCGTAATTTTAAGATAGTGACTGAGTTTGAGGGGCGACGTCGCGTCGTGCTCATACCCTACAAAGTCGTCTCTGTCGATTGGAAGATTGCACTACGCTTTGAAAGCTTGTTGAAAGCGGTGTTGCTTGATCCATCGCTGGCGGGATGTTTTGAAGCCATCATGAGGCTTCATCTCTGTCCACAGATTTATCCTGATTCCGAACAAACTACCCCTGCTACTGGGAGCGGTGGAACGACACCAGAGAAACCTACACCTAAGATCAAGAACTACGAGCTCACGTTAACCACTGGTAAAGCCAAGGAGGCATGGGGTAGGAAGTTTGGCGAAAGTTGGGGTCCTGTCTACGTCAGGCTCATCTTAAAGAACGGAGAAGAAAAGTCGCTGTTTGTAAAGCCTAACATTTCTGACCCTGGTGGGTTTGCGTTCCAGTACGAAAAAGACTATACGGTTTCGATCGGGTTTCCGAATGAATGTGTGGGTCTCAATCCTTTTGACATCAAGCAAGTATCCATACGATGGATGGAATCCAATGCGGATGATGCCTGGGGCTTTCAGAAAATCAAAATTCGCTATCAACTCGAAGGCGAGGATCAGTTGAACTATACGTTGCTCGATGCGTCCGATCCGATTTATCTAAAGTGGTTCGACGATCCCCCGCAGGAAGGCCTCTTTTGGGCACAGGCTGTCTCGGCGCCGCCTGTGATCTCGCCGATAGAAGAGCCTGTCATAACGGAAGAACTTGGCGCTCCGACGGGGGCCGAACAGCGGCCCGCGCGCCTCTCTAAAAAGGCGGACGAGTGCTGCGAGCAACGGCTGCTCGCCCATTTGAACGGCAATATTGGTTATTACAACCGCGCCATTTGGCTGCTTCAAGATCCGGTGGAGCGGCGCATTCTGCTTGAGGGGTTGCTTGCTGCCACAGGCTTGGCAGACCTGATTGACGAAATGCCCGTCGCGGTGAGCGGGCGTTATGTCGCCTTCCCGCTCGACGACCCGCGACTTGAGAACGTGTTGTTGCAGCCAGCAATCCAGGGAGCACTCTCGCGGCTAGGCCTCAGCCAAGACCTGCTGAATGAGATTTGGAATCGGGCCGTTGAAATTGGCCCGCGTGAGATCAAGAAACCGGAACCACTGGTGAACTATGTTAGCCTGCCAACACGCGGTCTCTTTGCTGAGGCACAACTAGGTCACTGCAATTCATGCGAGGTGCGAGACGTGACCCGGTTCTGGAAGTGGGACGAGTCGCCGTGCGAGAAGGCACCAACAATTGAGGGAATCACTCCCGGCCCCAAAGGCCAACTTCCTGATATTCCGCAACCCGCCTCATTACCTAATCCAGTTGTCCAGGTGATGCAAGCGCCGGCTGCTCCTGATCCAGTTGGTTTGGCGGCCGCGCTGAAAGTGCTTGGGACGCCAGATATTTTCCGTGATATGTCGGGGCTTGCAGAGGTATCCCAGCTGCTTGGTACGCTGGCAAGTGGGGCGGTGACTTCCACCCAAGAGGCGCAAAAGCTCGCGCAGCAAGCGCACGACAAACTCCAAGCGCTCAAAGCACAAGCCGCTACGCAGAGCGGTGGGGCACAACAAAAACAGACTCCAACTGAGCGTGTGGACAACTTGCAGGTTGCAAAACTAGCAGCCCAATCGGCATCTGAGCTTGGTATGTCCCCGGAAGGTCAACAGCGCGTATTTGAAAACGTTCTGGGCACCAATGAACCGCCGGAACAAACGCTGCCGGCCAACATTCGTTCGGAAGGGGTAGGCGAGTCGTATCGTTGGATTGACTTGATTTCCTTTAAACCACCACAGAATCTGTTGGATGATCTCGCCGCAAGAGGACTTTCATGGCAAAAGATTGAGAATGGCTTGGGTGGGGTTAATTTGGATTTGTTTGTCTTGGAGATCAATCGTCTGCCTGAAGATCCCGCGAGCGGTATACAGTTCACTGAGGAGGATTTTGCTGCTTATGTCCGCAAGAATTTTGCCTCCATTCTGATCCGGTATCCCGGACTGCCTGGTCCTTCTTTTGAAGAGTTTGAACAGGCAGATCAAATTAAGTGGCAAAGCAATAACCCACTGGGCGCCGTCATGAAGTTTCGCATTGATGCAAGACCGTACGCCCAAGGTTATCCCAACTTCCCATGGAGTGGACTACCCATACCAGAATTTGGTCTTGTGCAGTGCGCCGAATTCACGGAAAACCAAGCAAGTGGCGACTGGCACTGGAGATTTGTCACTGTTAAGGGTTCTGGGATTATCGGTTACCATCCAGTTTCAGGCACACGGGAGTTCGGATTGAAAAAACTGAATCAGTCCCTCGCTTTTTACATTAAAGCCGCAGATCGTGTGACTACGAGTCTCGAATACGCGGCGTCGCCACTCGTTTTCGGCGGCGCAGAAGCATATTGGAACGGCTTTTTCGCAAACCTTGCAACGTATGTAAAAACAAATGGTGGCGACGCAACAATGGCATTTGTCTACAGTCAGCGCCATGATTGGAATCGTGTGCGACAGCTCCTTTTTGGAGCTTCACAAATAACAATTTGACATTGCGATGATACGGTGTTGATCTTATACAGATAAGGAACGATCATGCTATGACCGCGAGGGCATCCTGGACAATGTCCTCATCGCGGTCATGTTGGCGATTTTGGCGCTAGCATGGCCGCCAGCCGCCCAAGGTACGGTCAGTGGGGGAATCACTTCCCCCACTGCCGCTTCAGAACCGTGCTTGAGACCCTTCGACAAACTCAGGGCATGCTTTCGCCTCACACGGCTCCTCAGGACAAGGGCTGTTGTCATCAGCACCGCTGTGAGTAACGCTCATCTCATCGCGGCTTAGTCAATGTCATGTTGGAGATAGAGAGTTTCCTCTCTGGCTTTCAGTACGTCCGAGGACGCCTGTCATAAAGCCCGGTCTCCGCCAATTCCTTGACCTTCCCTTGTCCCGGCCTCACGTCAGCATATCCTTGACGTTACTCAAGGCCTTTGCTTCTTGAGGCATCCTGCTCTTCAATGGCTTATGGTTGGTTGCCTACTCTTGCGAGAACCACTGAAGGTTGCCCCGTTCCCAACATCCATTGGGTGTGACGGTAGGATGACACTTTACGCCGGGTATCTAACGAGTGGTGTCACGTACGCTGTGACTACGTGACCTGATACCACTTCCCTTTTGGGCCTGCCTGTTAGCCAATGTAGGCAGGTTCTGCATGACGACGCTTCAGATGTGTCTTCACTTACGTTATCCTTAGTCACTTGCTCGACGGGATTGCGATGTCTGGCTCACGCTTACCGCCTTTTCTCCCTTGCACTCCGACGCTTGATAACCAGTCGCTCGCCGTAGGGAGATGCTGTCTCCTGACCACCTCAGGAGGTCGGGGTTACACCGACATGGATGTTGAGTTGTCAAAGAGCAATTTGCTCTTTGCCGCTCATCTCCTATACTTGCGTATAGTTTCGAGCGAACGGGTCGCAGGTACGGTCGGCGGAGGGATCGCTCCCTCCGCCGCCGCTTCAGAACCGTGCTTGAGACCCTTCGGCAAGCTCAGGGCATGCTTTCGCCTCACACGGCTCCTCAGGACAAGGGCTGTTGTCATCAGCACCGCTATGAGTAACGCTCATCTCATCGCGGCTTGGTCAATGTCGTGTTGGAGGTAGAGAGTTTCCTCTCTGGCTTTCAGTGCATCAAAGATGCCTGTCATAAAGCCCGGTCTCCGCCAGTTCCTTGACCTTCCCTTGTCCCGGCCTCACGTCAGCATATCCTTGACGTTACTCAAGGCCTTTGCTTCTTGAGGCATCCTTCTCTTCAATGGCTTATGGTTGGTTGCCTACTCTTGCGAGAACCATTGAAGGTTGCCCCGTTCCGAATGTCCATTTATCGTGACTTTAGGATGGTGCTTTACGCCGGGTATCTGTCGAGTGGTGTTACGTATCCAGTGGGCTACGTAACCTGATACCAGTTCCCTTTTGGGCCTGCCACTCAGCCATTAGGCAGGTTCTGCATGACGACGCCTCGATACACCTTCACTTGCGTTACCCATGATCACTTGCTTGGCGCGTCGCGGTTTTCGGCTAACCGCTTATCGCCTTCTCTCCCTTGCATTCCGACGTTTGATAACCAGTCGCTCGCCGT
>CAYSIV010000039.1:0-27563 GCA_964431175.1 uncultured Anaerolineales bacterium
GGGGTGAACATATAAGCGCGCCGTTCAAGGCGAATGTAGTAATTGGGCGCAAGAATTGGGCCAAGGTGATCTGCCAGGGCTGCAATCAGCCGGTTAGGCAAGTCGGGCCACAGCGCCGGGTGTTCGAGCCACGGATCCATGCCGGGAAATGGTGAGTGCATATCTCTATTTTATGCCGCTTTGCGTATTTCTTCCACTGCCGCCGGATTCTCCAACGAGCTTGTGTCACCCAGGTCTTGGCCCAAATACGCCGCTCGAATGATTCGCCGCATGACTTTGGCGTTGCGGGTCTTGGGCAGGTCGCGCACGAATTTGATCTCGCGCGGCTTGAGGGGTTTGCCGAGTTCGGCGGCCACTTTTCCTTTGAGCGCTTCGCGTAGTTCGTCAAGCGATCCGTAGCCGGGCTTTCCCGACGCAAGGTCAGGATTTCGCAGGACGCAGAAGCACACCACTTCGTTGCCCTTCACTTCGTCTGGCACGGCGATGGCGGCGGCTTCAGCTACAGCAGGGTGGGCGACGAGGATCGACTCGACTTCGGCGGGACCGAGACGTTTACCCGCTACTTTGATTGTGTCGTCGGAGCGACCGAGAATGTACCACAGACCGTCGTCATCAATAGCGGCCCAGTCGCCATGCACCCACACATTCGGCCAGCGCGACCAATACGCTTGCTCGTAGCGCGCCGGGTCTTTCCAGAAGCCGCGCGTCATGCCGATCCAGGGCGCTTTGATGACGAGTTCGCCGACGGCGTTGCGAACCGGCTGGCCGTTTTCGTCGAACACATCGGCGGCGATGCCGGGGCAGGGGGCAGAGAAGGCGCAGGGCTTGAGCGGCAGGAGCGGATTGCCCATGACGATGCCGCCGGAAATTTCGGTGCCGCCCGAATAGTTGATGATGGGTAATTTGCCGCCGCCCACCGTGTTGAACAACCACAGCCAGGGATCAGGATTCCAGGGTTCGCCTGTTGAGGCAAAGGCGCGAAGTGAGGAAAGGTCGTGCTTCTTCACCGGCTCATCGCCGAATTTGAGGATGGCGCGAATGAAGGTGGGGGAGACGCCGAGGGTCGTAAGCTTGTGGCGGCTGACCATTGACCAGAGTCGGTCCGGGCCGCCTCCTAGCTTCGCCGGGGCGTAGTCGGGTGAGCCGTCGTAGAGAAACATGGTCGCCCCCAGCAGAGTCGCGCCGAACACTTGCCAGGGGCCCATCATCCAGCCCATGTCCGTCATCCAATACAAAATATCGCCGGGCCTGCCCTGAGCTGAGTCGAAGGGCTGAACGTCGGTGCCGAAAGCCATATCTTGCGCCGCTTTGACCGGGAAGCCGCAGTGGGTGTGGACTGCGCCTTTGGGCTTGCCGGTGGTGCCGCTGGTATAAATGATCATCAGCGGGTCTTCGGCAGAGGTGGGTTCGAGTTCGGCGAACTGCGACTGGCGGGGCATTGCGTCGTGCCACCAGTAGTCGCGCCCGGCTTGCATGGCGACTTCGTTACCGGCACGCCTGGCGACAAACATTTTTTGCAGAGTCGGAATCTGTTTGGCCGACTCGTCGGCGGTGGGCTTGAGGGGCACAAGCTGGCCGCGCCGGAAGAAGCCGTCGGCGGTGATGAGGGCTTTTGCGCCGGCGTCGTTGAGGCGCGAGACGATGGCTGAGACGCCGTAGCCGGAAAAAAGCGGCAGAACGATGCAACCGATTTTGGCGATGGCGAGCAGGGCGATGACGATCTCTGGCATCATGGGCATGAACAGGCCGATGGCGTCGCCTTTTTTGAGGCCCTGCGAGCGGAGCATGTTGGCGCAGAGGTTGACTTCGATATAAAGTTGGTTGTAGCTGAGGGCGCGGACGTGGCCCTCTTCGCTTTCGTAAATGAGCGCGGGGCGCTTGCCGGTCTCTGTGCCATAATATTTGTCCACGCAGTTGTGGGCGATGTTGAGCTGGCCGCCCACGCACCACTGCGGCCAGGCGATGCCTTTGGAGAGATCGACGACTGAGGTGTAGGGCTTTTGAAATCTAACGTCGAGATATTTGAGCACGGCGTCGGTGAACCAGGCCACGTCGGAGGTGGAGCGGGCCAGCAGTTCGTCGAACGAAGCGATGCCATGCTTCGCCATGAACTTTTGCAGGTGCGAACGGGCAATGGTTTCGGGTGACGGCCGCCAGACGATGTCGCCGCCAAAGCCTGCCCTGAGCGGAGCCGAAGGGGTGAAAGAGTCAGTGTCGGTCATGCGATATATTGTAATGAACAATGAACAATGAGACAATGAAGAAATGGAAACTCCAATTTCCAAAACCCCAAATCTCAAAGAGGGTGAGGCGATGAGACGACGGACAATTTCATTCATGCTGAATGTATTGATTGTGGCGGCGCTGGCGGCCTGCGGCGGGAGCGCTCAGGTGCCGCCGACAGTGGTGGTGGAAATTCCCACTTCGGCACCCAGGGCCGGGGCAACAGATGCGCCGCCAACGGCCACAACAAAGGCGGCGACTGCCGGGACTCGCGCACCGGCTGGTCAGGGGACGGCGACACAAGCCTCGCCGGGCCAACCGTCTGCGGCCACAAACGCCGTTTCAACAACAGCCGCTTCATCGGCCACCCCTGCTGAAGGCGTGGGTGGCGGCGGCGGCACGCAGGATGTCGGCGGGTCAACTGTCGTGCTGGTGAATCTCTCTATTGATCCACCACAATTGACCGCAGTAGACCCGACCACGGGCGCGGCGCAAACAATCTTTACCGCGCCGGGACTGAAGGAAGGGCGTCAACAGTGGGTGGCCGGTGGAAACTTTTTCTATATCAACGACGAGACGCAAGTGGTGACGCTCGTTGCGTTTGATAACACCCTGACCGAGTTGCCGTTTGTCAATTCAGGCGGTCAGCCTTTTGATGGCCAGTTCCTGCCGTCGCCGGACGGGGCGCGGGTGGCGTGGGGAACATCCCTCTTTGAGCCGCACCCGGAGGGCGACACCCACATTCAGTTGAAGGTGGCGAACGTGGATGGCTCGAATGAGCAATTTATTCTGGACAAGCGCTTGAAGGATGAGGCCATCTTGCCGCAACCCATCGGCTGGTCACCCGATGGGCGGCACTTGTATTTCACCGACCCGCTTTATGGTATTGGCGGCTACATCTTGTTTTTTGGCGGGCCGGACTTGCAACAGGCCGATTTGAAGACCGGGCTGGTCAAGGAAATTCTGCCGAACATGAATTGCTTGTGCGCCATGTCGCTCTCGCCCGACGGGTCAACCGTGGCCTACCTCCCCGGCGTCGAGCAACTGGAATTGGTCTTGCATGACGTGGCAAGCGGGGCTGAACAGCGCGCGCCCATTGATGCCAATCATCATCAGGCCGGAAGCATCGTGTGGTCGCCCGACAGCAAATCGCTGATGTACACTATGGCCGTTGGCAACCCCGACTCAGAAGCGTATTCGGTGGTGAAGGTAAATGTGGCCCCGATGTCCCAGACCATCTTAATTCGGGATGACAGTCGCCTCTTGCAAACCGTCACCTGGCCGGTAGCCGAAACAGTTTGGTTGAATGACGCCAGTGGCAGTGCTTGGCGGATGGATGCCGACACTGGGGCGGTGACGAAAGCGGATGTGGCGGGAGGGGTGGTAAGGAGTGGGTGGTAAAGGGATGAGGCGGTTGAATCCTGAGAGATGATTGAATTGCTCGAACGCGATTTGCCTTTGGCAACCTTGGGCGAACTTCTAAAGGAAGCCGCCGCTGGCAGTGGCCGCGTTGTTCTGGTGAGCGGCGAGGCCGGCATCGGCAAGACTTCGCTGGTGGAGCGGTTCACGCGGCCATGGCGCGAGTCGGTGCGCGTCTTGTGGGGGGCCTGCGATGCCCTGTTCACCCCGCGCCCGCTCGGCCCTCTGCACGACATGGCCGGGCAGATAAAAGGGAACTTGCCCGCCCTCCTCGATTCGGATGCAGCCAACCGCGCAACGAGCTTCTCCATCCTGCTGGCCGAACTCCAGCACAAGGGGAAACCGTGATGGTGCCAGAGCAAGTCGCTGTTTCGCTCCGCATCCACCTCCTGGGCACCCTGCGCGTTCAGGACGCGCGCGGCCCCCGCCCTCTCACCGGGAGTAAGTCCCAAAGTCTCCTGGCGTACCTCGTCCTCCATCCGCGCGTCCCGCATCGCCGCGAGACGCTTGCCGACCTGCTCGCGCCCGACGCGCCGCCGGACCGTGTGCGGCGCAATCTCTCCGACACGTTGTATCGTTTGCAGAAGGCCCTGGGGCGCAGGTGGCTGAATATCGAAGCCGACACCATTGCCTTGCAGGTGGATGACGGTCTGTGGGTGGATGTGTGGGAATTCGACCGGCTGGCGCCGAGCCAACACGATGCCGATCTGCAAAAGGCCGTGGACCTGTATGCCGGCGACCTCCTACCCGAAATATACGACGATTGGATTCTCGCCGAGCGTGAGTTTAGGCGCAGTCAATATTTATCTGCATTGGAAACTCTTTCCGCGCATTATGAAGCACAAGGAAAACTTCAACAGGCTTTGCTTTATTCGCGGCGGCTGATCCTGACGGAACCGCTTCATGAACCCGCTCATCAGTCTTACCTGCGCCTTTTGGGACGCCTGAGACGTTTCGGCGAGGCGCTTGCTCATTACGAATATCTCCGCACTCTCGTCCGATCAGAATTGAATTCTGAACCGATGGCAGAGACGCGTGCCATCATTCAATCGCTCGAACGCGAACGCGATCTTGAAAATGCACCAGTCGTGGTGGAAGAGACAAGATCGTTCATCGGGCGAAAGACTGAACGCGCTGCGGCGTTAACTGTCGTGGAGACAATGCTCAATGGAAACGGTGGTCTGTTGACGGTCGAGGGCGAAGCGGGGATTGGGAAGAGTCGCCTCTTACGTGAAATCGCGGCGGGTGCACGTTGGCGCGGCGCTACGGTTTTACAGGGTCAAGCCAGTGAAACCCCAAGCGCATCCCCTTTTTTGCCGTTAGTTGAAGCGCTGGCTCCGCTGATCAACAGTCCGCGCGGAAAGCAACTCGAAACACTGCTCGCAAGCGAAACACTCGCCACGCTCGCTCCACTCAACCCGGCCTGGAGCGCGAAGGCCCCATCCTATGACATACCACCTGAACAGGCTGGCAAGCGCTTTTACAATGCTTTAAATCTTTTCGGTGAAACACTTGCACAATTGACACCCGTTGTGCTGGTGCTTGACGATTTGCATTGGGCAACCCCTGTCTTGTGGGAATGTTTGCGTTCATTTGCGTTGGGATTCGCGCGACACGGCGGGCTGTTGATATTGGCCTATCGCCGCCCTGAGATCGAAAAACTGCCGGGCTGGGAAACCATCCAGGCCTGGGATCGGGATGGGCTTTTGAAAACCATTTCTCTTGAGCTGCTCAGTGTTGAAGAGATTACGCAATTTGTTGGTGAAACGACCAATGTTGATCCTGCCGAGATACGCGCGTGGACGGGAGGCAATCCGTTTTTCATCAATGAGTGGCTGGCCGAACCCAACTTGAAACGGCCAACGAATCGCAGCGCCATTTCACTTCGTTTGCAATCGTTGTCTCCAACTGCCATATTGGCGTTGGAGAGCGCATCTATATTGGGCGAAAGCATTCCGTATCGTTTATGGACTGAAATATCCGAACTGTCGCCTCTTGCTCTTGCCAGTCTGAGCGACGAATTGATGGCGCATCACTGGCTTCAACCTTCCACAGCAGGTTATGCCTTTGCGCATGATTTGATCCGCTCTGCGGTTTACGCTGAGATAGAACCGATCCGCCGGCGCGCACTGCATGAACGCGCCGCAAACGCCTATTTGACTTTTGAGCCTGACAATCTGCGTTCCAGGGCTTTTCACTTCGATCAAGCCGGACTTGTAGTTGATGCCGCCAAAACATATCGGCTTGCGGGTGAGCAAGACCTGGCCCGCTTCGCTTTCCGCGAGGCGCAGAACGCGCTTGACCGCGCACTGGCACTCATGCCACTCACCCCAACTGTCGAGCGAATCGAGACCGCCCTCACCCTGGCCCAGGTAAGCAATGCGACCGGCGACCGTGTTCGTCAAGAATCGGCGTTGGGCGAAGCCCTGGCTGGCGCCAAGGACAGTGATCCGCACCTGTTGCAAGCCCTCCTGATAGCTGGCCGATTCGCCACCCAGACCGGACAAATCGTTGAAGCTGAGAGGCAGCTTGAGGCCGCACTGGCGCTGGCAAGGCGTTTGCACGACCACACGCGAGAGACTGAAGCCCTCCTTTTACTCGCTGAACTGGCGAGAGAGCAGAGCCATTGGAGCAAAGCGGAAAGGTACTATACCCGGGCTTTGGAGCTGGCGCGCGCCATTTCAGACTCATTGCATGAGACTCAGGCATTGACCGGGCTCGGCTATGTCGCCGACGATCAAGGCGCTCCACACGAATCAATCTCGTGGATAGAACAAGCCCTCACTATCTATCGCACAATAGGAGATCGTTGGCGCATGGCATCCACACAAGCGGGTTTGATGAAAACGTTAATCAACCTGGGCGCGTGGGATCATGTGTTAGCCATTGCCAATGAATCGATCGCCGTTCTGGAAGCGTGCGGAGATCGCACAAGAGCGGCCGTCGCGCGCCACAATCAAGCGATGGCGTACCAGGCCTTGGGCGACTACGCCAATGCGCGGCAGATCCTTGAACACAACCTTCAGGTTTTTGAGGCCATACGGAGCCGCCGCAAGCTTGGAGTGACGCAGGATGTGCTCGGCAACGTGGCTGAGGGCGAGGGCAACGACGAGGAAGCTCTATATCTTTACCGTTCGGCGCTCGCCAATGCAGAAGCGGTGAATTCACAGGAGGGGTTGGCATTAGCGCAGCAATACCTGGGCGGGCTGCTCGTGCGGCTCGAACAGCCATTGGAGGCCATTCCGCTCCTGGAGGCGGCGTGTCCTGCGTGGATAGAGCAGGGCAATCTGCTAATGCGAGTGAAGAGCGAGGCCTTCTTAGGATTGGCGCTGTTAGCAACAGGCAATCAGGCACGCGCGGAACAGTTGGCGGCGAGCGGCCGAGCCACTTTCCAGTCGGGCATCCCGGTTGGCGAGCAACCTCAGGACTGGTTATGGGCGCTCTACCAGTTATTGATCAAATTGGAGCAGAGCGACTCCGCACAGGTCATTTTACACGCGACCTATGCAGATTTGCAGCGCCAGGCACAAAACATCGGCGATCCGGATCTTCGCCGCAGTTTCTTCGAGCGTGTGCCGCTTAATCGCACCATTGTCGCCGCCCACGATCGACTCACTGCTTCTGCCCGTGTGGTCTCGGTCTCGCTCGCGCGCCGGGACGTGCCCTTGGGGCGTGCACTCAGACCGGATGATTACGTGGTTGTGCAGTGGACGATGAATGCGCCCGAGGATGAAGCGATTGCCGACAAGGCCGCGCTCCGCCACCACCGTCTCAGACGGTTATTGCAGGAGGCTGAAATCCAGGGTGCCGCCCCTACCGACGATGATCTAGCTCGCGCCCTGGGCGTCAGCCGCCGGACGATCCTGCGTGATATGCACGGGTTGGCGCAAGAAAAAAAGAAACCCACGACGCGGAAGCGTAAAACGTAAGCAGTCAAGAATCAAAGACCCGGTTTCTGGCTCCCGTGGAGCAGGCGAAACCGGGTCTTTTTTGTCACAATAGTCCACCCTCCCCCCACTGGCTCTGCCACCCCTCTTCTGTCTAACCCGCCCGTTTTTGTCACAATACTGGCCCAGGCCTGCACGCGTTCGGCAGTCTGGCGATAGCCTTAGGGTAAAGTCGCCTTAGTAAAAGGAAATCTATGGCGTTGCGATACTTTGCCATCATCCTCCGTGTGCGCTTCGACGCCCTTGATTCCGGGCAGTCCACCGAGCGCGTTGTCCATGGGTCGGTTCAGTTGGTGGGCGCGAAACAGATGCATTACTTTAGCTCATTCGACGAAATCCTTGAAATCTTGAAGAGAACCGCCAGCTGGCAGGACCCGCCGCCCACCGAATCGTCTGGAAAGGAACACTCATCATGACGCTCACACCACCTTGTCAACAAGACAAAACATGGAAGCTTCCGCCTCAAATTGGGGTGTGCCTCCCGATGCGCCTGCGAACGATCAGGCCTATCCTGCTTTCAGTCACAGTAACTTATGAGGCAAGACTATGATACTACCTCTCTCACCGACTCAATTGTCAAAATCCATATACGTTTTATTGTTGGTCATTGCCGTAGCCGCCGTGGCCGTGGCTGACGTGTGCCTGAAACGGGCGGCCCTGCCCGGCTCGCTAGCGAACGCTCTGCGTAGCCCGTGGACACTGGCGGCAGTCGTGCTCTACTTGACGCAAGTTGTGCTGTTTGTGATTGTCTTCGTCAACGGTTGGAAGTTGAGCGTGATAGGCGTGGCGCAAACCACGCTGTATGCCGTAGTCACCCTCGGTGCAGGTGTTCTCTTATTCGGCGAAGTGCTCTCTCTCAAGCAGACGCTAGGCCTGGCTTTCGCCGTCGTCGGCGTGCTGTTGTTGAGCTTCTAATGCTTGGGCACACCTGCCACATATGATGAAAGGGAGGTGGAAAAATGGATCATCAAATTGACTATTGGGGTGTCTCGTCGTGCATTGACCTCTATGATTGCGATTTGAACTTGATGCAGGATGAAGCGGCCATTAAGCGCTTCGTGCGCGAGTTGTGCGACCTCATCAAGATGCAGCGTTTTGGAGAGACGCAGGTGGTGCGCTTTGGCGACGACCCGCGCGTTACCGGTTTCAGCATGACTCAACTCATCGAGACCTCGCTGGTCTCCGCGCACTTTGCCGACAACTCACGCGCCATCTACCTGGACGTGTTTAGCTGTGCGCCGTACGAGCCAAACGAGGCCGCCAACTTCGCCGCCCGGTTCTTCAAGGCGGGGCGCTGCAAGGTGCAGGTCGTCACCCGGAACTGAGCGGCAATTTTTCAAGGTCACGAAGATAAAGGAGTAGAGATCATGTTTTCACCCACAGTGTCTGAAGCTAACCTGCAATTTGACTTGACGCCTATGGATGCCGCGTTCGAAGTATTCAGGCAGGCCTACCCGGCTTTTGATTCAACAAGAAAACTGGACAAATTACGTGCAACCGAATATGCCCGGCTTGACCGGCAGGGGCACGTCTATCTGGATTACACGGGCGGCGGCTTGTATGCCGAATCCCAACTGCGTGATCACATGATACTGCTCTGCGGTGGGGTCTTTGGAAACCCCCACTCTAAGAATCTGACTTCGATGGCGATGACCCATCTGGTCGAGCGGACACGCGACGCTGTCCTCAAGTATTTCCATGCTTCGCCCGAGGAATACATGGTGATCTTCACCCAGAATTCGACCGGCGCGCTCAAACTGATCGGCGAGTCTTATCCTTTCGAGCCAGGAGACACCTATTTGTTGACCTTCGACAATCACAACTCGGTGAACGGCATTCGTGAGTTCGCCCGTTCCAGAGGGGCAACGGTGACCTATGTCCCGATCTTGCCCCCGGATCTGCGCGCGGATACGGAATATCTGGCGCAAGCTCTGGAGGGTGCTCGCCCAGGAAAAAACAACCTGTTCGCCTACCCGGCCCAATCCAATTTCACCGGTGTTCAGCATCCTCTTGACTGGATCGCGCAAGCGCAATCGAAGGGCTGGGATGTGCTGTTGGATGCGGCTTCCTTTGCACCTTCCAATCGGCTGGACCTTAGCCGCTGGCATCCCGACTTCGTGGACATTTCGTTTTACAAAATCTTCGGTTACCCGACGGGCACGGGTTGCCTGCTGGTGCGCAAAACAGCGGCCCAGAAGTTGCGGCGTCCCTGGTATGCGGGCGGCACGATCACCTTTTCTTCTGTCCTGGCGAATGAGCATTATCTGACTCCTGGCCCGGCGGGGTTTGAGGATGGCACGGTCAACTATCTGAGCCTGCCGGCTGTCGAAATTGGTCTCAAGTTTATTGAGTCAGTCGGGATTGACTTGATTCATACCCGGGTCATGTGTTTGACAGGCTGGCTTATTGACCAACTGCTGGCACTGCGCCATAGCAACGGCAACCCGGTAATACGTTTGTATGGGCCTCCAAACACCTATATGCGCGGCGGAACTATCCAGGTCAATTTCTTTGATCTCGATGGCAGACTCGTTGATTGCAACCATGTGGAGAAGATGGCGAATGAGGAGCGCATTTCGCTGCGCGCGGGATGTCACTGTAATCCGGGGGCGCGAGAGGTCGCTCTTGGCTTTACGCAGGAGGAGTTGGCTGCCTGTTTCCGGGACAAAGATTCTATGACGTTCGAACAGTTCTTACACGTGATTGACGGTAAGACGACCGGAGCACTGCGGGCCTCCATTGGTCTGGCCACGACCTTTGCGGATGTCTACAAATACACGCAGTTTGCTGAGACCTTCATCGACAGGTATGTCGCCGACTGACCAGCCTGCCTCTGTAGGACTGTTTGGGGAGAGGTCTGAAAACCGGCGAGGCTTTCGTTCATGAGCAAGGATGGAAACGATGATTCGGGGAAATGGTTGGGGGATCGCAATAGTTGTTGTGGGCGGCTTGCTCGGCGGGATGAGCAGTTATTTCTTGAAACTCAAAGACCCTCAGGCTCTGATAATTTTGGGGACGGCCTGGGTTCTCATGGACCTAATCGTCCGCTTGCGCTTCCGGTATCAGCCGCGCTGGTTGTTGAACCGGCAGGCTGGCGGCTTCCTCTGGTATATCCCCATCTGGGTGTTCGGCCTGGTCATCCTCGTCGTCAACATGATCCTGGTTTTCACTTCCTAGCAAGCCACTCCGCCTGAGGGTGTGCTTCGTGAAGCGCCCGATCTCGTCATCTGTCGCTTACAGGAGACTCGCGCAATGCCTCGCTATCTTGTCGAACGCACTTTCGCCGACCAACTCGGCTTGCCCGGCCCGGATGCAGAAGCGTCGGCCCGGCGAAATTTCATCGAGAACAATGCGCTGGACAGCGTCACCTGGGTGCATTCGTACGTTGCGCCGAACCGGAAGAAGTCGTATTGCATCTACGACGCGCCTACGCCAGAGGCCGTGCGCCGCGCCGCCGGGCGCAACGGCCTGCCGGTGGATCGCATCACCGAAGTGCAGGAAATCTACCCCTATCCTTATTTGTAAGCCAGAAGAGTGAAAACAATGACACCGATGAAATATACTGCGACGACAATACTAGTGATGCTCTTGGCGACGACTCTGGTTGTGACTGGCGCAAGCGTGGAAATAACTCATCCTGCTAATCGTCCTTCACCTTATCTGCCGACCTGTTACTGGCGAATTCATCCGCGCTCACACGAAACGGGCAACCTGCCTGCGGCGCTGGCCGAAGTCCAACATAGCCTCTGGTTGGCAACACAGCCGCATTGTGACCCCGTTTCTCTTATTCAATCGGCCAACCGCTGGAGCCGCCTGCTTGTTAGCCCGTTGCAGTGAGATGCAAAGGATAGGAGAAAACTCTATGACACTGCCATTTATTCAACTCACGAAACCCGTATACGTTTCGCTGATGATCGTCGCCGTCATCGCCGTCGCCGTGGCCGATGTGTGCCTGAAGCACGCGGCCGGGCCGGGATCGCTAATGCATGCTCTGCGTAGTCCGTGGACGCTGGCGGCGGCCGCCCTTTACTTGATGCAAGTTGTGCTGTTTGTGATTGTCTTCGCCAATGGTTGGAAGCTGACCGTGGTGGGTGTGGTGCAAACCACCCTTTACGCAGTCGTCACTCTCGGAGCAGGGGTGCTCCTCTTCGGCGAAGTGCTGTCGCTCAAGCAGACGTTGGGTTTGGCTTTCGCTGTCGTTGGCGTGGTGTTATTGAGTCTATAAGAAAAGAGCAACGAGAACATGCCCGGGCGCCCCCAAGATTCTTCCGGCTCCTCATCGCCAAACATTGCCAAACTCGCCAGCTTGTTGTTGGGCCTGGCCGGTATTGGCTCTTGCCTGTGCGCGGCGGTATTCGCCGTGACCCCGCTATTGGCGAGTCTATCGCCGAATGAGAGAACGCTCAGGGCCGGCGACGGATTATTGGCCGCGTCCACCTGCCTCGTGCCGGCGGCGCTGTTGTTCACTGCCGCAATTGGCGTCTGGTTCCTCTTCGGCCGAAAGCAATAGCAGATGCATGTTCCACTTGAGTAGAGCAGTTGCCCGTGCAGTAGCCAGCCTGTCGAATCGCCCGTAGTTAATTTTAGCCCGCAATGATCTTCTCCAGCAGGGTCTGCTCTTCTTCAGCCTTCGTAATCTCTCCATCCAAATACGCATTTTGCAGTTGGCTCAGAATCTCGCGGTAGCGCGGGCCGGGCGGCAGGCCAAGCGCCTGCAGGGTGTCGCCGGTGGTGGCGAGCTTCAGGGCCTCGCGACGGCGCAAATATTCTTGCAGTTGATTCTGTAGAGACTCTCGATCGCAAAGTGAGATGGCGAGCCGGAGTGGATCGCGATCGATTTGCCCCAGCCACGCGTTCAGTTCGCTCATACGACCTTGGCCGGGGAGGCCGCCGATGCCAAGATAGGCGTGGGCGGCCTGTTGCACAATCTCGGCATTGCGGGTGGAGAGCCGCAAGTGCGAGACCACATCGTTCAAAGCCGACGGAGTGAGGATCAACAACCACGCCGCCCAGAGCAGGGGCAATCCGGAGTGATTGCCCCCTGCCGCCTTCATCCGGCGGGGCAAGTCGGAGTCGGCGGGCAGTTCGGGGTGAATTTGGGCGAGGATGCCAAGCTCGGCTAGGCGGAGCAGATGACGCTCCGGCTCGGCCTCTTGCAGAATCAAATCGAGTTCGTGGCGAATCCGGTTGCCGCTGACTTTGTGGAGTAGAGGCAGGGCGTGAGCGATCAGTTCTGCGGTGCGGGTTTCGATGCGAAAGCCGAAGCGTTGCTCGAAGCGCACGGCGCGCAACATGCGGGTGGCGTCGTCCACGAAGCTAATGGAGTGCAGGGCGCGGATCAGGCCGTCGCGCAAGTCGCGCTCGCCGCCCCAGAAGTCGAGCAAGTCGCCGAAGGCATCACGGTCGAGCCGAATCGCCAGGGTGTTGATGGTGAAGTCGCGGCGGTGCAAGTCGAGCTTGATGCTGCCGCGCTCTACTTCCGGCAAAGCTGAGGGATGCGCGTAAAACTCAGTGCGGGCCGAGACAAGATCAAGATGGCCGGATGGAATTGCAGAACTCAGCGCGGGCGGCAGTTTCCATTTGGCCGTGCCGAACTGTGAGTGCGCCGTAACTCGCCCGCCGTGTTTGGCGGCTAAGCGGCGAGAAAGGGCGATGGCGTCGCCTTCCACCACAATGTCGAAATCCTGGCCGGGCTGGCCGAGCAAAAGATCACGCACGAAGCCGCCGACGATGAAGGGCGAGACGCCTTCGGCGAGAGCCGCCGCTTCGTCTGAAACCAGATGCATGAGCGCCAGGCGCTCAGCCGGAAGGGCGGCGGCGAGTTGGTCGGCCAAATTTCGGCGAGGCGGCTTCACCGGAGCCGCCAATCGTTTGAGCAAGTCAGTCCGAGTCACCACGCCGATCACATTTCCGTTGTCTACTACCGGCACTTGCCCCCAGCCGTGCGTCGTCATCAGCTTTTGCAAATATTCCAGCGAGTCGCCCGGCTTCACCGTCACTTCGCCCGCGTCCATGATGGCGCTGATGGGTTGCGAGTCCAAATGATGATGCGTTGCGCGATCGAGGGCGCGGCGGGTGAGCAGGCCCACCACCCGGCTCCCGGTTATCACCGGATAACCTTCGTAGCTGTATTTTCTGAATCGCTCGACGGCCTCCCGTACAGTCGTTTCGGGCGACAGGGTTTGGACGCCGTGCGACATGATCTGCTCGACGGTGGCGACCGGGCGGACGTAATCGGGCAGACAGGCGATCAATTCGGCGCGCACGTCTTCAAGAGATCGATCACGAACAAGGGCGGCGGCGGCGCGACCGTGGCCGCCGCCGCCGAAGCGAGTTGCCACCGCGCCCACGTCCACGTGGGTCGTCGTAGAGCGGGCGATCAGTTGAACGCGCGTCTCGCGGCCCTGCAAGCTGACCAGCATGAAGAGGGCGGCCGGGTCGAGGGTGTCACGCAGTTTGTGAGCAAGCGTCGAGAGTTCTTCGTCGGTCTCGCCGCCGTCAATGGCGGTGAGGGTGACGGCCTGGCCGTTGACGGTGTGAGTCTCGGCGGCGGCCAGCAGTTGAGCGTAGAGCGCCGTTTGCCCGTCCGTGAGCGGGTGGTGCAAGAATTCGCGCGCGGCTTCGAGTTGCGCTCCGGCTTCAAGCAAGTAGGCGGCGGCGCGGGCGTCGCGCGGCGTGGTGGTGAGGTAGGTGAGCGAGCCGGTGTCTTCGTAGAGGCCGAGCAGGAGCAGGGTGGCTTCGACGGGCGAGAGCGGGGCGAGGCTCTCGGCCAATTGCTCGGCGAGGAGGGTGGTGTTGGCCCCGGTTCCAGAGTCGGGTTGGCCGGGGTGATGGTCGATCACCGTCACTTCGGTCTTGGGCGTCATTCCTTTCACCGACGAAGCCGACTGGGCGTCTACGATGATGATGCGTTCGACGTGCTGGCGCGGCAGGTCTTCGGTGTCGGTGAAGGTAAAATGGCCGCCGTAAAGATTGAGGAAGGCGCGGACGTTGCGGTTGACGCGGCGCGGGAGGACGGGGACGGCGGCGGGGTGGAGGCGGTGCGCGGCCCACAAAGAGGCGACGGCGTCGAAGTCGGCCTGCTCGTGGGTGAGGATCAGGGTCGTCATTAGCGCGATAGGACGGTGAAGAGGACGATGAGCAGGATTGCCGCCAGCAGGACGATGAAGCCCAACACCGCCCACAGGCCGAGCATGACCTGCCGCGAGCTGATGTTGAATGGGACACGAAGGTTTTCCACTTTGCCGTTGACGACTTTGCCTTCCAGAATCACTCTGGCTTTGTCGCGGGTTGACTTTGGTACTTTGCCGCCGATGCGGTTTTCCGCCGTCGTATCACGCTCCCCATTTTCTTCGGCAGGGGTATGCTCGGCCTGATACTCGGCGTAAGGCACGGTGTAGCTCTCGCCGCACCGGTTGCAGGTGAAGACCACATCACGCTTGACCGGGAAGAGCGGGATAAAATAGATGGTGAAGTACGTGCCGTTCTCGGTCACGGTGTGGTCGGTGACGCTGAGACACACCGGGCAGACTTTCTGCTGGCCGGGCAAGGGGCGCTGGACTTGTTTGGTGCCGAAGAAAAGCATATGAAGATTATACTTTGGAAGTTGGAAGTTGGAGGTTAGAGGTTGGAAAATGGAGATTATTCATTACGAGGCGGCGGGCGGGATTTTGTTTGATGGCGACAAGGTGCTTCTCCTGCGGAAGCGTGGCCTGAACGAGGTTGTTTTGCCGAAAGGCCACGTGGAAGCAGGCGAGACGGCAGAGCAGGCGGCGGTGCGAGAGACCGTCGAGGAAACAGGCTACTCGAACATGGAAATCGTGGCCGACCTGGGCGTGCTTCAGGCCCAGTTTCCGTTTGAGGGTGCGTGGTATATTCGCAACGAGCATTACTTTGCTATGCAACTTCGCGGCCACGATCACGTTGGTGAAATGGAATACGACGATGCCGAGCACGACCGCCTGGTGTTCGAGCGGCTGTGGGTTCCGGTAGCAGAGGCTGAGGCGATGATGAGCTTTGAGCCGGCGCGGAGTTTTGTGCGGCGGGCGGTGGGGTGGTGGAGGGAGGAGAGAGGAGAGAGAAAAGAGAAGAGACGCGAAGCGTAGAGATTGGATGCTGGAGGATTCACTTTGTTGGCGGAGCGAGTGAGGGGAATAGGGCCGTTCTCAAACTTTCAACGGATAGGAAGCGGATAAGCGGATGAGCGAGCGCAAGTATCTGTTTTTCCGTTTGAATCACCCGCTGAAAGTGTAGCACTCTAAATCTCTGATTCGCCCCTTGTTCCCTCCCAATTTCTCAGGTAAGATCACCTCTGCACGCGCCGTCCATTAAGGGAACGGCGCGTGCTGTGTTATAGTTGGACAGGATTTTGGAGTTACACTCAAGCAGTTATGGCAAAAAAACTCTCTCGACGCGAATTTCTCAAACTCTCAAGCCTCACCCTCGGCGCGGCGGCGTTCGGCACCCTGGCCCCCGCCGATTTGCGGCTGGGCCAGCCCCTCAGCCGGTTGGGGCGGGTGACGATTGCCTCGGCGCGGGTGATTACCCGGCCCAACCCGCAAGGCGAGCAGGTGGCTTACAAAAACCGCGACGACATTGTAGAGTTTTACCGGGCAGTAGTAGGCGAAGGCTGGTTTCCGCACAACCACGTCTGGTTTGAAATTCCCGAAGGCTACATTTACTCGTCGGGCGTTCAGCCGGTGAAGAACGAAATTCAAACACCGATCGTCACTCTTCCAGAAGGCGGCTTCTACGGCGAAGTAACTGTTCCTTACACTGAGTCGCGCGCCCTGGCCGATTCCAACTCACCCATCGTTTATCGTCTCTACTACAGTGTCGTGCTGAAGATCGACAAGATCGAGGTCGGGCCGGATGGCATTGTGTGGTATCACGTCGAAGACGATCAGGGCCAAAATTTCTGGGCGCAGGGTCGGCACATGCGCCTCATCACCGCCGACGAGGTTGCGCCCATCTCGCCAAACGCCGAGGACAAACGCATCGTAGCCGACGTGGGCACGCACTGGCTCTCGGCCTTTGAAGGTAAGACCGAAGTGTTTCGCACCAGATTCGCTTCGGGCGCAACTTTTTTTGAGCCGGACGGGAGCAAACAGGCGGCGTTGACTCCGGGCGGCACGCATCCCATTTGGAGCAAACGCATCTCGCGCCACATGACGGGCGGTTCGGCCACCAATGGCTTCGACCTGCCGGGTATCGGTTGGGTGTCATATTTTGCCAGCAGTGGCGCGGCCATTCATTCGACGTATTGGCACAACGATTATGGGCGGCCTCGCTCACATGGTTGCCTCAATTGCCCGCCGGACGCGGCCAAATGGCTGTTCCGCTGGACGACACCGCAGGTTGCGTATTTGCCGGGGAATGTCATTGTCGAGTGGCCGGGCGGCACGCGGGTGGGGATTGAGGGCACACCGCCGCCGCTGGCCAACGATGGAGGTGGATAGATTATGAATCCGGTGGTATTTTCTACTGAGAAGCCGACGCTGAATCAACGGCTGACGGTGTTTATGCACGCCGTGTTGTTTGTGTTTGGCTTTTCGCTGGTGTTCGTCGTGGGCTGGGGCGGCGCTGTCACCCTGCTGGGCGAACTGTTCGGCCAGTTTAAGTCAGTCATCGCCCAAATTGGCGGCCTGGTCATCATCCTGTTCGGCTTTGCCACCCTCGGTATTATCAAACTTCCCTGGCTCTATTACGCCGACACCCGCCCGCAATTCCAGAATCAACGCAACGGCTTCCTGGCCTCGGCCCTCATGGGCATTTTCTTCGCCGCCGGTTGGACGCCTTGCGTGGGCACCACCCTCGGCGCTATTCTCACTCTGGGCCTCAGCCAGCAATCGGTGGGTCAGGCTATGGTCCTCTCCAGCGGCTACGCGCTCGGTCTTGGCCTGCCCTTTCTCGCCATTGGCCTGGGCATGGATCGCGCCGCCCAATTTGTGCGCCGCTTCCGCAAACACATGCGCACCATCGAAATCATCAGCGGCCTCTTCCTGATCATCATTGGGGTGATCATGTTCACCAACAACCTGAGCCTGATCGCGATCTGGGCCCAGCGCAACGGCTTGTTCCTCGATGTGACTTTCGGCCAGTCGGCAGTGCCAAGCTACCCGGTGGCGATTCTGGCCGGATTGCTTTCGTTCTTGTCGCCGTGCGTCCTGCCACTGGTCCCGGCCTACATTGGTTACTTGAGCGGCCACGCCTTTGGCGGCGCCGCGAAAGACTTGGCTTGAAATGGAAACCGAAAACTCCACCCGGGCCACGTTGTTGATCCTCGGCGGCGGGTTGCTGATCGGGCTGGCAATCGGTGCTATTGTGTTTATTGGCATGCCGACAGTTGGCGCGAATGGTTCAGCCGCCACCGGTGTGGGTGGCGGGACTCCGGCTCCGGCCCCCATCGTCGGCTCGCCCGCGCCCGACTTCTCCCTGGCCAACCTCAAGGGCCAGTCGATCACCTTGAGCGAACTCAAAGGCAAGCCGGTGCTCATCAACTTCTGGGCTACCTGGTGCGGCCCGTGCCGGGTGGAAATGCCGGCCATTCAAACCGCCTTCGAAGCCCACAAAAGTGAAGGCTTCACCGTGCTGGCCGTGGATGCCGACGAACCGCTGGCTGATGTCGAGAAGTTTTTTAGCGACCTCAACCTGACCTTTGAAGCTTTACTTGATCCTGATCTGGTCGTCAACGATCAGTATCGGATCATGGCCTATCCATCCAGTTTCTTCGTTGGCCGCGACGGCGCCATCGCCGCCTTCCAAATCGGCTCCATGACCGACTCTCAACTCGCCGACAATCTGGCCAAAATCCTAAAGTAAAAATCCCAAAATCTCAAAATCCCAAAACTCCAACTTCCAATCTCTAATCTCCACTCTCTACTCACATGACTACAAAAGTAACCGGTCGCCAGCGCGACTTCGTCATCTGGCTCGACAAGCAAATCCTGGCCCTGGCCTCCCACTGGCTGGCCGTGTTCAACGCGCTGGTATTGGTCTACGTTGGCTTGCCGTTCCTGGCGCCGGTGTTCATGAAAGTTGGACTCACCGGCCCGGCCAACCTCATTTACACTGCCTACTCGCCGCTCTGCCATCAATTCGCTTTTCGGTCGTGGTTCCTCTTCGGCAAGAACTTTTTTTACGAGGCCCCGGCCTTCAAGGCTCTCACCGGCATTGACCCTTATGATCTCGTCGCCCGCTTTGCGGCCAAGGCCTTTGTGGGCAACGAGGTGATGGGTTACAAAGTGGCTTACTGCGAGCGCGACGTGGCGATCTATGGGGCGATCTTTGTGGGCGGCCTCCTCTTCGCCATCGTCCGCGCTTCGGGCGTCAAAATCAAACCGCTCAACATCATCGCCTACGGCCTCGTCGGCATCACGCCCATTGCCCTCGACGGCTTCAGCCAGTTGTTCTCCCAACCGCCGTTCAACTTTCTGCCATTGCGCGAGAGCACACCCTTCTTTCGCACCTTCACCGGCTTCTTGTTCGGGGCTATGAACGTCTGGCTGGCTTACCCTTACGTCGAAGAATCCTTTGCCGAGATCGAGGTTGAACTTACAACCAAGCTGACGCAGGCAGGAGAGTTGAAGACTTAACTTAACCGCTAAGACGCTAAGAGCGCGAAGAAAACAAAATCTTTGCGTCCTTCGCGCCTTCGCGGTTCAATCCTGATCATGCTTGAACACACCTCAGGCGGCCTCCGTTACTTCACCTTCAACTCTTTCCCCAATGGTTCGCTCGCCCATGCTATTTTTGCTCGCACTGGCGGCCTCAGCCCGCAACCCTGGGCCTCGCTGAACATGAGCATCAGCACCGGCGACTCGGCGGAGAACGCGCGCGCCAACCGCTGGCGGGCGTTCGAGGCGCTCGAACTTCCCGCCGACAGCATGGCCGACGTGTGGCAGATTCATGGCACAGAAACAATCCGGGCCGACGAGCCCCGGAGCAACCGTCCCCCGACCAAAGCCGATGGCCTCATCACCGACCGTTACAGCGTGACTCTCTTCCAACGCTTTGCTGATTGTGTCCCCGTTTTTCTTTATGATCCCAGCCATCGCGCGCTGGGCCTGGTTCACTCCGGCTGGCGCGGCACGGTGGAGCGGGCGGCGGCCTCCCCGGTGAAAGCGATGGTTGAGGCGTATGGCTCGCATCCTGCCGACCTGATCGCCGGCATCGGCCCTTCCATCGGCCCCGATCATTACGAAGTTGGCCCGGAAGTTGTCGAAGCCGTTCATCAAGCCTTTGAGGACGCCGACGAATTACTAATAACCCATAACACCAAAACTCATTTCAACCTTTGGGCCGCCAATGCGCGCGTCTTGCGAGAAGCCGGGGTGGAGCAAATTGAAGTAGCCGAATTATGCACCGCTTGCCACCCCGACCTGTTTTTCTCGCACCGCGCCGAAGCTGGAAAGACCGGGCGCTTTGGGGCCGTGATTGCTTTGAGGTAGACGAAAGGACGAACGACGATGGACAAAGGTAAAGGCATTCGTCCTTCGTCCATCGTCTTTCGTCAAGACCATGACAACGCTTACCGAGAACTACGCCAGAATTCGTGACCGCCTCGCCGGGCGCGAGCCGGAGAGGGTGAGGTTGGTGGCTGTCTCCAAGAACCGGCCATTCCCGGCCATCCACGAACTCTATGAACTCGGCCATCGCGATTTTGGCGAGAACCGAATCGAAGAAGCTGGTGATAAAATTGCATCGGCTCGTCACGAAGGCCTGAGCATCACTTGGCACATGATCGGCCACATCCAAAGCCGCAAAGCGAAAGCAGTGGTGGCTGATTTCAACTGGGCGCATTCAGTGGAGAGCGCCTCGTTGGCCGAACGCCTGAGCCGGGCGGCAGGAGAAGCAGGCCAACCCTTGCCGGTTTTGCTGGAGTGCAATGTCTCTGGCGAAGACGCCAAGTACGGCTTGGCCGCCGACAGGGTTGAGGCCGACCCGGCGCAGTGGGCGGCGCTTTGCGTCACGGTTGAGGCCATTTTGGCTCAGCCCCACCTGCAAGTGCGCGGATTGATGACCATGGCCCCGATTGTGCCCGAACCGGAACAGGCCCGCCCGGTGTTTAAGAAGCTAAGAGAATTGAGCGACCGCCTGACCGACCGTTTCCCTGCCGCCGACTGGCGCGAACTTTCGATGGGCATGACCGACGATTTTGAACCGGCCATTGAAGAAGGGGCGACGATGGTGCGGATTGGGCGGGCAATATTTGAAACTTAGGAGAATTTATGGCGGCAACGTTAGTTCAATTATTGAGTGTTATCTCCAGGCTCTTCTGGCTGTTGATGCTGGCCCGGATGATCTTTTCCTGGGGCAACATGGACCGCAACAACCCGATTATCAACTTTGTGTACGAGGTCACCGAGCCGGTGCTGGCCCCCATTCGTAGACTCCTGCCATCCACCGGGATGATCGATTTCAGCCCGATGGTGGCAATTTTGCTGGTGGAAGTTGTGGCGAGAGTCCTGTCGGGTATAGTGCTCTCGGTGTTTTGATAGTAAAATGCCAGGGTAGGGAGGGCGCTATGTCGGCACATAAATTTCAGTTTGGCAAAGGCACGGGCGGCTCAGCACTGTCAATAAAGGTGACGCCGCGGGCGCGCAAGAATGAGATCGTCGGGGTGATGGCCGACGGGACGCTCAAGATTCGAGTCACGGCCCCGCCGGTGGACAACAAGGCCAACGAAGCCGTCATCGAACTGCTGGCCGAAGCCCTCAACGTCCCGAAGTCGCGAATTGACATTGTGGCCGGCGCGTCCAGCACCCAAAAGCTGGTCAGCGTCACCGACATCACCCCGGCGCAGGTAGAAGAACTTCTCAAGAAAGTGGCCCGGGAAGATGGGGACGATGAAGGGTGAACAGTAGGCAGTGAACAGTAAAACAAAAACGGCGCAGAGAGCGCCGTTTTTTTATTTGGCCCGGTTTTCGGTAGGGGCGAAGCATTCGGAGCAGAAGCTTTGATGAACTTCGAGACTCTTCCCCGAATGCTTCGCCCTTACAAAGTCACCCTCTGCCCGGTTGTCATCGCAATTTGGGCCAGCGCCTTGTAGGCCGCGTCGCGCACACCGGGGGAACTCTCGCGGGCGGCGGCGATGAGGACGGGGATGGCGTCGGCGGTGTTCAGGCGGCCCAGGTAGTCGGCGGCGGCCATACGGATGGGTTCGTCACCATCCTGCATCGCCTGGACCAGCGCCGCCCTACTGGCCGGGCCGGCAGGCACGCCGCGTCCCTTGCTGGCCGCAAACGCCACCAACCAGCTCGATGTTTCGGGAGAAGCGCTCGGTTCGGGGAAATGATCCGGCGGGTTGCGTAGTTCCTGAGCCGCGGCCTCGGCGGCGTTGCGCACCAGCCACTGGGTGTCGTTGAGGAAGGCATTATCCAGCAGGGCCAGCACCCACGGCTCCGGGCCAATCCGTTTCATGCCCGCCACCGCGCCGCGTCGCACCACCACATCTTTGTCCTTAATCGCGTCCTGCAACATCTTGTGGCCTTCAGCCGGGTGCAGAGCCAGCGCTTCACACGCCGCCCGCCGCAGAATTTCGTTGCCTTCCACCAGCGCCACCGCCAGCCCCTCAATCGAATTTTGATCGCCAATCACGGCCAGGGCCAGCGCCGCCGCCCACCGCACGTACAAGTCATCGTCGCTCAACAGCTTTCTGATCTCGCCCACCGCCGTCATGTCGCTCAAGGCGCCAAGCGCCAACGCCGCATATTGCCGGGCCAGCGGATCAGAATTCGTCAGGCTCTGCTTGAAGAGCTTGTTCACGCTTTCGTCGCGCGAGGCCACCAGCGCGCTCGCCGCCCGCGCCCGCAGGTGGGTGGGCAGGCTAGGGCTGACAAAGAACTGGGCCAGCTTGCGGAACACATCGGCCCGCCACGGCGCGTTTGCCGGCGCATCGCTCAGCCAACCAGCGGCCCCAAACAGCTCAGATTGAAAAGCATCTGGCGGGGTGGCGACTCTCTGCAGGGCGATGCTGGAGGCGTTTGCCAGCGACGCATAAAAACGCAAAGCCACTGCCCAGCCCGGTTGTTGATGCACCGACGTAATCGCGTCGGTGTCACTGCCGGCCGCAAACTGTCGGGCGGCCAGGTAGCCGGCGACAAATGGATGCGAGAACGAGTAACGCCCGCCAGACCGCTTCACCAGCAGACCGCTCTTGCGCGCCAACTCGTCCACCAAGTCTTCCGCGTCCATTGACGACGGGTGAGCCGTCTCTGTTCGACTGGCGTTGATCAACTCCACCAGCTTCTCGCGGGGCAGGCCGTAACGCTCGCGCGACAGCATCTCAACTGCGGCCCGCTCGAGCGCCCGGCGCGCTTCGGGCGCGATGGACAGGCGCTTGATGTACGTCTCAAACCAGTCGGCCGGGCGCGGGCCTTCGGCGTCGCCGGCCAGCCCCGTCCAAATCTTCAATGTCACATCCAGCGCATTGCGCCCACCCGTGCCGCCGGTGAGCCACCCGGCTACCAGCGCCGGATCAAGATCATCGTCACGCTTGCGCCGCTTTTGCGCGGCCAGCACTGCCGGCCACGCCGCCACCCACTTGTCTACCAGCACCCGGAACATCTCGGTTGACCAGCCGCCCATCACCACCGGCACAAAGTCGAGCGACAGAAACGGCGCAAAGCCGGCCAGCGGCCCGGTGGCGATCAGGCGATTCTTGCCGTAAGTTGCTTTGAAGTTTCTCAGCCACTCAATCACCAACGCTTGTTGAGCCGGGGGCAGGTCGTCGAAGCCGTCCAACAGAATAAGCGCCTTGCCTTCTTTGAGAATGTTTTTGATGAAGGAGGGAAAGGCTGAGGCGGTGATGGCGCTCAACCGGGCCGAGGCGGCGTCCACCAAAGGTTGAGCCGCATCTATTTTTTCGGCGATGGGCAATTCCAAATCCCCGGCGTGAATCATCACCGGCAGGATCGGCGCGGCGAAGACTTCGTTGCTGATATTTGACTCGGCGGCCAGGGAGCCAAGTTGGGCCAGCAGAGTGCTCTTGCCCGCGCCCGGCTTGCCGACGATGATCAGGTTGCGCGGAGCGCGAGCGAGATCGCGCAAGGTGTACGAGGGAGTCTGATAGAGCGCGCCCAGGTCAGGGAAGTCGGGCGTGGCCGGGACGACCAGGGTGAGGTCTGGTTCCGGCTCTTGGCCGGGGTCAACCATCGGCTCGTCGATCCAGAAATGCGGTTGAATAAAAATTTTGTCGAGGGCGATGATCGATCCGGCGATGTGGGTCGTTTGCCACAGGCCGAGCGCATCCTGCCGGTAGCGCTGTTCGGTGCCGGAGCTGAGGCGCTCACCCAGCCTTCTGAAGGCGCTGGTGATTCGGTCGCGTGTGCTTTGCAGGGCTTCGCGGAAGCGATAGATCAGCCCGAAGAAAATTGTGGCGGTGACGAAGCCGAGGAGAAAGGGAACGAGGTCGAAGCGCATGCCGAGAGTAACCACCGATTACACAGATTTCACGGATTACAAGTTTTATCATCTGTGTAATCGGTGAAATCCGTGGTTAAACCATCACCACCGGAAGATCATTTCGTCTTCGCCGCCCTGTTTGAGGTTGTAATCCACTTTTTGCCCGGCGTGCAGGATGCGGTCGCAGTTGCTACAGCGCACCAGGTTCTCGCTCTGGCGAATGGCCTGGATGCGAGCCGAAGAGGGCGCTTCGCCACAGCCATTACAAACGCCGTTTTCGAGCAGGGAGACAGCCAGGCGGCGTTTGCGCGGGCGGAGCGAATCATAGAGAGCAAGGTCGTCGGGGTTGATGTTGCTCACGGCGGCTTCGCGCTCGCCGCTGGCTTTGGCAACCAAAGCCTCGACGGCGCCTTTGTCGCGAACCAGATCAGTTTGTTCAGCGGCGCGGACGGCTTCGGCGGCGGCCAGCGACTCGCGAGCGGCGGCTTCGGCAGCCTCGGCGGCTTCCACTGCTTCCATGGCTGCCAATTGTTGATCATCGAATGCGCTGCGCCGTTTCTTAAGCGAGTCAACGTCGGCCTGCAAGTCTTTGAGCTCGCGCGGGTTGGTCACTTTGCCGCCATAAAGCTGGCCTTCCACTTCGGCGATCTTGGCGGCGAGGCTCTGGTTTTCGTCGTCGATGTCTTTAGCCTTCTTGCGGGCCTCGGCCAAGTGGGCCAGGGCGGCGTTGAGGGCGGCCTGCGCTTTTTGCACAGCCGGGCTGTTGGACAGCTTGGCGTCTACTTCGGCTAGTTGGGCGCGGCGCAGGTCAAGTTCGGTGTCGATGGCTTGTAGGCGGTAGAGGGTAGATGAGCGGCTCACGAAGACGATTATACAATGAACGGTGAACAAAAACCCAAGTTCCAAATCCCAAACTCCAAAATCCCAAATCTCAACAATCATCAGGCATAGCCTACAAAATCCAAAATCAAAAATCCCAAATCCAAAAGCCCAAAAGCGGGTGCGATATAATCATTTTGGGTTGCGTGAAAGAACTGAACCCGCAACACGTTTTGTATTGTTGAAAGGAAATAACCAAGCATGTTCTCGCGCCGCAATCTCATCATCGCCGGGGTTCTCACTCTGCTCATTGCCGGTGGAGCCGCCTACTACTTTCAGCGGCAGGCGGCGCAACGCGCCGCCGAGGCCGCCGCCCTGCGCACTGAAGTGGTGAGCACAGGTGACATTCTTTCCACCGTCAGCGCCACCGGTAGTATCGCGCCTGAGGCGCAAGTGAACTTGAGCTTCGCCACAACGGGCACGGTGGCCGAAGTGCTGGTGGACGTAGGCGACACGGTGAAGAAGGGGCAGGTGCTGGCCCGGTTGGACACGACCAACCTGGAGTTGGCGGTGGCCCAGGCCGAGCAAACCTACATTCTGCAACAAGCCAATCTGGAAGGACTACAAACCGGCCCCAGCGACTCTGAGATCAAAGCGGCCAAGGCGGCCATTGCCAGCGGCAACGCCGCTTACACCGCCGCCAAGCAACAGGCCGATGCTCAACCCGACTCGCTGGTGATCGCCCAATCGAACCTGGACAAAGTCAAAGAGCATTTGCGCGTGGCCCAGTGGGCGTACGACAACATGCTCACCACCTGGTTCCTCAAAGACTACGCGCCCAATTCGCCGCAGGCCGAAGCTCTGAAAAACGCGCAGACCGATTACAACGTGGCCCTGGCCGACTACAACCTGAAGAAGGCGCAGATCAACTCCAGCAGTCTCTCGGCGGCTTACGCCCAGGTGACGCAAGCGCAGGCCAACCTGGCCAAGCTGGAGGCCGGGCCGAACGCAGCGCAGTTGAAGGCGGCCCAGGCCCAGGTGGAGCAGGCGCGCATTTCGCTGGAGATTACGAAAACGAATCTGGAGAAAGCAACACTCAAAGCCCCGTTTGCCGGGGTGGTGGCGACGGCGAATGTGAAGCTGGGTGAACCGGCTGGCGCCGGGCCAGCCGCCTTTGTGCTGGTCGACACGTCGATCTTCCACATTGACGTGACGGTGGACGAAGTGGACGTGGCCCGGATCGGCATCGGCCAACCGCTGACGATCACGCTCGACGCTCTGCCCGGCCAGACGATCAACGGCAAAGTGCGTCAGATTGCGCCGACGGCGACGGTGAACGGCGGGGTGGTGTCTTACGCCGTGCGCCTGGTGCTGGACTCGACGGATGCGCCCCTGCGCGCCGGGATGAGCGCCACTGCCGACATCGTGGTGGACAAGGCCACGGACGTGGTGCTGGTTCCCAATTGGGCCATTCGCCGTGACCGCGATACGGGCGAGGTGCTGGCAAGCATTCTCAAAGATGGCAAGCCGGTTGAAGTGCCGGTCACGCTTGGCTTGCGCAACGAGACCCTCTCCGAAGTGAAAGAGGGCGTGAAAGCGGGCGACACGGTGGCAGTTTCGACGTTGCGGGAGCAGTTGAGTTTCTTCGGCGGCGGCGGGTAGTTTGACAACGGATTTAACGGATGTAAACGGATGAAAAAAAGGTTTATCCGCTAAATCCGTTCAATCCGTTGACCCTGTTCTCATGACTCTTTCCGAAAACATTCGTCTCGCGCTTCGAGCGCTGGCCGCCAACCGGCTGAGAGCGGCGCTCACCATGTTGGGCATCATCATCGGCGTGGGCGCCGTTATCACCTTGCTCTCGGTGGGCAAGGGCGTCGAGAAGTCGGTGTCTGACTCGTTCCAGAACATCGGCACCAACTTGTTGTTTGTGATTCCGGGCGGAGCGAGTGGGCAGAATAGCAATGGCAACAGGCCCGGCTCGTCGAACCAGTTTCAAAGCAACCCCAAAGACCTGACCAACGACGATGCCGGGGCCTTGCTCGATCCGGTGCGCGCTCCTGACGTGATCGCCACCGCGCCCGAGTACGATATCTTCGCCGCCGTCGAGTTTGGCCGTTCCGATACCCAGACCAATATTTGGGGCGTCACGCCCAACTTCCCGGCCGTGCGCGACTATGCTCTGGCCGATGGCAACTTCTTTACTCAGACCGAGTTGACGTCCCGCTCGCGAGTGGCCGTCATCGGCCAGACCGTCGTCAAGACTCTCTACGGCGGGGATGAAGCGCCGATTGGCACGACGATCAAGATTCGCGGCATCCCCTTCAAGGTGATCGGCGTGCTGGCGAGCAAGGGCGGCTCGACCTTTGGCGACTCCGACGATTTGATTCTGATTCCGCTGACGACGATGCAGGAACGGCTGGCGAACGCCCGCAACAGCGCCGGCGATCTACGGGTGTCGTTCGTCACCGTGCAAGTGAGCGCCAACGACCGGATGGACGCCGCCGCCCAGCAGATTACCGAGATCGTCCGAGATCGTCACCAGATTGATTTCCGGGCCGAGGATGACTTTTCGATCATCACCCAGACAGACGTGCTCTCGGCCTTCGGGCAAGTGACGGGAGCCATCACTGCTTTTTTGGGAGCGATTGCCGCCATTAGCCTGTTGGTGGGCGGCATTGGTATTATGAACATCATGCTGGTCTCGGTGACCGAACGCACGCGGGAGATCGGCTTGCGCAAGGCTGTGGG
>CAYSIV010000040.1:0-27554 GCA_964431175.1 uncultured Anaerolineales bacterium
CATTATTTATCACTATCACCGAGCCACTCGAACTGGTTTGGCCCGACAGTATCGCAAGTACGGTTTTGGCGAGATTTTATTGGACACCATGTACGGAAAATACCCGAGATATCCTCGCGATTTTGGTTATCAAGCCCGCAGTATTCTGAAGCAGATGTCAGCTCTCCTACGTTACCTCTTATCCGCCATCCTGCGCCGGATGCGTTTAGCCTTTGGCCGGGCCACTCCCTATCAAGCCGCCGTGCCTGTGCTGTGGTTGTTAATCGAAAGTAATAATATCCAGGGTAAGCTGGAAGCCTTGTGGGCAACCCGGTTTATGACTGATGCCCAGCCTGCTCTTAACATACCGGCAGATGTGCTCGTCGCCCGCTTCTTCCAGAGAGGCAAGGAATAGGCCGGCACTAAAATCCTACCTCTGAATTCACAATGAAGATTGTTCTAGCCATCCACCATTTCCCTCCCAATTATGTCGCCGGCGCTGAAATCTATGCTTATCACCTGGCCGGCTGGCTGGTTCGGCACGGGCACGAGGTGCATGTCGTCTGTGTCGAGTCGACTACGTTTGAGGGTGCCGCGGATATTGAACACCAGCACGAGATCTACGAAGGCATCTCGGTCTGGCGGCTGTACTTCAATCAACGGCGCGCCCCCGCTCCTTTCCGCCAAAGCTACGATAACCAACTCATCGGGGCCTGGTTCACAGAGTTTCTGCACCGTGAGCGTCCGGACGTTGTGCATGTCCACAGTGGCTACTTAATATCGGCCAGCACCGTCACCGCCGCCCGGCAACTGTCTCTGCCACTGATCATTACCCTGCATGATTTCTGGTTTGTCTGTCCGCGGATCACCTTGCTGAAACCAACGGGCGTTGTGGACAGAGTCCCAAAGGATGTGGCAGAATGCGCCTGGTGTTTGGCAACCGAAAACCGGCGCTATCGCTGGCTCGAAATTGCGTCCGGCGGGTTGGCCGGCTCGGTTGCCAAGCAACTGTTGGCCCAACCGTGGGGCGCAAAAATGCTCGGCGTTCCTCTGAGCGCCAGTGAGATGGCCCATCGTCGAACAGTGCTGATGAATGCCCTCCGGCAGGCCGATGTCATTCTCTCGCCGTCGGAGTTTCTGCGGAACATTTATATTGAGCAAGGGGTAGATGCTGATAAAATCATCTACTCTCGTCTGGGATTAGATACCAGTCATTGGTTCACTCCCGCCGGACCTGAGCCAGAGGCTTCAGCTGAGTTACGGCTCTCCTTTATCGGGCAAGTGGCGCAACACAAGGGCGTTCATCTCCTGATAAAAGCCTTTGCTCAACTTAAGTTCACCACCAGGCGGGCGCGCTTGAAAATTTATGGCAATCTCACTGCGTCTCCAAATTATGTGCGCTCCCTCCAGCGCCTGGCGCGCGGCCAGCCGGCCATTGAGTTCGCCGGGCGGCTCGACAATCAGCGAATAACCGAAATGCTGAGTCGCACGGATGCCATCGTGGTTCCTTCCATTTGGTACGAAAACTCGCCGGTAGTTATAATGGAGGCGCTCGCCGCCGGAACCCCTGTGGTCGGGGCCAATATGGGCGGCATCCCTGAAATGGTGAAGCACGAAGTGAACGGCCTGCTCTTTGAAGCTGGCAACGTAAATGATCTGGCGAGACAGTTGCAACGCTTGCTGGATGAACCGGAGTTAGCCGCCCGCCTGGCAGTCAATGCGCGCCCGGTGCGGCTGATTGATGATGAGATGGAGCAAATCGTTTCCCTTTATGAAAAGATACACCATCGGTGATGCGGCCTCAGCGCCCGGAGATTGTTTTCTCACGCCTCACTCGTTCCGGTTATTGCCTATCCGAATAACTCGCCAAACGCTTAGGGTCCGCTTCGCGAGACCTTTAAAGGTTTATCGGATAGGCTCTTAGGGGAGTGAGATGCGAATTGGTATTGATGCCCGGTATCTCTCACATGGCCTCGTCGGCGGGGTTCACACCTACCTTCAGAACCTCCTGCCAGAACTTCTGGCGCTGGCCGGCGAGCATCAGGTGTACTTATATGCCGACACCAAGCACCCTTTCGAATTAACCGCCTGGCCGGGGAATGTCACTCTGCGCCTCTTGCCCTATCGCAACGGCTTCTCCAGCTTTGTGCATGATTGGAAAACCTTGCGCGAAGCCATGACCGCTGACCGGGTGGAGGTGGCGCACTTCCCGGCCAATTACGGCTTTGGGCCGCGCACCGCGCGCACCGTCATCACCGTGCATGACGAAATCAACCTCCTGCCGCTGATGGAAATTTGGCGCGGCCATCGCAAAGACCCGCGCACGCTGATCATGATGACGTACCTACACTTCAGCACCCGCGCCGCCGTGCGCCAGGCGCACCAACTCATCACCGTCTCGGAATACGCCCGGCAACAGATTGCGCGCATCAGCGGCTTCCCGGTGGATAAAATTACGCCGGTCTATCACGCTCCCACCCCCGATTTGCGACGCGTGACCGATCCGGCAGTGCTGGCTGAAGTGCGCCGCCGTCATCACTTGCCGGAGAGATTCATTCTGGACGACGGTTCTAAAAAGTTCATTCCGGCAGTAGGCTATAGCGGCACCGAAGATTGGGTTGACAATAACGCAGTGTTGGATATGGGGCCCCTGCCGGTCGTCAAGGTGTTCTCTGATGAAACAGAAATAGCCTACAGTTTCTTCCGCAACGGCCAAACGACCAACCCTCCACCTTCTGGTTATGATGCCGTTGGGATTCTCATCTGGGAGAGATGGTCTTGGATGACGCCACTGTGCCGGGGTTGGTGGCTGGAGACACGATTTTCCACGCGCATTGGAGGCCAACGAAAGTGTCGGGATCACAAATCGCGCAAACAGTCTGGGATTGAGCTATGCTAATCCCATTACATCGGTCAGCTATCCCACCGTCATCCGGTGGCAGGCGGCCTGCAGCGACAAGAAGCGGTGACCCACTGGACGACCTGCGGGTTGACGCTATGTGATGACGGCCGCTATTGGAACGGGCTGGGCTGGTGGGGCTATTGGAATGTGGTGGACCCGCCCACACCGTTTGGCACCGGCGGGTATGGCGATGGGATTCGGCCGCGTTACGCCTATGTAAGCGCCGGGCTGGTCATTGTGGAAGGGAATGGTGGAGAGTTGCTGGTTTTCCGGCATCGTTGACCTAATTACCTTGAGGGTGCATATAAAACGAAAGGAGAAATATACTATGAAGGTACTGGTTATTGGTGGCGCTGGCTTCATCGGATGCAACTGGGTGGCTCGTCTCTTGCGCGAGGGCCACAGTGTGACAGTCTTCGATAATCTGTCACGCAAGGGCACCGCAGCTAACTTGGAGTGGCTACGGACGCAGGGCGCTTTTGATTTTGTTCGGGGCGATGTGCGTGAGGCTGCAACGGTAAACGCTGTGGTCAATGGCCAGGATGCGGTTTATCACTTGGCGGCCCAAGTGGCGGTGACGACCTCTGTAGTTAATCCACGTTTGGACTTTGAGATCAATGCGCTCGGTACTTTTAACGTGCTGGAAGCTGCACGCCTCTCGGGCAGCAAGCCAGTGGTGGTGTATGCTTCCACAAACAAAGTCTATGGCGGAATGGAAGATATACGGGTCAGCGAAGGTTCTACCCGCTATAGATATACGGATTGCCCGCTAGGCTTACCGGAGTCCCAGCCACTTGACTTCCATTCACCTTATGGATGCTCGAAAGGTGCCGGTGATCAATATGTGCGTGACTATGCGCGGATCTATGACCTGCCCACAGTGGTCTTTCGCCAAAGCTGCATCTACGGCCTGCGACAGTTTGGTGTAGAAGATCAAGGCTGGTTGGCGCATTTTGTCATCGCGACAGCCAAAGGCCGCCCCATCAACATCTATGGCGATGGCAAGCAAGTGCGTGACGTGCTATGGGTCGATGATCTGCTCGAGGCGTATCAGATTGCTCTAACACAGCCCGATAAAGTTGCCGGACAAATCTTCAATATTGGAGGCGGGCCAGAGTACACCTTGGCAATCTGGACTGAAACAAAACTCCTTCTCGAGAAATTGGCAGAGCGGCCCATCGAAGTTAATCGCGGCCCGTGGCGCCCAGGCGACCAGAAGGTGTATATCAGTGACATTCGCAAGGCCCGGGCAGAGCTCGGTTGGCAGCCTCATGTTTTGCCTGCAGAGGGACTGCGACGGCTGTGGGAATGGGTAAGCACAAATCTACAACTCTTTGAGTGAGGAGCAGGGCGATGCGCGTTGGCTTGGATCTGCGTTACTTGTCACACGGGTTGGTCGGGGGCATTCACACTTATTTACGGAATATTGTTCCTGCACTGCTTGAGGTTGCAGCAGGTCACGAGTTTTTTTTGTATGCGGATACAAAAAAGCCGTTTGAACTGACCTCGCTACCGAGGAATGTTACTGTTCGACTGTTTCCCTACCAAACTTTCTTGTCCTCCGTTTACAATGACTTCTTTATGTGGAAGCAGATGGCACGTGACCGACTGGAGGTGGCGCATTTCACTGCCAGCTATGGGTTTGGCCCTCCCAGGGCCCGCACCGTGATCACTTTACAGGATGAGATCAATATTCTACCGTTGGTGGATATCATCCGGGGGCATGCTAAGAATGTACGCACGTTTACGATGATGACCTATCTGCACTATTGCACCCATGCCGCACTCCGTCGCGCGGATGCCGTCATCACGGTTTCGGAATACTCCAAGCGTCAAATCAAACAGTATAGTTCGCTACGCGCTGACCAGATCGCACCTATCTTCCATGCGTGCCCCAGCGATATACAGCGCATTAGTGATCCGGTTGAATTAGCAGAAGTGCGTCAGAGGCTGGGCCTTCATCGCCCGTTTGTGATGGCCGAAGCCTTTAAAAATCCTGGTGTATTAGTGCGTGCCTGGAAGAAACTGCCGCCCAGCCTCTCCGCGGGGCATGAGATCATCTTCTTTTCGCGTTCGCCGCAGGTGTTGCCGGTCGTACACGAGGCACTGACGGCTGGCTATGCGCGTCTATTAGTGCGTCCAGCTCGGCGCGACCTGAGCGCGCTCTACAGCCTGACTCAGGCGTTTGTGTTTCCCTCCTGGATTGAAGGTTTCGGCATTCCGTTGCTGGAGGCAATGACTTGTGGGGCGCCTGTGATTGCTTCGGATCGTGGCTCGATTCCAGAAGTGGTGGCCGACGCCGCCATGATAATAGAGGCGGAAGATGACGAGCGTCTAGAGGCATATTTGAGGCTGTTGCTGGAACTGCCGGAGGCTCGCGTACGCTGGCAAACTTTGGGCTTTGCGCGCGCTGCCCAGTTCACTTGGCGCAACGCTGCACAGCAAACACTGGCAACCTACCAGCAAGTGTTAGGTTGAGAGGGGCGGGCAGATTGCTCACGCCAGCCGCTTTCCGCTGGACAACATCGCGACGGTTTATCTCGCGCCTCCGCCCGATTTGCGCCGCGTGACCGACCCTGCCGCTTTAGCCGAAGTGCGCCAACGCCTGCGTGTGCCAGAGAAACTCATCCTCGCCGATGGAATCAAAAACCCCGGTGTGATTGTGTGCGCCTGGAAGCGCTTACCGGAAGCCGTGCGCGCCGGGCGGCGCATCGTCTTTTTCTCGCGGCGGCCCGACCCGCCCGCCGTCATTCACGACGCTGTCAAAGCGGGCTGGGCGCATTTGCTCATCCGCCCCTCCCGCGCCGGTTTGATTGCGTTGTACAGTCAGGCCGAGGCCTTTGTCTTCCCCTCGTGGATTGAGGGCTTTGGCATTCCACTATTGGAAGCCATGATATGCGGCGCATCGGTGATTGCCTCCACCAGCGGCTCCATCCCGGAAGTGGCGGGCGGCGCGGCGTTGCTGATGGACGCGGAAGACGACACAACTCTGGCCGCGCACCTCACACGGGTCTTCACCGATGCCGCTGAAGCGGAACGATTACAGAACGCGGGCTTCGCGCGCGCCGCGCAATTTTCGTGGGCCAAAACGGCGCAACAAATCTGGGAATGTTATCGGCAAGAGCTGGTATAAGCTCACCATCTTTTTTTTGGAGGACACACTCTATGGGCAGTAAAGTGTTAGTGACCGGCGCGGCTGGTTTCATCGGTTCGCATTTGGTGGATGATTTGCTGGAATTGGGCTATGCGGTAGTGGCGCTCGATGACCTTAGCGGCGGCTATCAATCCAATGTCTCGCCCCACGCACAGTTTGTGCAAGGAAGCGTGGTAGACCATGCGCTCATTGATCGGCTGTTTGCTGAACATCGCTTCGATTACGTTTATCACCTCGCTGCCTATGCCGCTGAGGGCCTCAGCCATTTTATCCGGCGCTTTAATTACACTACCAACCTTACCGGGAGCGTCAACCTCATCAACGCCTCGGTGATGTATGATGTGAAATGCTTTGTGTTCACCTCGTCCATTGCCGTGTATGGCGTGGGGCAAGTGCCCATGACTGAAGACATGATGCCCACCCCGGAAGACCCATACGGCATTTCCAAACTGGCCGTGGAGATGGATTTGCGCGCCGCGCGCCACATGTTTGGCCTCAATTCCATTGTCTTCCGTCCGCACAATGTGTACGGCGAGCGCCAAAACATCGCCGACCGATACCGCAACGTAGTGGGCATCTTCATGAATCAGATTCTCAAGGGCGAGCCGATGAGCGTCTTTGGCGACGGCGAACAGACCCGCGCCTTCTCGTATGTTAAAGACGTGTCGCCGGTCATTGCGCGCTCGGCGCAAGTACCCGCCGCGTACAACGAAGTCTTCAACATCGGCGCGGACGTGCCGTACACCGTGAATTATCTGGCGGGATGTGTGGCGGAGGCCATGGGCGTGAAACCGAATGTGGCCCACCTGCTGGCCCGCAACGAAGTGGTACACGCTTACTCTTCGCACGAGAAGGTCAAGCGCGTGTTTTCTGTTGAGCCGCAGTACACCCTGCCCACAGGCCTTGCGTGCATGGCGGCCTGGGTCAAAGAACACGGGGCGCGGAGCACGCCCATCTTCCAGAATATTGAAGTACCCAAGAAACTGCCGCCCAGTTGGCGCCAGGGGTAGCCGATGATCGCGCCACGCATTGTCACTGTTGTTCTTAATACCAATCGCCGTGATGACACACTGGCCTGTCTTGGCTCTTTGGCGCACAGTACGTATCCCAACCTGGGTGTGATGGTGCTGGACAATGGTTCAACCGATGGCTCCCCGGAGGCCATCCAGGCGCAGTTCCCCACGGTGCAAATTGTGCCGCTCACAGAAAATCTGGGTTATGCGGGCAACAATAACGTGGGTATCAAACTGGCGGTAACGCAAGGCGCAGACTGGGTGTTTGTGCTTAACGAAGACACGTTGGTGGAGCCAGATTGCCTGTCCCGTTTGATGAACACCGCAGAGCGCGACCCGCGTTTAGGCGTGTTGGGCCCAATAGTATACACCTTCGATGCGGAACCTCGCATCAGTTCGGCGGGCGGCCAGGTGCACTGGGCCATGGCCGATGCGGTGAATGAGGGCATGGGTGAAATTGACCGGGGTCAATATCTCGCCCGCCCGGTCGATTTCATCAATGGTTGCGGTCTGCTCGTTTCGCGTCCGGCCCTACACAAAGCCGGCTATCTGGACGATTCATTCTTCATCTACTGGGAAGAGACCGATTGGTGCCAGCGAATTAACCGCGCCGGCTTTGGCATTTGGTTTGAGCCAGCCGCGCTCATGCGTCATAAAGCCCCCATTCATCATTCCAACTTTGGCCCGTCTACCCTGTATTACGTGACGCGCAACCGCCTGCGTTTCTTTGCCCGCCATACGCCGTTGCCCTACTGGCCGCTCACAATGTATCGCGCGCTGGCCGGTGCACTACGCGGTATTCACAAGCATCGGCTCGAAGGCCGCCCGGAACACGCCTGCGCCACGCAGTGGGCCATCCGCCATGCCCTGCAACGCCGTTGGGGCAAAGCCGATGCCGCGCTTTGGAAATCGGACATCAGTGACCGCGCATTACACAGTGCGGCCAAGCCGCCCGCGCCCTGAAGCCAATGCACGTTCTGTTTTTGTCCCGCTGGTTTCCCTACCCGCCCGATAATGGCTCGAAGTTTCGTATCTTCAACGAAATGATTTAGTACCATTGTGCCACCGCCTGCAATTCGCTCGCGCGCCAAAACTTCATCGGGCAAATATTGACAATACCTTTACCAATCTTTGGCGGCGACAGCGTAGATTCAAAACTGATAAACCGTTGACTTGCTCTTCTTCGTAGAGGTGGAAAATCCCGCGAAGAAGCTTTTGTTTTGTTGGGCTTGATAAGATATGAGAATTCTGTGGCTTTCACGCTGGTTCCCGTACCCGCCAGATAACGGGTCCAAAATCCGCATCTTCAATTTGCTCAAGCACCTGTCAACGAAGCATGAGGTGGATTTAATCTCGTTCGCCTCGGAGAAGATGGCTGACGGACACCAGGCCGCTCTGCGCCGGTTTTGCCGCCGGGTGAATGTAGCCCAGCATCGGCCCTTTCAGCCCAAGGGTGGCAGAGCTTTGCTTGGCTTCTTCTCAAGCAGGCCCCGATCGATTGTTGACACGCACAGCGCTGAACTGCAACAGCTGGTGGAGCAGGCCGGGCGTGAACGATCTTATGATATTGTCATTGCGTCGCAAATCGACATGGCCCACTATGCCCTGGCTTTGCCTGATGCGACTCGGATCTTCGAAGAGGTCGAGCTGACGACTCTTTACGAGCGGTTTGTCAAGCAAGATCACTTGACCAAAAAACTGTCGGGCGGGCTGACGTACTGGAAGACCTCGAATTATGTGGCCGGCCTGCTGAAGAACTTTGCCGGTTGCACCGTCGTGTCGGAGCCGGAGCGTGATCGTGTGCTTCAAGCCTCGCCTCACTACGCGCCGATCAAAGTCGTGCCCAACGGCGTGGACATTGCCACTTATAGTGGCGGCTTTGGCCAGCCTGAGCCAGACACCCTGGTGTATTCCGGCGCGTTGACCTATCAGGCCAATTTCGATGCCGTGGAGTTTTTTCTGCGCCAGGTGTTTCCTCTCGTTCAGGCCAAGCGATCCAGTATCAAATTGTCGGTGACGGGCAAGCTTGACGGCGTGGCGGCGAATCGGTTGCCCTTTAACGGCGGAGTGGTTTTCACCGGCTACCTGGATGATATCAGGCCTAAAGTTGCGCGCAGTTGGGTAAACGTTGTGCCGCTGAGGGTGGGGGGCGGAACGCGGCTCAAGATTCTAGAGTCGCTGGCCCTGGGCACGCCAGTGGTCGCCACTAGCAAAGGCGCAGAAGGCCTTGATCTCGTCCCGGGCCGCGATATTTTGATCGCCGATACTCCGGCCGAGTTTGCCAAAGCTGTTCTGGGCTTGTTGGCTGACCCGGCTTTGCGAGAAATGTTGAGCAGCAACGGGCGCAAAGCGGTGGCGGCTAAGTATGATTGGCAGATCGTCGGCCAGACTCTAGACGAGTTTATTGAGCGTTTGGCGGCCAAACCGAATCGTTCCCGGCTGGAAGCTGAAACCCATGACAATTATCAACACCAACCCAACTGAATATCGCATTATCGAGGGCTACAAAGCCCCGCCTAAGCCATTTGATTGGGAGAAGGCGAAGCGCTTCGCCGTAATTGGCGGAGTGCTGGTGCTGTCGGTTCTGGTCGGCGCCATCATGGGTGGCGTTGATCCGTTATATGGCCTTGCGGTCACGGCTATGCCGCTGGCCTTGCTAGGCCTGATGTTCTTCCTGGGACGGTTCGACCTTGCGCCATTGGTGATATTGTTGGCGGCCGGGTTTTTGCCCGTGGGTCTGCCCACCGGCACAGGCAGTAAGCTGGTAGCCAGCCTGGTCTTGGCGATAGTATTTGCGGGTCTCTGGTTTATGAGGATGGTGGCTGTGGAGAAGCGATTTTCTCTAGAGCTGACTCCGCTGAATGTGCCTTTATTTGGTTTCATGGCCACCACCGTCGTGTCGCTGGTGTGGAGCAACATCCTGCGCGACCCGTTGGTCAACTGGCGCCCTTTTTCGCCAGTTCAACTGGCTTCAGCGGTGGTGATGATCATGCTCCCCGGTGCGTTTTTGTTGGTGGTCAATCATGTGAAGAGTAAGCAGGTGCTCATGGCGATGACGGGCCTCATGCTCCTGGCCGGCGCAATTGGCTTGATCAGGCAGTACGGAATTGTCAACTTGCCAGTGAACACCGGCGGTATGTTCGGAATGTGGATCATCAGCCTCTCCGCCGGGCTGGCAGTTTTCTGGAATCGTTTGCATTGGGTCGGGCGCTTGATGCTGTTGGGCCTGACCGGCGCCTGGGTGGTTTGGGGTTTTGTGTTGCACATCTCTTGGCTGGCCGGTTGGTTGCCGGGTTTAGTCGCTTTGGGCGTGCTGATCTTTATACGTTCCAAAAAGGCCGCTATACTTCTGGCAGTGGCCGCCTTGATTTTCTTCTTTGCTAATTCAGACTATTACCTGGGCAAAGTGCTGGGTAATGAAACGAATGAAAGCGGCAATACGCGGGTGACGGCTTGGGAAGTGAACTGGCGCGTGACCAGCAAACATTTGCTTTTTGGCACCGGCCCGGCCGGCTACGCATCTTATTACATGACTTACTTCCCTCATGATGCCATGGCGACCCACAGCAATTACGTTGACATTGTGGCTGAGACCGGCATCGTCGGCTTCGGACTATACATGTGGTTCTTTATGGCCCTCACCTGGATGGGTTTCAAGTTGTGCTTGCGGCTCAGAGGGCGTGGCGACTTTTATGAGGGACTTGCCAACGCGGCTTTTGCCGGAACCGTAGCCAGCATTGTCGCCATGGCCATCGGCGACTGGTTGATTCCCTTCGCTTACACCCAGACCATCGCCGGGTTCGATTACTCAGTCTACTCGTGGATTTTTATGGCGGCCATCGTCGTCATCGACAAGCTGACGAAGGAAGAAGCCGCCGCTAAACCAGCCAGTGCTGTTCGATCGGCTAAGGCCTGATGGTCATGCTCGACGCCTCGATCATCATCATCAACTGGAACACCCGCGACATGCTGTCCGACTGTTTAGGCTCCATAGCTCTAACCGCCGGGAAGCTCAATGTTGAAATCATCGTCGTAGATAACAACTCCACTGATGGCAGTCAGGCGATGGTTCAAGAGCGGTTCCCCGAAGTGCGCCTGATCCAGAATCGGCAAAATGTCGGCTTCGCCAAAGCCAATAACCAGGCCTTGGCGGTGATGCAAGGACGTTATGCCTTGTTGTTCAACAGCGACGCCCTGGCCACGCCGGGATCGATTCAGGCATTGATTGAACTGGCTGACTCACAGCCGGGCGCCGGTTTGATCGGGGCATTGTTGGTTAATCCTGATGGCAGTTTCCAGGCCTCGTACACGTCCTTCCCCAACTTGTGGCAGGAGTTTCTCATCCTCACCGGGTTAGGCCGCCTCCTGCATGGGCGGCGGTACCCCAGCCGGGGGCCAAACGAAGCCAAAGGCCCGCAGAAAGTTGACTACGTGGAAGGCGCGTGCCTGCTGGCTCGTCGCGAAGCCTTTCAGCAAGTGGGCGGCCTGGACGAAGGCTATTTTATGTACGCCGAAGAAGTGGACTGGTGTTATGCCATGAAGAAAGCGGGCTGGCAAGTGTGGTATCAGCCGAAGTCGCGCATTGTTCACTACGGCGGCGGCAGCAGTAAAAACCGCCGCACTCAGCGCGAAGCCGATTTGTATCGGAGCCGGGTCCGCTTCTTCCGCAAGCATTACGGGAATGCCGCCGCTTCGGCTCTCAAATTCCTTATCTATAGCCTCACTGCAGTGAAGATCGTGACTCATCATCTCCTCCGCCTTCTCAGCGGCAACCGCCACGGGCGCCCCGTCGTCGGCCTAGGCGACCTGGTGGCCTCTCTTCGCGAAGTGTAAATCCCCTCTCACATGAAGGTTCTCCTCCTCACCCAAGTCCTCCCGTACCCGCCCGATAGCGGCCCCAAAGTCAAAACCCTCAACGTGCTCAAGTACCTGGCTCAGTACCACGAGGTCACGCTCGTCTCGTTTGTGCGTGGCGATCAATCTGCTGAGGTGAAGCAGTTGGAGCGCTACTGCCGCGCCATTCACACTGTGCCCATGGAACGGGCCGTGGTTCACGACGCGGTGGCGATGGCTCGGAGCTTCCTCTCCAGCCAGCCGTGGATGATGGTGCGCGACGACCGGGCGGCAATGCGGCAGTTGGTGGATCGGGTGGCCGCCGAGACTCGCTTCGACATTGTCCACGCCGACCAGCTCAACATGGCCCAGTACGCCGAGCGCGTGCCGGATGCGCGCAAGGTCCTCGACGCTCACAACGCACTCTGGCTTCTCTACAAGCGCCTGTGGCAAACGATGGGGGACGGCCCTCGGAAAATTTTGCTTGGCCGCGACTGGAAGTTGATCAAAACATACGAAGGCCGGGTGTGCCGCGATTTTGACGCGGTGTTGGCGGTGAGCGATGAAGACAAGGCGGCGTTGGAAGAAGCGATGGGTTGCCATGGTAACATCACCGTGATCCCCATCGCCGTTGATACCGACGAGGTGGCCTACGTTAACCGCCTGTCCGAGGCCGACCACATTCTGCACATTGGCACGATGTACTGGCCGCCGAACATTGACGGCATCTTGTGGTTCATCCGCGAGATTTATGATCGGGTGCGCGCTCAGCGCCCCGGCGTGAACTTCGACGTGGTTGGCGCGCGCCCGCCCCAGGAGATTGTGGAACTGGGCAAGAATGGGTCGGGCATCAACGTGACCGGCTATGTGGATGACCCAACACCTTACCTGCAAAAGGCGGGGGTCATGGTGGTTCCGCTGAGATCGGGCGGGGGCATGCGAGTCAAAATTCTCAATGCCCTGTCGCAAGGCTTGCCTATCGTCACCACCGCGCTTGGTTGTGAAGGCATCGCTGTCGAACCAGGCAAGCACGTGCTTGTCGCCGATACGCCGGAAGAATTTGCGCAGGCCGCCTTGCGCTTGCTCGAAGACAAGGCGCTGGCCGCCGAGTTGGGCCGCAACGGGCGGCAACTCATTCAATCCACTTACGACTATCGGGCCGCTTGCCGCCCGCTTGAGGCCGTCTATCAGGGTTCGAAGGACGTCAATGAAGCAAAAGTTGAGCTGGCTTAATCGCGAACGACTCAATGCCCTGGCGTTGTTTATGGTGTTGCTGGTTTCGTACGCCTACACCTTCCCGCGTTGGGCCGACCCCAACCAGAACTCGCGGCTGGATATGGTGGTAGCCGTCGTGGACGAGGGTACGTTTCAGATCGACAACTATGTGAAGAACACGGTGGACTATGCCAAGGTGGGCGACCACTATTACAGCGACAAAGCGCCAGGTGCGGCTTTTCTCGGCATCCCGGTTTATGCGGCGCTCAAGGTTGTTCTTGATTTGCCGGTGATGGATCGTTTAACGGATCAGCTGGCCAACAGTTCGGCGTTTCAATCCACCTTGCGTTCTGAAGGCTCCGGCGTGTTGAAGGATAAAGTGCGCTTTGCCCTGGCCCAAGTGGCGATCACATTTGTGGTGGCGGTTCTGCCTTCGGCCCTCCTCGGCCTGCTGATGTATCTTCTCCTGGCAAAGTTCACCGGCCACGCGCGGCTTCGCCTCGGGTTGGCGCTGGTTTATGGCCTGCTCACGCCGGCCTTTGCTTATGCCACCGCTTTCTACGGCCACCAACTGAGCGCGGCGCTCTTGTTTGGCGCGTTCTATTTGGTCTTTATGACCGAGTCAACACCCTCAATCAGATCATTGCTCCTGGTTGGACTCTTGCTGGGTTATAGCGTGGTCACGGAATACCCGTCGCTATTGATGGTGGGCATTCTCTATCTTTACACTTTCTACCGTTTATATCGTCTCAGCCAGTGGAAGCGAATGGGCTGGGTGACGTTGGCGGGCGGGATGGTGGCCGCCGGGTGGATGCTCTACAACAGAACCGTGTTTGGCGGCTGGCTGAGTTTGGGCTACAGCAACTCCGAGCTTTGGACGGCGCAACACCACACCGGCTTCATGAGCCTAACCCTGCCCACCCTGGACGCGATGCTGGGCATCACCTTTGGCCTCTTTCGCGGGCTGTTCATCCTCTCGCCGATTTTGCTGATGGCTTTCCCCGGCTTCTGGCTGTGGTGGAAATCGGGCGAGCATCGCCCCGAATTTGTAGTCGCCGTTGCCAGCACCCTGAGTATTTACCTTTTCAACTCTTCCTCGATCATGTGGTGGGGCGGCTTTTCCATCGGACCGCGCTATCTTTTGCCGGCGCTGCCCTTCCTGACTCTGCCAGTTATCTTTGTTGGCCGCGAGTGGCTCAACCGAACTTGGATGCGCGTGCTCATCAGTGTTCTATCGCTCTGGTCGCTGGTGGCTACCTGGGGCCTGACCCTGGCCGAGCAGGCGTTTCCGTCAGACGCCATTCGCAATCCGCTCGTTGAATACGCCCTGCCCAACTGGATGGCTGGCAACATCGCTCGCAACCTGGGAACGATTTTGGGCTTCAAAGGTGTGTCGAGCCTGCTACCGTTGTTGCTAGTAACGTTGGGAATCGTGGCCGTGAGTTGGCGGCTCAACCGTTCACAGCAGGCCGCGCCTCCTTTTGAGACGATCCCCTCTCCGGGCTGGCGGCCTGCTGATCCGCCGGTTCGTTTGCTCATTCCGCCTATGAACCTTACCAAGCTTCTCGGCGCACGATGGTCCGGTTGGCTCCAGACTGCACGGCAGCCACATAACATGGAAGTAGCACTGGCCGCGATGGGGCTGGCGCTGTTGTTGGGCGTGTACTTCTGGCGCGCGATCGTCCTAGGCGAGGTGTTACTGCCGAGCGACATGCTCTTCGGGTTCCCGTTTTTCCGCGAAGCGGCACCGGCAGGATTCCAGCAGCCGGCCAACAGCCTGCTCTCGGACATGGTACTCAAGTTTTACCCGTGGCACACCGTGGTGCGTGAGTCCCTGCAAGCTGGCCAGTTCCCGATGTGGAATCCGTATATATTTGCGGGTACGCCGTTATTCGCAAATGCTGAGTCGGCCATCCTCTACCCGCTGAACCTCATCGGATATCTGGTGCCTCAGTCGACCTCTTATGCTCTCTCCGCCTGGTTGCGGATGTGGGTGGCGGGCTTGGGCATGTTCCTGTTTGCGCGGGCGGTGAACGTGGGTCGCCTAGGCGCGGCGCTGGCCGCTGTCACCTTCATGTTCAGTGGCTCAATGGTAGTTTGGCTGAACTATCCCGTAGGCAACAGCTACGCGTGGATGCCTTTGCTGTTCTACGCGGGCGAGCGCGTGATCGCCACGCGCCGACCTGTGTTCGGGGCGCTGGTCAGCGGCGTGATCGCCATTCAAATCTTTGGCGGCCACTACCAGACTGTGTTCATCATATTACTGGCGTGGAGCCTGTATAGCATATATCGCGTTTGGTCTTGTTGGCAGGCGGAACGGGGTAGGCGCGCGGTTATTAGCCGCTTGGGCCTTATTGGCGGCGCAGTTGTTGTCGGTTTCCTACTGGCTACCGTTCAACTACTGCCATTCGTGGAGTGGTTGCGACAGACCAATGAGGTGCAGTACCGCGTGGCGAAGAATACCTTATTGTGGGTGCATCCGGAATTCCCTCCAAGCCTAGTTGTGGCTCTGGGCACGCTGGTTATGCCTAACCTCTTCGGCAACCCTGCTTGGGGTTCAGCGCTCAGCTTCTTCTACTCCAATTACATTGAAGAAATGGTGTACGTGGGAATTGCGCCGTTGCTGTTGGCCGGGCTGGCTGTATGGGACGCGCGGGCGAATGGCAGGCCGCAACGCGGCCTCACACTGATGGTGGCGGGCCTAGGGCTTGTTTTCCTTGGCATGGCATTGCGTGTGCCGGGCCTTGATCTGCTCAACTATCTGCCGGTCTTCAACGTGGTGGCCGTCCAACGCTATCGCCTGGTATTCACGTTCTGCGCGGCGTTGCTGGCGGGGGTGGGCATCGAGCGCTTATTGCGCGCCTCGCCTGGCGTTGCGTTGTTTCACCGGGGGCCGCGATTACTCGTCGCTTTAGCATTGGTGGGTGCGGTGGCGTTGGGGGTCATCCGCTGGGCATTGATCCAATTCCAGGATCGGTTGCTGATGTATGGGCGCGTGCAGGCGCTGTACCCCATCATGGTCTGGGCGTTCAACCCCCTCAACGTCAGCATGTCCTTCCCGCTGTTAGTGACGCTGGCCATCGCCGGATGGCTGACGCTGTATCGGCAAGGCAGGCTGTCGCCGCTGGCGGTGCGAGGGGGCGTGCTCGCGCTCGTGGTGGCCGATCTTTTCTTCTTCGGTGCCGGCTTCAATCCCTCGTTGCCGCCCGCGCAGGTGTTCCCCTTGGTCGGGGCGGCACACTTCCTGCAGGGCCGCTTCTCGGCCTTAGGCGAACCCGCACGAATGGTGGCAATGAACGACGACCTGCCGCCGAACACTGGCACGCCCTACGGCTTCAGCGAAATCGCCGGCTCTGATTATCCGACGGCGCGTTACGTGGCGCTGGCGCGGGCCATGGGCGCAGATCTGTACGGCACCAACCGCATCGTGTTCCCGCGCCTGCAACCGCAGCTACTCGACTTGTTGAACGTTCGGTACATCATAGCGCAGGATTATCCAGTTGGCCTGCCCATCGGCAAGTTGCGCGAAGTGTACGCCGATGGCTCCATCCGTATCTTCGAGAATCCGGACGCATTGCCGCGTGCATTCGTCGTTCACCAGGTTATCATCGTGCCGGACGAGCAACTGATGCTGGCGCAACTGACTGCGCCGGCCTTTGATCCGCGGCGGCAGGTGGTCCTCGCCGAGCTACTATCCATGACGATTCAAGCAACAGCAGTGAACTCGAGCCGTGCGGTGATCGAAGAGTATCAGCCGCAATACGTCCGCATCCGCGCCACAGCGAATGCCGATGGTGTACTTGTGTTGAGCGACGCCGATTATCCGGGCTGGTCAGCCTGGGTGGATGGCCAGCCGGCCAAAATCTACCGCGCCAACTACGCCTTCCGGGCCGTGGCGCTCCCCCACGGTGAGCATGTGGTGGAATTTCGCTATATGACGACGGGTCTATCTACCTGGTTGGCCTTGACCGCCATGGCACTGGTGGTGATAGTGGCTGGCTGTATGTGGGATTGGAAGTTGGCTAAGAGGTAAAAAATCTTTATGCAAGTAAACACGATTGAACCCCTTGCCCGGCCACGCGTAGTCGAGAACAAAACCGACTTATCGGAATGGCGCTTTGTGTTAGTTACCATTGCCTTCGTATTGATCGTTACCACTATCCCATACATTTACGCTTATGCCTCGGCTCCGGCAGACAAGCAATTCATGGGCATCATGCTCGACGTGCCCGACCACGGCCAATATTTCTCGTGGATGCGCGAGTTGACCCACGCTAACCTCTCGGCTAACAAGCTCACGCCCGAAGCTAACCAGCCATTGTTCTTCAACCTGCTGTGGTGGAGCCTGGGGCGGCTTGGTCATGGGTTGAGTCTGGGCTTCGACGGTACTTATCAGATCATGCGCTTCACCTTCGCCACCTTATTCATGTTGGCGGTTTACCGCATGTGCGCCTGGTTCTTCGCCGACAAATTCATGCGCCGCACCGCCTTTCTGGTAGCGACGTTCACCTCAGGCTTTGGCTGGGTGCTTATCCTGTTGAAATACACCCTCACCAAAGGCACCCTGATCACCCCCCTCGATGTGTTTGTGGCCGAGGGCAATACCTTTCTCAGCATCCTGGGTTATCCGCATTTCGTCGGGGCGGCGCTGTTTATTTTTGTCTTCGATTTGATTCTGCGCGGTCAGGTGAAAGGGCAGTTGCGCTACGCGGTGGCGGCTGGCTTGGTGTCACTCTTCCTCGGCTGGCAACACGCCTACGACCTGGTGACAGTTTACAGCATCATGCTGGCCTATGCGATCCTGCTGACTCTGCGCGACCGGCGCTTGCCAATGTATATGATCTGGACTGGCATCATCGTCGGCCTGATCTCCTGTTCACCCGCCATTTACTCAATCATCCTTACCAAAGTTGACCCGCTGTGGAAAGAAGTGCTGGCCCAGTTCGCCAATGCCGATGTCTACACGCCGCCACCTTATCGTTTGCCCGTCTTGCTCGGCCCGGCCTTCCTCCTGGCGCTGTTCACGGCCCTCAAAGATAATCCGCTCCGCCTCAAGGGCCTGAGCGACAACGACCTGTTTGTGAAGGGTTGGTTCTTCATCACCTTTGTGCTGGTCTATTTGCCTGTGGATTATCAAATCCACCTCATCAATGGCTGGCAGGTGCCGATTGCGATTCTGGCAACGCAGGGGTTGTTCAAGTACGTGCTGCCCTATGCCGAAAAGGTCATGCAACAGAGGCGGCTCACCCTTTCATCAGAAACCCTGCGGCGCGGATTGACCATCGCCCTGGTCGCCGTCATCCTGCCGACGAATTTGTATCTGTGGGCGTGGCGCTTCCTCGATCTCTCGCGGCATAGTTATCCGTTTTACTTGTACAAGGATGAAGTGGCGGCGATGGCCTGGCTTGAAGCCAATGCCAAGGGCGATGAGGTGGTGCTGAGTTCGCTGGATGTCGGCCAGTACATTCCGGCGTATACTGGCACGCACGCGTTTTTGGCGCACTGGGCGCAGACGCTCGACTTCTATGGCAAGACCGACATGGTGAATCAATTCTTTGCCGGGGACTCCGAAGACTTGCGCCGCGAACAAATCTTGAAACTGTATGAAGTGGATTACGTTTTCTACGGCCCGGCAGAGCAGGCGCTGGGTAACTTTGCGCCCGACACGGCCAATTACTTGTTACCGGTGTTTTCGAATTCGACGGTGAAAGTGTATGCCGTAACAACGCCTTAAATTGGGGAATTTGATTGATGAAAAACGCGCTATATGTCAACGCAAACTCATATGGCATACTTGCCAAGTAGCTCGCTGAAGAAAAGGTGTTTCGAGATGACCAAGAAAACTTTTTGGCTGAGAACCAGCAAATTATTTTCCGTGTTGGTGGTGCTAGCGTTCTTGCTGGTTCCAGTAATGCCGTCTTTTGGCCAGACATCAAACTGGTCGGAGCCAACCGCGATATCTTATGGCTGGTTCCCCGATATTGCGGCAGACGCCTCCGGGCGGGTGCACCTGGTTTGGTCGTCAGGGACGGTGGGTTATGATGTGGTGATGTACTCGACCACAATGGATGGTAAAACGTGGAGCACCATCAACGATATTGCCGCAAAGCCCACTCTAGGAGCTGTCACGCGCCCGACGATACTCATTGACCCGCTGGGCATGTTTCATATGACGTTCAAAGACTACACTGTTTATTACACGCACGGCCCGGCAGACTCGATTACAGCCGCCAGTTTGATCCCATATCAGCAGGTGAGTAAAGGAGCGGGTGCTTACTTTTCGAAAGTTGTTCGCGACTCGCAGGGCCGATTGCATTTCATCATTACTGAGACTGTCCTGAGTTCGCAGTGCTCGTTTTGCTTGCATGTGTTCTACCGTTTGTCGGATGATAACGGCAAAACGATATCCGATCTGGTTGATATTTCGGCAGCCACTCAAACAGGGGCGGCCAAACCTCAGGTGGTGCTCGACAAGCAGGATAACATTCATGTGGTCTGGGAAGCCGGGCGCGGCGGTGATCTGGGCCAATTGCTAACCCTCAACACGAAGGTGTTTTATGCCGTTTCTCGCGACCGGGGTGTGACGTGGGAGACCCCGGTGGAGTTTCAAACTCCTACAATCAAGTCCTCCACTTTATTTGTGGATGGGACGGCGGTGCCAGAAAAGACGACGGCCAGAAATGTGGTTATTGGTATGGACGGCAAAGGCCAACTGGTGGTGGCCTGGCTGGGCCTGCCTCAGGATCAAATCTATTATCGCACCTCCGGCGATCAGGGCCGCACCTGGACAGACCCGCAAGCGATTCCTGATGTTTGGGGTGGGTGGTCGCTTTTCGCTGGCAAACTCGATACTTATACGATGGCGACGGATAGCGCCGGTCATATTCATCTGGCTTTTGTTGGACGAACCGTTGCTGATCCGAAATTGAGATTGTCTCCGGACGGTAAAACAACCGTGCTCGACATGTTGCATGTTACATGGGACGGCAACTCATGGTCAAATCCAGAGACAGTTACCACCTTAATCGGCGATGTCCCGGAGTGGCCGCGACTGGCGGTGAGCAATGGCAACATTTTGAACCTGACGTGGTTTGTGCGCGATCAGGAGAATATCTTTGGCGATCCCAGTGGATACCAGGTTTGGTATGCGCGTGGAATTTCATCTTCGCCCGCCATCTCGTCTGTGTCATTGCCAACACAGGCGCCGACGGTTCAGCCGACGAACACCCTGCCGCCCGTGTCAACAATCTCTCCGAATGTGACGGCTACAATTGACTTTGCCAATTTGCCTCCGGCTACGGTGAACGGGCAAGAACCTTATACTGAGTCGAATCTGCTGGCATTGATTTTCACGAGTCTCCTCCCTGCCGCCTTACTGACAGGCATTGTTGTCGCGGTGGTGCTTTTACGGCGCCGCTAATTACGGCTTCGCAAAGCGCATTGCTAAAACTCTGATCTCAGGTAGTAGCAGAGATGCACCCCCTCTTGAGGTACGCTTTTGGGGCGTTTGCGCCCCAAAGCTGATATGAGTCAAACCCTTTCGCAGTAGTAGAGTGCGGCTCCTCATTTCTGGAGTAGTACTTTGGTCTTGTAGAACATTGACTTGATTTTGACCAATCTTTGGCCGAGGAAGCCTAAATTATCAAATAGAACATTGACTTAATTTTGACCAATCTTTGGCCGAGGAAGCCTAAATTATCAAAGCAGTTCTAAATGCCTGATCCTTCTTCGTAGAGGTGAAAAATCCCGCGAAGAAGCTTTTGTTTGTAGATAAATTCGACATCGTCTGTTCTGGTTACCTCTAGCGAACACTGCCTTCTTCCGCACTTTTTATGCGTATTCTTTTTGTGGTGCCTTACATCCCTAATCTGATCCGGGTTCGTCCTTATAACCTGATTCGCAGCCTCTCAGCGCGCGGCCATCAGGTGACGGTACTGACCCTATGCACAGATGAGCGAGACTGGGAAGATGCCCGGCTGTTAGAGCAACATTGTTACAAGGTGCACGCAGTTTCACTACCCCGGTGGCGTTCTTTGGCGAATTGCCTGGGGGCTGTTCTAAGTTCGAGACCATTACAAGCCGTATATTGCTGGCAACCAGAACTGGCTCGGTATATTGCCAAGGCCAGCTTACAGGCTGATGTGATTCACGTGGAGCATTTGCGTGGCGCGCACTACGGATTGTATCTGAAATCTAAACCTGCGAATGGCGCTCGTCCCATGCCTGTTGTCTGGGATAGCGTGGATTGCATCACTGCTTTGTTCCGGCAGGCGGCCGGGCAGAGCAAGAGGGCAGTCAGCCGATGGATTACACGCTTTGAGTTAGGCCGCACCGAACATTATGAGGGCTGGCTCACCAATCAGTTTGATCGGGTGTTGGTGACGTCGCCAGCGGACAAGGAAGCGCTTGACTCACTACGCTCGCCGACTAGATCGGGGCCCGCTATATCAGTTCTCGCCAACGGCGTGGATTTGACTCTCTTTGAGCCGGATCAAGAAGTGAAAAGGGAGCCAGCAACTCTAGTGATAAGCGGCAAGATGAGCTATCACGCGAATGTCACTATGGCGTTGTATATGACCCAGGCGATCATGCCTTACATCTGGGCGAAACGCCCGGACACGAAATTGTTGGTAGTAGGCAAGGACCCAACGCCGGAAGTTCTGGCCCTGAGCGAAAACCCAGCAGTCACGGTGACGGGCACGGTGGATAATATTCGCTCCTATTTGCAAAAAGCAACGGTTGCGGTTGCGCCGATTATTTATGGAGTCGGTATTCAGAATAAAGTCTTGGAGGCAATGGCGTGTGCGACACCGGTAGTTTCAACGCCGCAAGCTGTATCGGCGCTGGAAGCCATGCCGGGTCGAGATGTGCTGGTGGCGCAAGAACCTGCAAAGTTTGCCGAAGCTGTCTTGCGTTTGCTGGGCGATCCGCAATGCCAGCGAGAAGTTGGTCTGGCTGGACGCCACTATGTGGAGACACATCACCAATGGGACAATGTTGCCACCCGGCTGGAAGGAGTTTACAATGAAGTCATTAGCGCCAAGAGTTGAAGCCCACGTGGAGAGACCCCTGAAACTAAAAGTCCAACAACCTGCTCAAGCGCCATCGCGTTCAACCCAGTGGACGCTGTTTATGATTGGCCTGGTGATAGTCGATTCGCTCACGGTGACAATAGCGTTCCGGCTGTCCTATATTTTCCGGTTTGAATTTTCTTTAGCCTTTTTCCGGTTGGATGTTACACCGTCGTTTGCTTTCTATCAGTCCCTTATTTTCTTGCTGGTGCCATTGTGGCTGGTTGTTTTCAGTCTGGCCGGGTTGTATAACCGGCAAAACCTGTTAGGAGGCACGCAAGAGTATGCAATGGTCTTTCGCGCTAATACGACCGGTTTTCTGGTGGTGATCGTGGCCGGTTTTTTGGAGCCGGCTTTAGTCATTGCCCGGGGCTGGTTGCTGGCCGCCTGGATTTTTACTTTTCTGCTCACTTCGGCTGGCCGTTTTGGGGTGCGCCGCGTTGTTTATTCTCTTCGCCAGCGGGGCCTCTACTTAACTCCGGCTGTCATCGTAGGCGCTAATGACGAGGGTCGTTCATTGGCCGACCAGTTGCTCCGAGCCAGAAGATCTGGTTTACGAATCGTTGGCTTTGTTGATGAGAAATTGCCGAGTGGCGCGGTGGTGTGCCGGGGTTTACACGTCCTCGGCGCGGTTGATGATCTTGACAAAATTATTGCCCGCTACGACATTGAAGAACTGGTGCTGGCCAGCAGCGCGATTTCGTCGCGTGAAAAGATGCTGGATATTTTCAAGCGTTATGGCGTTTCGAGCAGTGTCAATATTCGTCTCTCTTCCGGACTTTACGAGATTATTACCACCGGCCTGCACGTCAAAGAGTTTGCCTACGTGCCTCTGGTTGGCGTCAACAAAGTCCGATTGACCGGAGTCGATGTTCTTTTCAAACTGCTTCTAGATTATAGCCTGACCCTCCCGGGCCTGATTGCCATCTTGCCGCTTTTGCTATTGCTGGCGCTTGCCATCCGACTCGACTCCCCTGGCCCAATTGTCCACCGGCGGCGGGTGATGGGTGTGAATGGCCGTCAATTCGACGCCTTCAAATTTCGCACGATGCATGTAAATGGTGACGAGATCTTGAATGCGCACCCTGCGCTTAAGGCTGAGCTGGCTCTCAACCATAAACTTAAAGACGATCCGAGAGTGACCCGCATTGGCAAGTTCCTGCGCAAGTACAGTTTGGATGAGTTGCCGCAGTTGTTCAACGTGCTTAGGCGTGATATGTCGCTGGTCGGGCCACGCATGATTTCCCCAGAGGAAATGGAGAAATATGCTAAAAAGGGAATCAACCTGTTGACGGTTAAACCAGGGATTACGGGGATGTGGCAGGTGAGCGGACGGTCGGATGTGACTTACGAAGAACGAGTCCGGATGGATATGTATTATGTTCGCAACTGGACGATCTGGTTGGATATACAATTGCTGTTACAAACGTTCCCGGCGGTGCTCAAAAGCCGGGGCGCTTACTAAAATCCACCTTTCTTAGGAGTATGTAATGAAAGTATTGGTCACTGGCGGAGCTGGTTTTATTGCCTCACATGTCGTCGATCTCCATGTAAAGAACGGTTATGAAGTTGTCGTCGTTGACGATCTTTCCACCGGGCGTGCTTCCAACTTGAACCCGGCGGCTAAGTTTTACAAGGTCGATATTCGCAGTCCGCAGCTGGCTGAGGTGTTTGAGAAAGAGAAGCCCGATTTTGTGAATCATCATGCCGCCCAGATGAACGTGCGCCGGTCGGTGGCCGAACCGCTGTTCGATGCCGATGTCAATATTCTAGGCTCGATTAATTTGATCGAGTGCGCCAAGAAGTATGAAGTCAAGCGCATTGTTTATATTTCGACGGGTGGGGCGGTCTATGGCGAGCCGGAATACGTACCTTGCGATGAAGCCCATCCGATCAACCCCATCTGCCAGTACGGCGCGAGCAAACACACCGTTGAACATTATTTGTATATGTACCGGGTAAATTACGGTTTGAATTACACGGTCCTGCGTTACCCGAATGTGTATGGCCCTCGTCAGGATCCGCATGGCGAAGCCGGCGTGGTGGCGATTTTTACCGGGCAGATGCTGGCAGGCGAGCAAGTGGTGATCAACGGCGATGGCGAGCAGACCCGCGATTTTGTCTATGTGGGTGATTGTGCGCAGGCCAATTTGCTGGCTTTGAAAGCGGAAAACAGCGACGGCATTTTCAATATTGGCTTCAGCCGTGGAACATCGGTGAACGAGATCTTTAGCGCTTTGAAGAAAGCTACGAATTATCAACCCGACCCAGTTTACGGGTTGGCTAAAGTAGGAGAGACTCGCCACATTTATTTGAGGGCTGACAAGGCTCGGCAAGTGCTGGGCTGGAAGCCGACGGTAAGTTTGGAGGAAGGTTTGGGACGAACGGTTGATTATTTTAGAATGGCGGAGCGGCCGGCGTGATCATTGTCCAGACCCCTCTGCGGGTCAGCTTCTTTGGCGGCGGCACCGACTTCCGTTCATTCTTTTCAACCGAGGGGGGGTGTGTCCTGAGTTCGGCTATCGACAAGTATATTTTTGTCACCCTCAAAGAGCGCTTTGACCAACTGCTTCGCATAGGTTATACCCGAACAGAGATGGTAACTTCGGTAGCCGAAATCCAGCATGAGTTGATTCGCGAGTCTTTATTCAAAACCGGGATCGAACGCGGGGTTGAGGTGACGACGATGGGCGATATCCCCTCGACCGGGTCAGGCTTAGGTTCGTCCAGCGCGGTAACCGTTGGCGCTCTACATGCCATGCACACCTATCGTAGCGAGATAGTGCCTGCTGAGCAGTTAGCGCGAGAAGCATGCGAGATCGAAATTGACACTTTGGGCAAGCCGATTGGGATACAGGATCAGTATATTGCTGCGTATGGCGGATTGCGCTTCATCGAGTTTATGCCCGATGGTCAGGTTTGCTCCGAGAGGATTGCTCTTGACACTTATCTGAAGCGCCGCCTCAATGAAAGCATGTTGTTGTTTTTCACCGGGGTGACGCGGCGCGCTGATGCCATTCTGGATGAGCAACAGCGGAACATCAGCGATCGGTTAGCCATTCTGCGAGAAATGAAGCAAATGGCTTATGTCGCCCGCGATAATTTGCGGGCCGGCAACCTGGATAGCATTGGCGAATTGTTGCACAAGAGTTGGGAGTTGAAAAAACAACTGGCCAGCCAGATTAGCAATGGGATGATTGATGAGATGTATCAGGCAGCCCGCAAGGCCGGCGCAATAGGGGGTAAAATAACTGGAGCAGGCGGCGGCGGTTTCTTGCTTCTCTACTGTCACCAGGAAAAACGCGAAGCGGTACGCGCGGCATTAAACCACTTGCAAGAGCTGCCTTTCAAGTTGGAGCAAGATGGCTCAAAGGTAATATTCAACTATCGGCGCTAAACTTTGCCAAGCTAATGACTTGGGTTGGCATTGGGGCTGGCAGGCACAGTAGGGCCTTCTGGTTCCTCAACAGGTTCAGCATCTAAAGCTTGTTTGAACCGCCGGAAACGAAGAGGAGATTCCTCGGCATGGCTAAATTGTGAGGAAAACACGCACGCTGAAATGGTAATGCATGCCGAGATAAGTATCCATATCACGATCACACTGATTACAACCACAGCAGTCATAACTTGCTCCTCTAAAGAGGTGATTTGCTGTATTATAAAGCAAGTTGTGCAATTGGTCTATATGTGGATGGAGATGTGGCAGGGCTGTTGCAAAGTCGTCCTGCGATTGAAATCGTTGCAACACAAGCGCGAATTCGGCCTTCGCCGACTCGAGTTTAGCCACCGTAGGGCGGTTTCGCGCCCCTGTTGGTGCAGATTTACCCGCAGGGGCCGGAGTCAATGGACTTTGCAACCGCCCTGGGAGATGTGGGTTCGGCCTATTACGAGCGACAGGATTTCACTCAACAAAGAACAGGCTCAGAGTCACGTCGGCTTGGGTATTAAGTGTCTTTGAGACACTTGATGTCTGAGCGAAAGTTCTGAGCGGAGAAGGATCGACCTATGGAATTGAAAAGTTACATTGCCCCGCTACTTAAGTGGTGGTGGTTGCCAATTGCAGCTGCTCTGGTAGCGGCTGGCGCTGCTGTCCCTGCGACAGCACAATTGCCATTGGTGTATCAGGCTCATACCACCCTTATCATCGGCCAGAGCCTTGAAAGCGCTAATCCTAACTTGATTAATGTTAACTTAAGCGGCCAAATAGCCCAGGCCCTGGCTGACATTGCCCTCAGAGAACCTATTGGCAACGCGACAAAGAAAGCGTTGGGGCTGGAAGTATTACCAAAATATGAAACTGTGGCCAACAACCAGTTGCTTGAAATTTCGGTAACCGATAATATTCCGAGCCGGGCCCAGGCGGTCGCCAATGAGTTGGCTCAGCAGTTGATCCAGTTGAGCCCAACGAGTTCGGGCGATCCTCAGCGCCAGGAATTTATCAGCCAGCAACTGGATGAATTGGAAGCCAGCATCAAAGCCACGAAAGACGATATCAGCAACTTGAATGACAGGCTTGGACAAATTACCAGCGCTACCGAGTTGTCCACGACCCAACAACAAATCATTACTCTGGAAGACAAGCTGAGTTTGTTGCAGTCTAGTTACGCCGCGTTATTGACCAATACTAACCAGGGGTCGCCAAGCACGATCCGGGTGCTTGAACCCGCTGCTTTGCCAGCACAGCCAATTGGCTTGAGTAAGCTGGTTATTACTCTCCTGGCCGCGGCCAGCGGCTTGGTTCTTGGGGTGGCCGCCGCTTATTTATTAGACTATCTGGATGACACCTTTGAAAAGCCTGAAGACATTGCCCGTTTGATTCAGTCTCCAATTGTTGGTTATATTGCCGATATGGGCAAAGGGAGTCAGGAGCGGCCCTATGTATCGGAACATCCGCATTCAATGATTGCGGAAGCATTCCGGTCTTTGAGAACCAATCTCGAGTTCTCAGGCGAAAAGACGATCAAGACCCTCTTCGTCACCAGTTCCAGCGCTGCGGACGGCAAAACTTCAGTGGCGGTGAATTTGGCGATCACTATGGCCCAAAGTGGCAAGCGAGTTGTTTTACTCGATGCTGATTTGCGCCGCCCGGGAATTCATCGTTTTCTAGGAATTTCCAATCATGAAGGACTGAGCGACGTTTTTCAGGGCAAACTTGATATCTATGACGCAATTCAGACCTGGCAGGATGAGAAACTTGCCGTTGTGACGGCCGGCCCTCAGTCGTCGGAAATACCAGGTCACAAGAAACTTGATAAGATTCTGAGTAGTCTGGAAGAAATGGCAGATATTGTAATTGTTGATGGGCCGCCTTACTTTGCCGCTGATGCCTGGGTGTTGGGCGCTCGCGCTGGCGGGTCTGTACCTCATCGCCCACCTTGTCGTACGCC
>CAYSIV010000041.1:0-759 GCA_964431175.1 uncultured Anaerolineales bacterium
TCCGCCGCGAGCGTTGGCGTTGGCAAAAACGCAGTTTGTGACCGCGCCGAGTATATGAGGCTTACTGTCGGCAGGCTTGCGTTGTCGTCGTCGCAATCGGGCCGTTGCCGCCAAAGGCTACGATGCGAATCTGATAGCAGTGGCTGGAGATAGTGGGGTCGCCGCCGAGCTTCTGGGTGTAGTCAAAAAACGGTTGAATCAGGTGATCTTCGGCGAGAGGCGGCTGGAACAGATCGGTGATGTCCTGCACGCCGAGGTCGTAGTTGGTTGCGCCTTCCACCGGTGTCCATGAAATGATTAAACCGGGAAATGGAGAGTCGGGCACGGGGGCTGTGATCTGGAAGCCGCCAATGCGAATCAGGCAAAGCAAGAGCGAGGCATCTTCCTTCACTCCAGTCGAAAAAGTTCTCGTCTGGTTTGCCCGTCCGATGAAGTAATCGCAGTTCGGCCCGATTTGATAGCCGCCATAAAACATGCTGGTCAGGCCGTCACTGGCGGTGGCGGTGATCACCCAACTGCCGGCTGGCACACCGGGAAACGCGAACTGCCCGTTGGCGTCGGTAGTGGCGGTGCCAAATTCGACGCCGGTGGAAGTTTGGCGAAGGATGACTCTGGCATCGGCGACGGGCGCGCTCCGATAGAGCACTTGCCCGCGCACAATTCCCGCGCCGATGTAGAGGATCGTCCCCTCCTCGGCGAGGTTCAGCTCCCGCACGCCGCCGAGGGAGAAGTACGCCGAGGCGCCGATCCCGGGCGCCA
>CAYSIV010000041.1:769-10809 GCA_964431175.1 uncultured Anaerolineales bacterium
CTTGCCCGCGCACAATTCCCGCCTCGCTCGGGTCGGCGGTGGGAATTGAACCGATGGCAAAGGCCAGGGTGGCGGTGGGACTGGGAATTGGGGTGACTGTGTTTGGCGGGCGGAGGGTGCGGGTAGCGGTCGGCGTATGAGTGGGCGTGGCCGTGAAGGTGAGGGTCAACGTTGACGTTGGAATAATTACTGCGGCCGGAACGCCTTCAATCGCCGCGCGTGTTTCCAGGGCATTGGCGGTGCGGCGCGCGCCAGGGTCACTGCCGCCTGCAGCGAGGGTGCGGGCCGCTTTGAGATCGTTGACCAGCCCGGCCACCGCAGTTCCGGTTTGCCCGGCTTGAACTCGCGTCCGTTCTGCGTCATTCCGCGCCTGAAGCAGGTTGGCCCCCAACACCAGAATGACCAATGCGCCAATCACCCAGGGCATCAATCGCACCAGCCGCTTTTGTTGCGCGGCCATTTGTTTGCGGCGCACTTTCTCCCGTACCTGGCTGGTAACCTCTTCCGAGTGTTTGTCCGCCGCCGCTTCTTCGGCCAGTTTGAGCAGTTGATGCGGCGGCTTGGTGGACGAGGCGCTGTCGCTGGCTGTGACGGCCAACACATTGGCAAAGGCTTGCGCCAGTTGGCCCGCCGTTGCGTAGCGGTCGCCTGGCTCTTTCGCCAGCGCTTTCTCGATGACAGGTTCAAGGGCGGGGGGCAGGTCGGGGTTGAACTGGCGAATGGGCGGCGCGGAGGTGCTAACGTGCATCAGAGCCGTTGCCATTGGCGTCTCGGAGTCGAAAGGCAGGTGGCCGGTCATCATTTCGTAGATCATCACTCCCAACGAGTACACATCGGTTTGAGGGGTGATGGATTGGTTGAGAGTTTGTTCCGGGGCCATGTAAGCGGGCGTGCCCATCGAGGCGCCGGTGCTGGTCAAGTCGGAGGTGGCTTCGAGCAGTTTGGCAATGCCAAAGTCGGTGAGATAAGCGTGGCCGGTCTTGTCCACCAGAATGTTGGCTGGTTTCACATCGCGGTGAATCACACCCTGAGCGTGGGCGTAATCCAGCGCGGCGGCAATGTCGTTGACGATCCTGGCCACATCGGCCAGTGAGAGCGGCCCACGACTTAAAATCTCTTTGACTGTCCCGGCCTGTACGTAGCGCATGGTCAGGTAAGCGATGCCGTTGTGATTGGCGAAGTCGTAGATGGGGATGATATTGGGGTGCTCGAGGCGAGCGATGATGCGCGCTTCCTGAGCGAAGCGTTGCATGAACTTGGCGTTCTGGGCATAGTGCTCTGGCAGGACTTTGATCGCTACCATCCGCTCCAGGCCGGGCTGGTAAGCGATGTAGACGCTGGCCATACCGCCAAAGCCGATTTGTTCAAGAATGTGGTGCAAGCCGAGAGTAGAGCCGATGAGAGTTGACATGAGTTCCGGGCAGAGGGGGTAGTGTAAAGTTACTTCCCCGATGTGTCAAATCTCTGTCGCAATCTTATAAACCTCGCGCCGCTCCCAGCCGCTTTGCGCCGCAATTTGTTTGGCCGCTTCTTTGCGCTCCAGGCCGAGCGCGATCAGGCCGTGCAAGGCGGCGCGGAGGTGGGCCTCATCCCAGGCCTCCGCCAGCGCCTGCTCCTTTTGCCCCTCAATGACGAGCGTGATCTCGCCGCGCACCTCTCCGGCGCTGAAGTGAGCGATGGCTTCACTCACCGCCCCGCGAAAAATCTCCTCGTGCAGTTTGGTCAGTTCGCGGCACACGGCGATCCGCCGGTTGCCTAACTGCTGTTGAATGTCGGCCAGCGAGTCGAGCAGGCGGTGTGGCGTCTCGAAGCAGACCAACGTGCGCGGGTCAGAGGCGTTGGCTTTCAGGACTCGCGCCCGGTCGCTCGCTTTGCGCGGCAAGAAGCCAATGTAGATGAACGAATCGGTGGGCAGGCCGGAGGCCACCAGCGCCGAAAGAACCGCCGACGGCCCCGGGATCGGGGTGACGGTGAACCCGTGGGCAATCGCTTCGCGGATCAGTTCATAACCCGGGTCCGAGACACCGGGGAAACCGCCATCCGAGACCAGGGCCACGTCGCCGCCCTTCAGCTTCTCCAGAATGTGATCGAGCTTGGCGAGTTTATTGTGTTCGAAGTAGCTGGTGGCCGGGGTGCTGATGCCGAAATGAGTCAGCAATTTGGCTGTGTGCCGCGTGTCTTCGGCGGCGATGAGGCCCACCTCGCGCAGGACACGCAGAGCGCGGGCCGAGATGTCCTCGAGGTTGCCGATTGGCGTGGCGACGATGTAGAGTGTGCCCAAAGGAAAGGATGAAAGATGAAGGATGAAGGGTGAATTATGAAAGTATTCATCCTTCACACCTGCCCTAGCGGGCAAGTGCTAGGGTAATTCATCCCTCATCCTTTTGCTCAGTGGTTCTGCACGAAGTTCACCAACAGCAGGTTCTTGCTGCAATCGGCGAAGGTGTTGACGGGGATGAAGTCGGAGAGGGCCGTGCCGCTGGGGTTGAGCAGTTGTACTTTGGATTCGCCCGTCCTCTGCACCACGTCGTCGTTGAGGAAGAATTCGTAGCCACCCGCGCCGTAAGCGGCTTTGCTTCCGGTGATGGCGTCGGCATTCAGGCCGCCGCCCTCGAGGTGAATAATGTAGCCGACTATCGGGTTGCCGTTCAGATCGAAGGCCTGGCCAGCGATGCCCATCCAGTTACAGCCGGCCGAGTTGAGAGGGTCAAAGTTCTGCACGGGCAGGGGGCCGTTGCCCTGAACCGTGAATGGGAAAGAAGACCGGGTCTTGGTGATTGTCGGCTGTGGGCCAGAGAGGGTGTCGCTTGGCGTTGGGGTCGGAGTGTCGGTAGGGACGCTTTCGGTGACGGTGGGGGTGAAGGTTTCGGTGTCGCCTGGGACGGCGGTGACTTCGACGGTTTCGGTGACAGTGATTTCAGGGGCAATAGTGGTGGCATCGCCGCCCGGGGTGAACGTTGCGGTGGGGCGAGGCGGGGTGTCAGTGAACTTCGGTGTCGGCGTGAAAGTGGGCGGAAAGGTGGGAAAGAGCGACTTGGTGCTGGTGGCCGTTGGGCTGGGCAGGACGGAGATGGCCGGAAGGGTAGGCGGCGGGAACGGATTGATGAAGATTGACGGGCTGACCAGAAGAGTCAAGAAGTACAAACTTATCGCGGCGGTGCCGGCCAGAATTAAGAGCGTGAGCAAATTGACGATGACTGAACCACGACGACCCATAGCAGGAACTCCTAAGGCACAAACGTTTCGATAGCGGCTTTGGCTCGCAACTCGGCCCGCCACGCGTCGAGCGCCTGTTTTTGCAGAAGCGCTTTGGCGGCGGGTGAGAGCGGATGCGCGCCTCGTTCGAGCGTCTGCACGATATGATAGCCTAACTGGCTCTGGACAACGCCGCTGGTCTGGCCGACCGGCAAACCAAATGCGGCGTCGGCCACTTCTTTAACGGTGAGGCCGGTCGGCGGAAACCAACCCAGGTCGCCGCCGTTGACGCGTGAGCTTTGATCGAGCGAACGCTCCACCGCTAACGTTGCAAAATCCGCGCCAGCGCCCAGATCGACCAGCGCCTGGTTGGCCTCCTCAGCCGTGGCCAGCAAAATGTGCCGGGCATGCACTTGATCCACGTCGTTCGGTACGCCGTTGGCAATTTGAGACTGGACGGTCGCCGTAAGAATCCCGTCACGTAGTTCGGCCCGGAACTGGTCGGCGGTATACAGGTTAGCGGCCAGCCAGGCATCGAACTGGGCCTGCCCGCCGCGCTCCGCCATACCCTGATCGTAGGCGGCCTGCACGTCGGCATCGGTCACGGTCAACCCGGCGGCGCTGGCGGCTTGCAGGATAAGAGCTTTATTAATCAATGCCTCCAGCACACGCTGGCGATAGTTGCCTTCTTGCGACAGATCGCGCCCCAGGCTGGCCACACCGGTTTCAAAGCGGGCGACTTCGGCTTCGTAATCGGTCTGATAGATGGGTTGACCGTTCACGGTGGCGGCCAAGGGAAGCGAGGTGGCGGTCGGCTCCGGGGACGGGGTGGCGGTTGCCCCGACAACAACCGGGGTTGGACTGCCACCGGCCGGGATGGGCGTGTTTGTCACATCCCCGCAGGCGGCGGCCAAAGTCAGACTCAAAAGCAACATTAGAAGACGGCGCACTGAATTCTCCGAAAGTGTCAGGATTATACACGGAATGAAAAAGAGGAACTTCCAAACTCCAACTTCCAACTTCCAAAATCCCAATTTGATTACTCGATGGCGGCGCGCACTTGGGCGGCTAGTTTGCCGAATTCGGGTGAGTAGGTCTGGGCGAGCGCGCGCGGGCGGGGGAGGAGAATGGGCAGGTCGGCGCGGATTGTTCCGGGGCGCGGGCTGAAGACCAAGGCACGGTCGGCGAGGAAGATGGCTTCGGAGATCGAGTGGGTGACCATGATGACGGTCTTGCGGTAGCGATCCCAGATGCGTAGAAGTTCGAGTCCCATACGTTCGCGGGTGAGGGCGTCGAGCGCGCCAAACGGCTCGTCGAGCAGGAGCACGTCGGGGCGGTGGACGAGGGCGCGGGCAATGGCGACTCTCTGCTCCATGCCGCCGGAGAGTTGGCGCGGGCGCGCCTGCTCGAAGCCGTTCAGGCCCACAAGTTCGACAAGGTCTTTGGCCCGAGCGCGGGCTTCGTCGGGCGGCATGTTCTGAAGCTCGAGCGGTAGGGTGATATTTTGCAGAACGGTGCGCCAGGGCATCAGGTTGGCCTTTTGGAAGACAACGCCGATGCGGCGGCGCGGATGAGCCAGCGGCTCGCCCTCAAAGATGATTTGGCCCGAGGTGGGCTGGCGCAGACCGGCCAGCACTTTGAGCAGACTGCTCTTGCCACAGCCTGACGGCCCAATCACGCACACGAACTCGCCGGGGGCCACCTCGAACGATACGTCGGCCAGCACTTGCAGACCACCGTTCCCGTTTGGGTAGGTCAGGTTGAGGCGGCGGATGGAGAGGATGGGAAGCATGAGGGTGTGGGACGCCTGAAGTTCGGCGGGGCGCGTGGGAGTTGGGAGGAATTGTACACTGGGCGAAAGCGGTATCCGTTCAATTCCCCAAATCCGCTGTCACCTCCTCACCCACAACCTCATCAGCACTTCCATCACCCTCAACTGCGCCGGAACTTTGAGCAAGTTCGTAGTAGCGACTCCGCGAAGCGCCGCCGGACGGCTAAAGCCATCACTACGAGCGGCATCAACATCAGCTATCGCAATTCCCTCTTCCTCCTCCACTCGCGCCAGCGTTCCGCCTTGCGAATCGAAAACCGCGCTCGTGCCGTAGAACGTGGCTCGCAGGGTGGCGAGATGCGCCTGCCCGGCCAGCGGCCACAACCTGGGCCGCATGAGCGCCCCCAGCCAAAAGCTCAAGCGGGGAAACGGAATCTCGGTGACGAACCGACCGGCCATCACGGCGTGAACGACGGGCGACCCCAGCCACGCGGCGCGAGCGGCCACATCTTCAAAGTACCAGCGGTCAATCGCCTCGCGCTGGCGCAGAAGCGTCGGCATCATCTCAGCCAGGTAGACCCTTTTGCCAAGCGGAAAGTTCAATACGGCCCGGTGAAAGCGCGGCGGCGACGAAGCGATCAACATCACGTCCACCTGGCCGCGATATTGCTCCCAGACACGTGGGTGGGCAATGTCCCAACACACCATCAACCCGATGCGGCCCAGCGCCGTGTCGGCAATCACCGGTTCATGCCCGGCTTCAAAGTACAAGCGCTCCCACAGAAAAGGGTGCTGTTTGCGGTAGCGGTGAATTTTGCCACCTGGCTCGGCCAGAGCGAAGACATTATAGACTTCCGAGTTATAGACTTCCGAAGTCTCCAAGACTTCGGAAGTCTGCTCGCGCAACAACAGTGTCCCGGCGATGATGATATTGAGTTCGGCGCTGAGCGCCGTGAGCCAGCGCAATGTAGGGGCAGACCTTGTGTCTGCCCCCTCGGCGGCGGCAGGCAGGCGTTTGTGGTAGACATAGCCGGTGTTGAACAGCTCGGGCAGGACGACGATTTGCGCGCCCTGCGAAGCGGCCTGGCGGATCAGGCGCTCGGCGGTTTGAAGATTGCGGTTGAGGTCAAACGGGGTGGCGAAGAATTGGATGGCGGCGGCGCGCATGAGGCCGATTGTACTGCGGATTTGCTTTCAACGAATGCCTTCAGCAAAAGCCGCTACGCGGAAACGGATGCGGCGCGTCTTATCCGTTTTCCGTTTTCCAATCCGTTGAAAGCAAATTTCGGTTGAGGTCAAACGGGGTGGCGAAGAATTGGATGGCGGCGCATGACGCCGATTGTACGCCAGAATTGCTAGACAACGAATACGCTTCGCAGTCGTGATTACTGCGAGCTGTGGTTCATAGCCAATGAGATTCTCTAAGCCCATCGCGCGACTGCAACCACACCAACAACGCCTACTCCAATCCGGCACTTGTGCATGGTCACGCCATGATTTGATTCACGCCGGAGGGTCGCATCTATGACAAAGGCCAGTTGATTGAAGAGCCGCGTGAGGCCACGAAGCGAGTCTCATGCACGGCTCGAGGAGGGGAAGTGGCGGCAGAGAGAGAGCCCTCTGCCGACCGTAACTTGGGCGCAATCACACTTTCCCACATCTGATTTTGACACACAACTGCAATCATATGGGCTTAACTTTACTGAAGAACAGATAGTTTGGCCCGTAAGTCCGCCATTTCTGCACGAACTTCCTCGATCTTTGGGCGGATTTGTGATTTCCTTTCCGTAGCCTTCGCTATCCTTGATTGATTGACTAACATGCCGATAAGTGCAAAAGGTGCGATCAGCACACCTATCACAAGAGGAATCAATACGATGCTAACAATCAGGCCCGTACAACCTACTGAGTAGCCATGAGATGCTAGCTGAGCCATCTCCTCATACTCTTGAAGTTGCCTTTCTAATTCAGCAAGTTCCTTTTCGCAATCTGCTAGCCTCTGAGTCAATTCAACGCGTTTCCGCGTAACGATTTCTGGTGGGCCCCCAATGAGGCTTCGACCACAGAAACGGCATACTTTTGCTTCTATTAGTATTTCTTCCGCACAGTAAGGGCACTTCTTTGTAGTACGTCTTGCCACGGTAGTCATCGACTCTTGTGAGGAGATCGGAGGGATATCAGGTATTGTGTTAGAGATGTGCTGTTTGGCGGGGCCGTTCGCCTCATCTTTAAATAGTTGTGTCTCTGTCGGCTGAGTGATAGGACTGAGAGGACGACCACATGACTGGCAAAGGCTCCGATTTGGCGAATTCCTATAGCCACAATCAGGACAGCGCAATGTATGTGGTGCCCGTTTTGCAGATGCTGCTGATATGGCACGAGGTTGATGAACTGTGCCTAAATTCGCCCCACAACGGTAACAATACAGATCCCGGTCCGGATTCACTTCGTCGCATTTGGGGCAAGTAATGAAGGCCATTGTGTAGCTTTCCTGTCAAGCAACCTGCAAAGTCCTACACACCCCTCTTACACTGGCAAGCGCCCAACGTCAGGTTCACGCGCGGGTTGGGCGGCTAGTTGTCCTGAGACACATGTCGCGTGAATACATTCCGATCCTCCTTGCCCTACCCTAAAGCTCATGTGGTGCAAAGCGGCCTTACGAAGGCATCACCCGTTGGGTGCCGCTGTTCTAGCGGCTTTACACGCCATGAAGTATTTCGTCTCGCTTTAGTTTGTACTCGTCCTCGGTGATCAAATTGCCTTTCAGAAGTTCCTTCAATTCTTTCAACCGTGTGCCTGGTGTGTTGGTTTGGGAAACAGGCTGAGAAGTCGGTGGGGCATTGAATGTCTGCCGAGTCAGTTCGACCAGATTGTGCGTATTGTCTTCTATCGAAAAGAATACACCAATCATCTCTCCAAAAGCTACCGTCATCACCCCTGTGATCAATATCGCCCCATTCTGCAATACCCAGCCAATGTTCAATCGGCAGTTCGGGAGACAATCGGTATATGCACTCGCCTGCTGGAGGGATGACCACACTCCTGCGACAATGATCAACCACCCGGCAATCTTGAGTATCGTTGAGAATACTGACAACAATGGAAAGCGTTGGTTCATGTTTGCCTCTTTCTGAAGAGCAAGGCATTGGCATATATCCTAATCATCGGCTTGAATTCTCTTGGGGAGGAGGCAGTGCTGCTCTGCCCTATCAGTATCCGGTTCCGTGACACAGGGTGCACTTTTCCTTGCCTGTGCCATTGCATAAGGCGCATTCCCCGCGAACACAATAGCGGCAAGTGTAGCCCAATATCTCAGGCAAATAGTCGCCGTTCTCGTACCCTGTCCCACGGCAATACCAGCAGGAGCCAGTTCCGAGACATTCATGGCATTCCACGTGTCCAGTACCGCCGCAGAGGTAGCAGTCTTTGCTCTCGTTTAACATACGCCTCTCCTTGCAATCAACGGCGCATTTGCCCTCATCGGAGTAGCCAGAAGAGGGCGTACTGCTCCCCCGTCATTCGTTGGCCCAGGGCCTCACGTCGTCCGCACAACGTTCTCGGCCTTCTGCGCTTTTTCACTCGAGGAAGGTTGATTTTGGAATGAGGATTTTGGCGCGGTATCCATCGAAGCCCCCGCCTGGTTGGCCTTTTGCAATGCCCTCTGCAGTTGCCACAGAATAAAGCGCACCCGCAGAGCCATCGCCGTCGCGATATTCCACAGCACCCGCGAGCCTAGCACCGCGTCGTCTTCGCACAAGGCCATCAGCCGCTCGCGCTCCAACAGGAGCACCGTTGCCCCTTCCGGCCCGGCGCGCAGGTCGGCGCTTCTCATGCCGCCGTCCAGCATCGCCAACTCACCGGTCAGCTGGCCGGGGGTCAGGCTGGCGACGTGCTTCAAGTTCTTCGGCGCTTGCCCCGGATTCTCCGGGTCGCTCCACACCTCCACCGAACCATCTTGAACGATGTACATCGCATTACCGCCATCTTTGATGCTCACGATGGTGTCACCGGCGCGATACATCTTTTGCTGGCACTGCGCCGCCAGCCGGGTGCGTTGCGGCTGATTCAAATTGTTGCCCACGTCCGAGTGGGCCAAAAACTGGGCCGCCTCGTTGATGACTCTCAGGCTGTTGTCGTCCACCTGCTTGTTGAGTTCACTACCGGCCAGGGGCAGGCCGAGAAAGGCCGAGACCAGGCGGCGAGTGGTGTCGGGAGTCTCGAAGTGGGGCCAGTGGCCGGCTTTGGGGATGATCCGCAAATCGGCGTTGGGCCATTCGTCGGCAATCACGCTGGCATCGCGCAGAGGCACGGTATTGTCCTCCGCGCCCCACACCACCAGCGCCGGCGCTTCCACCTTGCCAATCTTGCCGACCAGATTGCCGGCCCGCATGGCGCTGAAACACTCCGCCCGCACCCGGCCCTGGCCGGGGCGGCGGGCATCGGCCCGCAGGCGCATATAATCTTGTTGGGTGATGCCGGTGCGCTCCGAGAAAGAAGCCGGGCGCATCAACTGATCGGTGATGCCCACCACCATTTTCTCGGTCGCGGAGACGATGACACTGCCCAACCCGAATCGCTCCATGAGGGTGATGGGCGAAACAAAGATGTTGATATAGTTTGAGAGCTTGCCGCTGATCGTCGGGCACAACATCACGATGCGCTCCACCAGCACCGGGTAACGCAGGGCCAGCACCGCGCTAATCATGCCGCCCATCGAATGACCGATCAGCACCACCGGCCCGTCGCTCACCTCTTCAATCAAGTGGGCGAGCAAGTCGGCATAATCTGCGATCGTTGCCCGCTTCGGGAACGGCGGCGACTCGCCGTAGCCGGGCAAGTCCACGGCAATGACCGAGAAGCGTTGAGCCAGCATCGGCATCAGCGGCGACATGGCCGTCGGTGCTTTGGTTGACGCCGGCGCCTCGCCCGGGGCCTTGATCGAAGCGTTGCGCAGCCTCGATATGGGCGCGCGATTTGAAATTGAAAAGACCAAGCGCGGCGGGGTCGCCGCGTCCAAATTCCACGTCCACTTCGAACAACAGGGCCACGAGCACAGGTGTCTGAAAACGATCCT
>CAYSIV010000041.1:10819-26955 GCA_964431175.1 uncultured Anaerolineales bacterium
CATGGCGTACCACGAACTGGACCAGCCGTGAATCAACAGCGCCACCTGGCGGCCCGGCTTGCCCTCGTGGACGGCATGGATAGGTTGACCTTTGATGTTGTGGATTGGCACACAACCATTTTAGGAATGTTTCGCGCAAGGCGGGCTTGCAGTTAACTCGCAGTTACTGCCCAAAATGTAAGGTTACGATACAATGACACGGGTACTACTGATGACCTCCCAACTCGACACCCTGACCGAAATCAACATTGACGACCTACTCGACTCTGTCGGCTTGACCGACAAACTCCGGGGCAACCGCCTCTTGCGAGGGCTATGTTGGCCGCCGGCCCGGAGCTTTGCCCGCCTCGTCGCGGCTTTCGACCGGGTGGTGGGCGAGCGCGGCCTGTCTGTTGGATCGGAGTGGGTTTTGAAACAGGTGACGCGAAAGCTGGAAGCCGCCGGGCGTGAGAACGTGCCGGCGAGCGGCCCGACTCTCATCCTCTCCAACCACCCCGGCATGGCCGACACCATTTCCCTTTTCGCCAGTGTACCCCGGCCCGACCTGCGCGTCATCGCCAGCGACCGCCCTTTCCTGCAAGCTCTGCCCGGTGTCAGCCGCCAGATGATCTACGTTTCCACTGCCGAAAACGCCGACAAGATGTCTGTCATTCGCGCCGCCGTGACTCATCTGCGGCAGGGCGGGGCGGTGCTCACCTTCCCCGCTGGCGCGATCGAACCCGATCCTGCCGTCGCCCCAGGCGCAATCGCGTCACTGCAAAAGTGGTCGGAGAGTATTGCGCTTTTTGCGCGCCTTGCCCCGCGGACCCAAATCGTCCCGGCCATCGTCAGCGGCGTGTTGTCGGCGGCGGCCCAGCATCATTGGCTCACTCACCTGCGCCGCACCTCCCGAGGCCGCGAGCACATGGCCGCCATGTTGCAGATCATGTTCCCCGCCTACCAAAACGTCACCGTCCGCGTCGCCTTCGGCCCGCCTCTCCTCGCCGCCGATTTGGTTGCCGCGGATCCCGACCCGGAGGCCGTCACCCGCGCCGTTACTGCCCGGGCCCGGCAACTCATCGAATCGCCGTCAACGTCGTGGGAGACTTTGCTCGTGGGCGACCGGTAATCTCGTGATTTGTCCTGCCATCGTGGGAGCGGGTCGCACCCGCGACGTCGCGGCTACAAGCCGCTCCCACTAACTTCAAGTAGAAAATTTCGGATGCGTTCGGCGCTCTGCTCCCAAGTCGGGTGAGCGTGGAATCGCTCCAGCGCCGCCAGGCTCATCGCCAGCAACCGTTCTCGATCTTGCGCCAGCAGGTGAATATGCTCGGCCAGCGCCTCAACATCATTTGGCGCGATTAAAAACCCGTTCTCGCTGTGGGTGATGATCTCGCCTGCCGCGCCTGCGACAGTAGCAATAGCTGGCAAACCAAACCCCATCCCCTCAAGATACACAATCCCAAAGCCTTCATAGGATGACGGCACGACCAATACCTGACTGCGGGCCAAGGCGGCGGCCAGCTCCGAGTCAGTCAGTGAACCATGCAGAATCACGTTGCTCGAAAGACGGCGACTTTCAACCTGGCGACGGATCGCATTGGCATACTCCGGGTCAGCAGTAAGGCTGCCGGCAATCTCTAAGCTCCACGCTTCGCGTCTAATCTTCAACCCACTAACCGCCTCCAATAACGTGTGCAACCCTTTGCGCCAAATCACGTTGCCCACGAACAGCAATCTCAGCGGCCCCGGCTGGCAGGCGCGGGCGCGAACAGCTTCGGGGGTGAGCGTGGGGCGGATGTGATCGGCGGCGGGGTAAGCGACTAAAGACCTCACAGGTCTTAAGAGACCTGTGAGGTCTGACCGAATTGCCTCAACAGCCTTCTTCGTCGTCTGGCTGTTGAAAATAAAACCATCAACGCTAGCAAGATAGCGGCTTTCGACCTGACGATACAGCCAGTTCTGCCACGCCGGGCGCGCTTCGCTGGAGCGAAGATGATGAACGATGGAAATGAGGGGGTAACGCCCGCGCAGTTTTTGGTTGACCCAGAACAGCGAAGGGTGGTTAAGCTCATCCTGCAAAAGCACATCAAAGTTGCTGTGACGCAAACGGGCAAACAGAGAAGGCGAGAAATTGTCGGCCAGGTGTCCGGCGTAGTTGCGCCAGGGAATAGAGATGATTTCGACCGTGTCGCCTGCCCGTCGCAAATGCTCCACCAGCATCCGGTCGTAGAGATAGCCGCCGGAGATGGTGTCGAGCGAGCCGTAGATAATGAGGCCGAGACGCATGGCGATTGTGAGTAGGGGCGAAGCATTCGGGTTGGCATCCCGGTGTTTATCGGAGTCTCTGCTCCGAATGCTTCGCCCTTACAAAATGTGACGATACGATGCCCAGGCAATCTCGTTTTCCCACAACTTCACTGTCACCGCCGTCAACGTTTCGGCTCTGAGGTGATTGGCGAGCGTTTGGCACAGAATGCGCGAGAAGTGCTCAATGCTGGGGTTTAACCCGGCGAACTCCGGCAGATCGTTGAGAGTCTGGTCGCGGTAGTAAGCCACGAGCGAGTTCAGGCGCTTCTCGATGTCTACAATGTCAACCAGGTAGCCGTGTGGGTCGAGCCTGTCGCCTTCGAGTTGGAGTTCGATGGCGTAGTGATGCGAATGCTTCTGGTTCTCCGGTCCCCAGTCACCGCCAATAAGGTAGTGTTGGGCGACAAAATTGCGTTTGACTGCTACTGTGTACATGAAACGCTCTCTCTTTGGGGTCAACGGATTGAACGGATTCAACGGATGGTATAAAAATCCGTTCAATCTGTTCAATCCGTTGACCCTATTGATAGCTCAAAACGATTTGAATGCATTGATCAGGGTGGCGGTCAATCAGCTCGTAGGCTTTGGCCGCCTCGGCCAGTGGGAAGCGATGAGTGATGAGGCGAACAGGTTTGATCTCGCGTAGTATTTGCCAGGCCACCTCCATTCGGCGCGCTTTCGTCCAGCGGCCCGACAATCCCGGGGCGAGGGTGCTGACCTGACTGCTGATGAGCCGGATTCGACTGCGGTGAAAACGCCCGCCTAAGTTCAAGTCTGCATGCTTCTGGCCGTACCACGAGCCGATGATAACCCGCCCATCGAAGCCGGTGGCGGCAATGGCCTGGTTGAGCGCGGCGGGCGAGCCGGAAAGTTCATAAGTCAGGTCGGTTTGTAATTCTATCGGGTCTGATGGATCAAGGCTGACCTGCGCGCCGAGTGAGAGCGATGCTTCGCGGCGAAGTGTGTAGCGATCAAACGTGGTCAGGCTGGCGAGCGGCATTCGCGCTAACAACGCCGTAGTGAGCAGGCCGACGATACCTTGCCCGAACACGGCGACACGCTCACCCATCAGCGGCGCGCCGTCGTGCAAAAAATTGACCGCCGTTTCCATGTTCGGCAAGAAGAGAGCGGTGTCGGGGTCAACGTTGGTGGGCAGAGGAAGTAAGTTGGCGGCGGCGACGATAAATTGCGACTCGTGCGGGTTGAAGGCGAAGACGAGTCGGCCAAGCCAGGACGTGTCCACTTCTGGCCCAAGTTGAACCACGCGGCCAACGGCGGCGTAGCCGTATTTCAACGGGAAGCCGAACGAGCCGGGGAGGGCGCTGATGGTTTCATCAACGGCCAACTCAGTCGGCGCTTGCCCGCGATAGACAAGCATCTCGGTGCCGGGGCTGATGGCTGAGGCGACGGTCGCCACCAAAACTTCTCCGGCGAGCGGCGGTCTCACCGTTTCGTCGCGTATCTCTACGCGATGTGGGGCAGTGAAAAACAGAGATCGCCTCACCAAGCCGTATCCGCCTCCACAATCAAGTCAGCGCCGAGCGTTCGATACGTCACGTTGCGTAGCGCCAGATCGCATCGGGCGTTCACGGCTCGCAATCCGCCCACGAAGCGCGGGGCGATGGTGACGATTATGCGATCCACTAAGCCCTCTGACAAGAAGCTGGTGATGACGGCACTGCCGCCTTCAACCATGAGGCTCTTGATTCCAGATTGCGCCAGCCACTCCAGCAGAGCCGGAAGGAGAACGTGGCCGCCACTGCCGGGAAAGCGAACCACTGTTGCGCCAGCCGACTCGAGTGCGGCTTGGAGTTGCGAGTCAGCGTGAGGAGTGGTGGCGATGATGGGCGGCTTGGAATGGTTCAGTAGAGCCGCGTTGAGTGGAAAGCGCAAGCGGCTATCGAGCACGACCGGCTGAGGCTGAGAGCCGGGGGCGAGACCGCTTCGCGCCGTGAGGCGCGGATTGTCGGCCAGCACCGTGCCAATGCCGACGAGAATCGCATCGTGGGCGGCGCGAAGTTCATGTGTCAGCTTCATCGCTTCCGGGCCGCTGAGGGCGAGCGGCTGGCCGGGCGCGGCGGCGATGCTTCCGTCCATGCTTTGGGCGTAGCTGAGGGTGATGAGGGGGCGAGTCATCATCTTCGTGGGAGCGGGTTGTATGTGGGAGCGGGTTGTACCCGCGATAGTCGCGGGTACAACCCGCTCCCACTTTATCCTAGAGTCAGCAAGTGTCGCATCCGCTCCACTTTGGTGCGCAGGTAGTAGGCGTTGTCGGGGTTGACATCAGCCGGGATCGGCACGCGACTGGTGAGTTGCACGCCAAGCTGTTGCAGGCTTTCCATTTTGTGCGGGTTATTGGTGAGAAGGCGAATGGAGCGGATGTTGAGGTCTTTGAGAATGAGGGCGGCAATGGCATAGTCGCGCTCGTCGGCCTGGTGGCCGAGGGCGAGATTGGCTTCCACCGTGTCGTAGCCCTGATCTTGCAAATTGTAGGCATGGAGTTTGTTGAGCAGGCCAATGCCGCGCCCCTCTTGCCGCAGGTAGATGATGAGGCCGCGCCCGGCGTCGGCGATGAGGCGCATGGCGCGGTGGAGTTGCTCGCCGCAGTCGCAACGGCGCGAGCCGAGCACGTCGCCGGTGAAGCATTCAGAATGCACGCGCACGAGGAGATCGTCGGCGTCGCGCGCATCACCGTAGGAGAGGGTAAGATGCTCTTTGTCGTCGTGGTTGCTCAGGTAGAGGGCGAGTTCGAACTCGCCCTCGTCAGTGGGGATTCGGGCGGAGACCATCCGCGTGACAGTGAGTGGCGTTAGCATGATGGATGGCGCGACTCAATTTTCTTTGTGGAGCCAGAGGGCGACGATGAGCAGGACTTCGATGGCTTTGTCGGCCAGCCCTATCGGATTGGAGAAGCTTTTCGCGCCGTTGACGGCAAAATAGGCGACGATGGTGAGAGCGGCGTAACCCATGAAAGCGTACCACAGGGGTTTCTCGCGCCCTTTGAGGAACGGCAGGTTCACCCACTTGAAGAAGGCGACCAGGAGGGCGATGTAGCCGATGAAGTTGGCGATGAAGGCCGGTTGCGGCACAAACTTGCCCGCGTCAAAATTGAGGTAAAGGTGAATAGCGGCGGTGGCGAGGGTGAGAACAACAATAACATTGCGAAGCGTGGGGCGGCTCATGGACATTCTCCTCCTGAGAGAATAAGGCAATTTCAATCAATATTAGTCGCGATTGGTGAGAGTTACAAGTTAGGAATAGATAAGAACACTCAAAGCGCCATCGCCTTCCCGGCCAACCACGCTGTTGTCCACGCGCTCTGAAAGTTGAAGCCGCCGGTCACGCCGTCAATATCCAGAATCTCACCGGCGAAGAACAGCCCCGGGCAGAGTCGACTCTCCACCGTCTTAAAGTTGACTTCGTCCAGGTTGACGCCGCCACAGGACACAAACTCCTCTTTGAAGACCCCCTTGCCGCTGATTTGATACGACCCGCGCCGCAGTTCAGCGATTAATTGACTTGCTCCCGGCTTCGACAACTCGGCCCAACGTTGGGAGGCCGCTACCCCGGCCGCGGCGGCCAACCGCTCCCAAAGCCGCTGAGGCAGGGGAAACGGCGGGTTGTTCATGATGAACCGTTTTGGATGTTCAGCTTTAACCGCTGTCAATTGCTTTGATACATCACCCTCGGCAAAATCTGGCAACCAGTTGATTTTCAATTCGGCGTTGTAGTTGCAGTCGTGCAGAGCTCGGGCGCCCCAGGCCGAGAGCTTGAGTACGGCGGGGCCGCTTAGCCCCCAGTGGGTGATCAGAGTCGGCCCGGCATGAGTCCACTGGCCGAGTGTCAACTGAGTCTTGTCCACGGCCACCCCGGCCAGTCCGGCCAGCCGCGAGTCGTCCACGTTGAAAGTGAACAGCGACGGCACGGGCGGGGCGATGGTATGGCCCAAACTCGCCGCCCATTCGTGGCCTTGCCGGTTACTGCCGGTTGCCAACAGCAAGCGGTCGCCACGCACGCTCTCGCCGTTCTTCAGGCGGAGCACGAAGCCCGAGGCGCTATGGGTGAGCGACTCGATGCTGACTTCGGCCTGAATCTCAACCCCGGCTTTCGCCGCTGAGTCGATCAGGCATTCGACGATGGTTTGCGATTTGTTGCTGACGGGAAAGATGCGGCCATCGGCTTCGGTTTTGAGCCGCACGCCGCGCGCGGCGAACCAGTCAATGGTATCTTGCGGCTGAAAGCGAGTGAAAGGGCCGCGCAGAGCCGCGCCGCCGCGCGGGTAATTTTGCGCCAGAATGGCCGGGTCGAAACAGGCGTGGGTGACGTTGCACCGCCCGCCGCCGGAGACGCGAACTTTGGCCAGCAGGTGGTTGGTTTTTTCGAGCAGGACGACGCGGCTTTGGGGATTGGCTTCGGCGGCGGTGATGGCGGCGAAGAAACCGGCGGCTCCGCCGCCGACGATGATGAGTTGGGTTGGGCGACTCACGCGGTAGAGTCTACCGCAATACTCACTGCTTGCGCCATCGCCGGATCTCGTCTCGTGCAATCGTCCGCAGGTGAACTTCGTCCGGCCCGTCTGCAAATTGCAAAGCTCGGCCCCACGTCCAAATGAATGCCAGCGGCGTATCATTGGTCAGCCCGGCCGCGCCGAAGGTCTGGATGGCGCGATTGGCGATAGCAGTTTGAATGCGCGGCACGACGACTTTGATCATGGCCACTTCTTTGTGGGCGGCTTTCACGCCGTATTGATCAATTAACCAAGCGGTCTTCAAAACCAGCAGACGGGCCTGTTCTATCTCAAGGCGCGAAAGCGCAATCCAGTCAGAGGCCGCGCCGTGTTCGTAGAGTCGTTTGCCAAAGGCAGTGCGCTCCATGGCCCGTTGAGTCATCAGTTCAAGCGCGTACTCGCATTGGCCAATTGAGCGCATACAGTGATGGATGCGGCCCGGCCCCAACCGCGCCTGGGCGTTGGCGAACCCGCCGCCTTCTTCACCCAGCAAATTCGCGCGTGGCACACGGACATTGGTGAAGCGCATCTCGCTATGGCCTTCAGGCGAATAGTGATTCATGATCGGCAGGTTGCGGATTACGTCCACGCCGGGCGTGTCCATCGGCGCCAGCACCATGCTGTGCCGGTGATGCCGGTCGGCGTCGGGCGTCGTCACGCCGAGGACGATGGTAAGTTTGCAACGCGGGTTGGCGGCCCCGCTAATGAACCACTTGTGGCCGTTGATGACGTAGTCATCGCCGTCGCGCTGAATGGAGGTGGAAATGTTGGTGGCGTCAGACGAGGCCACTTCCGGCTCGGTCATGGCGAAGCACGACCGGATAGTTCCCTCCAGCAACGGTTTGAGCCAGCGCTCTTGTTGTTCGGGTGTGCCGCGTAAGTGGAGCAGTTCCATGTTGCCGGTGTCGGGCGCACTGCAATTGAAAGCTTCGGCAGACCATAACAGGCGACCCATGATCTCGGCTAACGGGGCGTATTCGAGATTGGTCAGGCGCGTGCCAGGGACATTGTCGGGCAGGTCGGGCAAGAATAGATTCCACAGGCCCTCGGCCTTCGCCCGGGCCTTGAGTTCTTCCACAATAGGCGGGGGGTGGACACCCGCCGCCACTTGCCGCCGCCACGCCTCATCGGCGGGGATCACGTATTGATCCATGAACGCGCGCAAGCGGTCCTGTAAGCCCTTCACTTTCGGCGAAAACTCGAAATCCATTAGAGCAACTCTCCTTGCGCCATCGCCCAGCCGCGTTGAGCGTAGTTCGCACTGAGTTGTCCCACTTCGCGCGCGTTCTTGGAAGCGGCATTGCCCTGCGCGGCGCGGGCGGCCACGCCCTCCAGAATTACGGCGAAGCGGAACAAGGCAAAGGCCAGATGGAACGGCGTCATTCCAGTGGCGCGGCCTGTGCGTTGGCAATAACGGGCGACGTACTCGGCCTCGCTCGGAATGCCCAATGCTTTTTGGTCTAATCCCAGGACACCGCCATATTCTTCAGGTGTGGCGTGATAAAGGATGCAACTGTAGGCCAGGTCGGCCAGCGGGTGGCCGAGTGTGGATAGTTCCCAATCCACCACGCCAATCACCCGTGGCTCGGTTGGGTGATAGATCAGGTTGCCGAGGCGGTAATCGCCATGAGCGATGGTCGTTTCGTCGTCGTCAGGAATGTGGCCCGGCAGCCACTCGACCAGGCGGTCAACTTCGGGGATGTTATGCATCTTTGAACCTTGCCACTGCTTCGTCCAGCGCGCGATCTGCCGGCTGAAGTAACTGCCCGCCTTGCCGTAATCGCCCAATCCAACTGCTTGCCAATTCACTTTGTGGATGCGAGCCAGCGTCTCGTTCATGGCATCGTAAATGGCGGCGCGCTCGGCGGGTGTTTGGTCGGGCAGAGTCGACTCGGCGAACACCCGACCTGGTACAGCTTCCATCACGTAAAACGGCGTGCCGATGATGGTTCTGTCATCGCAAAAGAGATAGGGCTTTGGAATTGGCACCTCGGTTGGAGCGAGAGCGCTGAGGATGCGATACTCACGATCGACGGCGTGGGCGGAGGGCAACAGCGGGCCGGGCGGTTGTTTGCGAAGGACGTAAGTGACGGCGGGGAACTTCAGCCAGTAAGTTGGGTTCGATTGTCCACCGCTGATAGGCTCGACGCGCAGGAAGCCATCAGCTCCGGGCAAGCGAGAACGGAGATGGTGAGCGAGGGATTCAATATTGAAATCATTCATCGTCAGAGTCGCGCTATTGGCGGCAGAGATATCAGCCAGCGCAATCGTATCACAGCTTGCGGGGATCGAGTTGCAAAAAAGCGCCCCCTCAAACGAATGAGGAGGCGCTTGGGCGGGCGGTCCCTGGACAACTATTGAATTGTTTAGTTTGAAGCTGACAAGGTTTGGAAGCTTGAAGTCAAGCTCACCTGACAACGATCAAGCATGTTGCGAGTGTTCGTGAGACCAAGCCGGGCGGAATTAGTAGCCATATATCTGATTTAACGAATTTGGCCTGCATTCTGGTGAAGCTATGACACTAAAGTTGCTCAATCTTTAGGTGGATGCCAACCGACGCTTACCCAAGCCTGTCAAGCCATAACCAGGAATGGCCGGCCGAACTTAAATTGGCTGGCGCGCTCAGTCCAACGCTATTATGCAGACTTCACCCCTCACGTTGAGCATGATCAGCGAGGTTCGGGGCCGTTCTCCCAACTGGGCGGCGACCGCCTGGGCATAGCGCCTGAGTTGCGCGTCGTATGCTTTCTCCCGGAGAATCTGGCGCGCTTGAGTCTCATCTCGCGCTTCGTCGGTCTTGAAGTCGGCAATTGTCCAGCCGGAGGCCGAGCGGTAGAGTACGTCAATGATTCCTGCATCATTGCCAAAGACGTAAGGGATTTCATGATAACGCTCGCTGGCGGCGTCCATTTCGGCAAAGAGGGGATGGGCGCGGAATCGTTCGAGCAAGCGGCGAGCCTCGCGGAGCGCGGCGCGAATAAGCGTCTCATCGGTGAGGCCGGAGGCGAGGGCGGCGGGCCAGAGGCGCGACTCAAAATTCGGCGCGTCGGGAAACAACCAGCGGCGGAGGGCTTCGTGAACCAACTGGCCGACAACCCGTGCGGGAGGCGTAGGCGATGGGGCCACAATGCGCCACAGGCGCGGTGGGTCGGCTTCTAGCTGCTGTTCTTCTTCTGAAAATGGCGCCGCAGATGCCGGAGAGAAGGTGATGGTAACAAGCGGGCCGGGACGGGCGGTTGCTTCGGGCGGGCGGAGCAAGATGGCCGCTTGCTCTACGGACTGAGGTAACGGGTGCAGAGTCGCCGTTACCAAATCATTCCATTCAGTAGAGAGTGAAAGCGCAAGGTGAGACTCGCTTGAGTCAACCCGCACGGCGTCGAGACCGATAACGCCGCCGAGGTGTTTAAGCCAGCCAGAGAGGAGCAATCGACCCGGATCATTTTTGGCGGTTCTGATTTTGGCGTGGCCGCTGACGATGATTTTTTCTTTGGCGCGTGTGGCGGCGACGTAGAGCAGGCGCAGGTCTTCGGCCTCTGCGCGGTCGGCCTCGGCTTGCGCGCCCAACTGCCAGGCCACTGGGCGGGCCTCGTCGGCGGTGAGTTTGAGCAGCAGGCCGAGATCTGGGTCGAGTTGAACGGCGTCGCTGCCGCCAGCGTGACTGTAGGCGGCGTCGGCGATGACGATGAGCGGGAATTCAAGCCCCTTGGCTTTGTGGACGGTCATCAATTGCGCCGCGCCGCCGCCCGAGCCCGTCGAAGGGTCGGCCGGGGCTTCGCCTTCGCGTGCGCCCACGTCGCGGAGCGTTTGGACGTATTCGAGAAAATCGCCGACGGCCACCAGGCGGCTGCGATGGGCATCGGCCAGGAGTTTATCTGCGTTGCGAGTGAGGCGGCTTGAACTGCCCGCGCTCTTGAGGAGGGCCCGATAGTGGGTGAGATCGAGAAAGCATTTGAGTAGTTCGGCCACGGGGAGGCGGCCGGAGAGGGAGTGAAGACGGGAGAAGGTCTGGGCGATGTGAGAGAAGGAGTTATTGGTTATTAGAGATTGGTAAATGGGACGAGGGATGTCGTCACCGTTGGGAAATCGCAAATGATAAAGATCGGCATCGGTCAGGGCGAAGGCGGGCGAACGGAGGAGTCCGGCGAGAGCGAGATCGTCGGCGGGGTCGGCCAGGGCGGTCAGGGCGTTGAGCAGGTCGCGGATTTCGGGCCGGTCGTAAAAGCCTTTCCCGGCGACGGTGACAAAGGGGATACGGGCGGCTTCGAGTGCGTCTTCGTAAACGGGGAAGGCAGTGGAGGCGCGGAAGAGGAGGGCCATGTCGCTCCACTCGAATCCTTCTTGCTCGTGCAGTTCGTGGAGTCGAGAAGCCAGCGCAGCAGCGGCGGCGCGGCGGCCTGTGTCGGCGTCATCGCCCAGGCCAATGTGATATTCGACGAATGGTTCACGCACACCCTCGCGCGGTTGCGAGCGGTGCGCGGTGAGCGGCGCGAAGGGGACGCGATACGGGCGAGCCGGATCATCTGCCTGGCTCATGAGCGGGGCGAGGAGGCGGTTGGTGAGATCGAGCAGGGGTTGGTGGGCGCGGAAGGTGAGGTCGAGTTCTAAGGTTTGGCCGCCGTGTTGCGCGATGTCACGTTGGATGCTTCGGAAGACGGTGACATCTGCGCCGCGGAAGCGATAGATGCTTTGCTGTGAGTCGCCGACGATGAAGAGGTTGGGCCTTACCCCCACTCCTTCGACTTCGCTCAGGACAGGCCCCGACCCACCTGCCCCCGTCAGGGGGTCCCCCGTCGCCCTTTCGACTTCGCTTCCGACTGGACGCCTTTGGCGCAGGACGCCCGACAGGGGAGGGGAGTCTGCCCTCACCCCCAGCCCCTCTCCCATAGGGAGAGGGGAGTCGGCAGTGAAGCCAGCGAGGGCGTAGACGATCTGACGCTGGCGGTCATTGGTGTCTTGAAATTCGTCAACGAGGAGGGCGCGGGCCCCAAGACCCTCACCCCCAACCCACCTGCCCCCGTCAGGGGGTCTCCCATTCGCCAATGACACGAATGGGAGAGGGGAGTTGAGGAGGCGGACGGTGAGGCCTTCGAGGTCGTCGAAGTCGAGGCGGTTGGCTTTGAAGGCCGTGTAGTCGGAGAGGGCGCGATCCAAGAGGCGGCGGAGGACAGGGAGGAATGCGGCGGTTTGTCCGTCGAGTGCCCAGCGCGGATTGTCTTTGAGGATCGGCTTGATGTTCTCGTCGTAATAGCCGTTGATGGTTCGCATTGCGCCGCGCACCGCGTCGAGGGTTGCGGCGTCCCAGTTGGTTTTTTGTCCAGCAGTCGAGGTGGCCGCGCGCAGTTCGCGGAGTGCGGCCAGGGCGGCGTCCCAATCGGATGCGGCCAGCGCGGTTTGCAGTACGCTCCACTGAGTCAGCACATTGCGTCGAGCGGATTCGAGTTTGTCTTCTTTGAGGCTGTGGTATTCGGCCAGTAAGGCCAGCGCCTCAACCCAATCAGATGCACTTACGGTTTCATCGAACCAGCGTTTGAGTTCGCGTTCCCAATTGGCCAGCGGGTCGTTGTGGAAAAGGCTCGCGGCGTCGAGGCGTTTTTCGATGAGGAGCTTGAGGATGCGTTGGAGTTCGCTTTCTTTGAAGGCGGCGAAGAGGCGGGCCGGGTCGGGGTCGGAGGCGGCCCAGGTCAGGGCAGTTTCGACAGCCCGGGCTTTGAGGGTCGCGGCCAAGCCTTCTTCGAGAACGGCGAAGCGCGGATCGACTCCGGCTTCGACGGGATGGAGGCGGAGGAGATCGGCGCACAGGGAATGGATGGTGCCGATGCGGGCGGAGTCGAGGTCGGTGAAGGCTTGTTGCCAAACCCCCACCCCTCCCTCATCGCGCATCCTGAGCTTGTCGAAGGACGCGATGGGGGAGGGGTTAGGGGAGGGGATCGCCAGCCAGCGTTCGATCTCGCGGCGGATACGCGAGCGCATTTCGCGCGCGGCTTTTTCGGTGAAGGTGATGGCGATGAGCGAGCGGAGGGGCACACCCTGCTCGACAAAGTTGAGATAGCGGGCAACGAGGGCGCGGGTTTTGCCGGAGCCGGCCCCGGCGGTGACAGCCAAGTCTGTGTCGAGGCGCGTGGCGGCGTCGAGTTGCGCGCCTTTGAGATCGAAGAGGGAGAGGATGGAGGGCACGGTCGTCAGGAAACAGGCGATCACCGCTATTCAACGACGGTCGTTACCGAATTCATCCCTGTCCGGCCTCGGCCTCGTGTTCCGCTGGTCATAGTCTCTGTTCAAGTAACTCTGCGATCCTAGTCAGCCATCCACGCACGTCTCCCACTGGATCACGCTGATCCAACAGTGTAGGCGTCATAGATGCGATCGCAGTGGTGTTTAGCCACCCCTTTACTCGAGATACCTTCTTTTTCCTTGCGTCCTCGTCCATCTCGGCCCAGGACCGTGTACCACCACCTGCTTTGTGAACTGCCTCCGCAACAAGGTTAGGAACATCATCAAAGTCCCCGAACGTGATCCCGACCTCGGGCTGCACAGCTCTAATGGCATCAGCATGCAGATAGTTCTCGATCTCGCGCTTTCCAGTAAGACACGCAAAGCACCCCGGCCTAGCATTTATCGCATTCACCATCGCCTGATGAGGGGACTCTTGAGGTGGCTGTGCATCTCGATCAAAAAGATGGAACTCGGGCCGATTCAATTCCGCCAGTCGTGATGTCCAATGCACAAGGTTGCTCCCGCCAACAGGTATGAAGATAATTCGTCCGTCGCTCTCTAGTTTTTCCAGATCCGGTACATCCTCGCTGGCGTCGATGAGTACCCGCGATATTGTTTTGAGAAAGCTGATGTCGTGAACGCCCTCGACCCCGATGAACAGCTTCACGTTATGATCGGGTAAGACACCAAGAGCCTTCGCCACCATGCGATTGGTGTCTTCGCCTCCTGCGTAGATTTGGCGTGTTCCATCAGGTTTGACGGCTATGTAGCGAAGCGCATCGACGGGAAGAATTCGAGCGAGCATAGGCGTGTGCGTACTCAGGATGACCTGACAATCCGGCTGTTCCGCCAGTTCTGAAAACGCCCCAATGAGCATCTTCTGATTATCTGGATGTTGACTTGTCTCCGGCTCCTCTACAGCGTAGATAACTCCAGGGGCGTTTTTATCAGATGCGCTTTGTTCTGCCTTTGCCCGAAAGAAGTTCAACAGGATCAAACGTCTAACACCACTGCCTCGCTTGTTAATGGGGATATCATTGTCTCCGGTGAGGCTGATCTTGAACACATTTGCCCAGGTGGGAGGCGTGAACCGAGGATTGAGTTGACTTGCAAGGGCCGGATCCATCTCTCGGAGCTTAGCTACGGTTTGCTCCGCGATCGCTTTTACCTTCTCTTCGACGTATTGTGAGATTGCATCTAACTCCTCCTCTTTAGCCTTAATTGCTTCCTTGACTGCTGCCTTCATTGGATCTTGTGCTTCCACATCCTGGTCAGTACTTTGTCGATCCGATTTGAAGAGGGCGTAGGCGGGAAGATGCTTCCTCAGTTGCTCCCAGACTTGCTTGGCACTCTCAGCGTTCAAAAGTACCTCTGTCGGTGCAATTCTGAGATCAGGTATGGATTCCCATATTCGCCGACGAAGTTGCGTGTTTATCTTCGTATCTATACCCTTAATGTCTATCCTGAGTTCCTGGGCCCGCTTCTTGAGATCTGCATTCTTAAGGAGCAGCAGATCCGCTACCCCATTAGCTGTCGGGTGCATGGCGTAGGCATATACTCCAGTCAACTTAGGGCTCTTGAGGAGTCCGTTGTAGACCTTGTGAATTTCTAGCCTTCCTTGCTCGTTGAGAAGATACTCGCTTGTAAGATTCGTTGGGTGGTCAGCGTCAATAACCAGAGAATGCGGGAGTTCTTCAAACTCGCAGATGATTCTAACGTCTGCCTTGTTTCCCCCGATGCTGGGGTCCTCCGCATCTGGTGTTCCATCGTCGAAGAAGATCGCCAGAGCATCAAGAATGGATGATTTTCCAGAGTCGTTTTTTCCAACAAGCGCCGTGATATCTCCAATGTCAACTGCTGTTTCTGTTTGATAGCAGCGGAAATTTCTTAAGCGGACGCGGGCCAATTTCATTTCCTAACCTCCGCGATGTTTATTGTCGCTGACAATTAATGGTCTCCCATCTCTATCAGATGTCCAGCTTTATCGTAGTCGCCTGAACATGTGAAAAGCAGAACCTGTCTTTGTTGGGCCACTTCTTGGCACAGAGTGATAGCGGCTTGTTGCCGCCGCGGATCAAATTTGACGAAAGGATCGTCAAGAAATATCGGCGGATTTGTATTGGGGAAGAGGAGATCTACCAGTGCCAGTCGCATTGCTAGGTAGAGCTGGTCATATGTACCCTTCGAAAGTTGTCGGGGTTCAATAGAGCCGTCAAATTTTTGGGGCGATTTGATCACAACGTTGAGATCGCTGTCAATCTCTACATCGCTATAACGGCCAGCAGTCAGAGCTTTCAGATAGACACCTGCTTGGGGGCCGAGCCGATCCTGTGCGCGTATCAAGGTCTTATGGCGGGCTACCAACAAAGTTTCCAAGGCTAGCTCGTACACCTTGAGTCGCTCTTTGGCTCGCTCAACTTCCCAGCTGAGGGCACTCAGATGCTCTTCAGCTCTGAGCAAATCCTCTCGCGTGATCTTAGCCTCTTCAAACCGTGCCCTCAATTTGACCCTTTCTATTTCCAACTCATCCTGCTCTTTTGTCAATTGATGGATTTCATGGGAAAGAGTCTGGTACTCGACCAGACTCAACCTGGCCGCCCGCTGGACATCAGGTTTATCCATCTTATCCTGAAACTCTTGGCGCTTTCGTCTCGCCTCCTTTCGTTCAGTTTCAAGGCTCTCCTTTGTTCTCCCGACCGGAAGCAGACCTTCCAACCGCGACCAAGAGTTGTCTCGACTCGCCAGCGCAGCTTGCACTTCCTCTCGTTTCTGCTCAAAGGCAGCCCACCCAGCACAATCCAGGGACACAAGCCTGTCCGATAGATCTTGTTTTGCTCGTTCCAGTTGTGTCTCGTCGAAGGCAACAATGGGAATCCCGCCTTCGGCCATGCCCTGTGATGACCTCTTTGCTGAAAGAAGAGTCGCAACCAGCCAGGCCAAGCCTCCTGCAAACATAAGCAAGCCTAGCCCGACTCCAACGATGGCAGCCAGAATGCTTCGGGTCAGTACACTCAGCGCTACTCCGGCAATCAGCCCAGCCAGGCCTACAAATACTAAAAGACCAGGCAGGGCGACCTGAGCAGCTAACACTTGCGCCAAGCTGGGGCGAGTCGGAATGGGCTGAGGC
>CAYSIV010000042.1:0-11061 GCA_964431175.1 uncultured Anaerolineales bacterium
GCTCGATGAGCAGGATGGTCAGGTTGAGTTCCTTGCGCAGGCGGTGAATGAAGGCAGTGAGGTCAGCCGTCTCCGCCGGGTTCATGCCGGCGGTCGGCTCGTCCAGCAGAAGCAGTTTGGGTTGCGTAGCGAGTGCGCGGGCGATCTCAAGGCGGCGTTGCAAACCGTAAGACAGGTTCTTCGCCGTCACCTCGGCATCGGAGCGGCGCAGGCCGACGAACTCCAGCAGGTCGAGCGCCTTCGCCCGGGCGTCGGCTTCTTCTTTCAGGGTGGGCGCAGTGCGTAATATCTGGCCGAGCAGGTTGGAGTGCAGGCGACAGTGTTCGCCCACCAGAATATTGTCCACGGCACTCATGTTACCGAACAGACGGATATTCTGGAAGGTGCGGGTAATGCCTAGGGCGGTGATCTTGAAAGACTTCAACCCGCCCAGGCTGATGCCTTCGAAGGTCATATCGCCGCTGGTGATGGGATAGACGCCGGTGATCATGTTGAAGAAGGTGGTCTTGCCGGCGCCGTTGGGGCCGATCAAACCGGCAATCATGCCCTTCTCAATCACAAAATCCACGTCGCTCACGGCGGTCAGGCCGCCGAAGGTTTTGATAACTTTGCGGGCTTCAAAGAAACTCACGACAGTCCTCCTATGCTCCGGCAACTTTTGTGGCAGGTTCTTCCACCGGGCCAGCGACCTCGTCTGCCTCGTGCAGTTCAGCGCGGCGCTGGGCGTTGGGGATCAGGCCCTCGGGCCGGACCGCCATCATAATCACTAATGTCAGCCCGAAGAGCAGGAAGCGATAGAGGATCGGATCGCCGTTTTGGGCCACCACGGTCTGCAAGGTGTGGTTGGACGCCAGCGCAGGCAGGATGGTGTGATCCAACAGGCCTTTCAGAAAGTCTTTGAGCGCGGGCAGGAATAGCCGGTCGGCGGTCATGATGACCAGGCCGCCCACAATCACGCCGTTGATGTTGCCGATGCCGCCGAGGATCACCGTACACAACACGATGATGGAGACGCTAAAGTCGAACACGCTGGGGAAGATGCCGCGCACGTACGCGCCGTAGAACGCGCCCGCGAAGCCAGAGAATGTTGCGCCCATGGCAAAGGCCAGCAGTTTGGTGCGCACCGGGTCAATACCCATTTGCGAGGCGGCCAACTCGTCTTCGCGGATCGCCATCCACGCTCGACCCAGCCGGCTGTCGCGCAGGCGGCGGATGATGAAGACGGAGAGCAGGATGATGCCGATGATCAGGAAATACCACGGGATGGGGTTGTCGGACCGGAATTCGCCGATGAACGGCAGGACGGGCCGGCCGATCGGGCTGATGCCTTTCTCGCCCAGCGTCAGGTCTTCGTCCTTCATGAAGGTGATGCACTGGATGACAGTGTTGGAATTGAACAGCCGCAAAAAGGCGGGGATGATCCAGCAAGTAAACGGCTCTTGAATCGTGACCTTGATCAAATTCTTAAAGACGACCGGGACGATCTCGCCGAAGCCGAGAGTGACGATGGCCAGATAGTCGCCGCGCAGGGGCAGGGTGGGCGCGCCCAGAATCAAGCCCCAGAGGCCAGCCATCGCCGCCGCGATCCAGATGACCAGCCAAAAGTTCCACTGGATGTTGTGGACGGGCGAGGAGAGGATGCCGGTAGTGTACGCGCCGATGGCGAAGAAGGCCGCGTAGCCGAGGTCGAGCAGTCCCGCGAAGCCGACCACAATGTTCAGACCGAGGGCGAGGATCACGAAGATCAGCGCAAAAATCAACTGCGGCGTCCAGCGCAGGCTGGCGCCGAGCGTTTCAGTGAGTTTATCTACGAACGGAAAGACAGCGATCATAAAGGCCAACAGGGCCAGTTTGCCGATTTTCTGTTGGCGCGGGGGCAGGGCGTGCAGGCCGGTAGTGATGCCGGCGAACAGCAGTAGGCCGATGACGCCGGACAAGTTGGCCGCAATGACTATGCCAATGGGGACAGGGAACTGGCCGATGGCCGAGACCAGGACGTAGTTCTGGAACAGGCTGATGACCACAAGGGTGACTGCCGCCACGGCGGCCGGCGGCAACGCCCGTCGGGCGGCCGGAATGGGCGATTTTTCGGTGATTTTCGGGCCGATTATCAGCCCTTGAGCAACGCCGACGGCAATGCCGATGACCATGACCGACCAGCCGCCAAAGATGATGACGACCAACCCGCCGACCAGACCGGCCACTAACCCGTTCTTGATCTGTGCATTCATGGTTACCTCACGCCTTCTGCCCGACTTGTTCACCCAGCAGGCCGGTGGGCCGGAAGAGCAGGATGAGCACCAGTGTCGTAAAGACCCAGGCGTTCGTCCAGCGCGCGTTCAGGTAGCCGTCGCTGAACGAGGCCAGCAGGCCGATGAGAACGCCGCCCAGCATAGCGCCCGGGATGTTGCCGATGCCGCCCAGCACCGCCGCCGTGAACGCTTGCAGACCGGCGCGGAAGCCCATAAACCACCAGGCCGTGTTGTTATACAGCCCGGCCATCAGGCCCGCCGCGCCCGCCAATCCGCCGCCGATGAGGAAGGTGACGGTGATCACGAGGTCAATGTTAATGCCCATCATCTTGGCGGCATCGCGGCTCTGCGCGACGGCGCGCATGGCCTTGCCCATGCGGGTGTTCTGCACGAATAGGTGCAGGGCGATCATCAGGATGGCGGCCAGCACCATCACCAGCAAGTCCTTGGCGGTGAAGCGCAGGCCGATACCTGTCCCGGCTAGCAGGTTCACGTCCAGCCCGAAGTTGCTGACCAGCTTCGAGAGCAGATCGGGGAAGGCTTTTTGCGACGCGCCGCCTGTGGTGCCGAACGAAGGCACCAGCCAGGTCTGCGCGGCCCACAGCAGGCCGACGTTCTCGATGATGAACGACATGCCGATGGCGGAGATGAGCGGGGCCAGGCGCGGCGCGTTGCGCAGGCGGCGATAGGCCAGCCGCTCGATGGCGGCATTCAGCGTGGCGCACACCACGATGGCGACCACCAGTGCGAGGGCGATGCCGAAGATCAACTGCGGCGTGCTCTTGGCCTCCAGTGTGCCGGTCAGCGAGAGAGTCGTCAGCGCGGTGAAGACGCCGATCATGTACACGTCGCCGTGCGCGAAGTTGATGAGTTCGATGATGCCATATACCATCGTGTACCCTAAGGCGATGATAGCAATGATAGCCCCGTTAGACAGGCCGATGATCAAAAACTGCAGGAGTTGTTTAGGGTTGGCCGAAATGGCCGAGGTGATCGAGGGAATATCGAAGCCGGCGATGGGGCCGAGAAGCAGGACGACGTATAGAATCAGCGCGATCAGCGCGATGCGTTGGATTTTAGGGCGCATGGTAATTACCTGTGCCTTGCCAGAGTTGAAGAGCCCTTACGGGCGAGCCAGGGGAAATGGGGGCGGCCATTGCGGCCGCCCCCGACTTGCTAGACGAGATTCCAGTGATTATACACACGTGGTTGCAATCTGCCGCCGGATTACAAATCCGGCGTGAGCAAAAGATGTGAAAATCACCAGACGATATTTACTTGAACACGCCAAACGATTCGTACTTGCCGCCCTTGACGACGTAGAAGGTCATATCGGTCAGGGTGGGATCGCCGTTCGCGTCGAACGACCAGGTGCCGAGCGCGCCGTTGAAGTCCTTGATAGCGAACACGGCGTCGCGCACGGCCTTCCGGTCGGTGGCTTTGCCGCCGGCCTTGCACACGGCTTCGATGGCCGCCAGAGCCACGTTCATCGTCTCGTAGCCGTACACCGCGTACGGTTCATTCAGGCTGCCGCCATACTTGGCTTCGTAGTCCTTCTTGAACTGCTGGCCGGCGGGCGGCAGCTGGTCGAACGGCAGGCCGGCCACGCTGGCGTACACCCCGTCAGACACGTCCGCGCCCGCGCCGTCAATGAAGGCTTGGGTCTGGATGCCGTCCGGGCCGACGTACTTGACCTTGGTGTTGTCGCCCATGATGGCGACCTTGTCCTTGAGTAGTTGCGAGGCGTTATTGTCCACCACCATGCCGGTGTAGATCGCGTCGGGCGGGCCGCCCGCGTTGCTGGTGGAAATCTTGGTCATGAGCGCCTTGTAGTCGGCGGCCTTCGGGTCAATGCCTTCATGACCGACTACGGCCAAGCCAATCTCTTTGGCGGTAGCTTCAAACACATCCGCCACGCCCTTGCCGTACAGTTCTTGATCGTCGAGGATGTACACGGTCTTCGCACCGAGTTGATCTTTGACGAAGCGGGCCGCCACCGCGCCCTGGATGTCGTCTGCCGCCACCACGCGTGCGTAGTTGCGAATACCGGACGGATAGTAGGAATCGGTGACGCCAGGCAAATCCTTGTCGGCTTTGGTCAGGCCGGGGTTGGTGTTGGCCGGGGAGATCATGACTAGCGGGCCAGCGCCGTTGAGAATCGGAATGGAGAGCTTGGCCGCGCCGGAGTTGAACGTGCCGAGGTAGGCCACGATGGTCTTATCGGCGGCCGCCTTGTTGGCGTTTTCCGTCTCGACCGCCGGGTCCCACTTGCCCAGGGCCGCTGAAGCATCATCCCAGGCGTCGTAGGTAATAGTGTACTTGCCACCGCACGCCGTGCCGCCCGCCTGCTCCAGGCGGAGCTTTTCGGCGTTGACGATGGTCTGAGTCTGGGTGAGCGAGGCGCCGGTCATGGGCAAGCTGGAGACAATCTTGATATTCTCCGCCGCAGCAGTCCCGCCGCCGCAGGCCGCCAGCGTCATGCTGGTGATGACGAGAAACGAAATTACTACAGCTAGTGTTCGTTTAGACATTATTTCTCCTCCATGTTTCTTAATCTGAAAGTTGAATTAGTTGATCGTGAAGCGTAAATATAATATATTCGAGTCGCCGCGTGGGTCCTCACCTCCTTAATATATAGCGGGCGAGTCCTAGCCGCCGCCTAATAGGGTCACAAACTCAAACTTACCGTTCTTGACTTGTGAGCCAGACATCGCCGTAAGTGTTGTGTCGCCGTTAGCGTCAATAGAAAATTTGCCGACGATACTGTTGAAGTCCTTGGTGGCGAATACCGCATCACGCACCGCCTTGCGATCCGAGGGCAGTCCGCCGGCGGCGCACACCCGTTCAAAGGCGTCGAGCAACACTTGCGCGGCAACATAGCCATACAGCGCGTATGGTTCAGGATCAGCGCCGTATCGCGCTTTATATTCGTTGCGCCATTGGTCGGCTTTGCCGGTGAGTTCGGAAGGGGGTATGCCACCGAAGGTGACGTACACGTCCTTGGCAGCTTTGCCGGCGATGTCAATAAACGCTTGTTCGTAGAGGCCGTCTGAACCCATGATCAGGCCCTTATATTCTGCGGCGCGAATGTCTCGGACTAAAAGGCCGCCGCCCGATTGGGTGGTGCCGCCATAGTAAACCAGGTCTGGGTTGAGCGCAGTGATCTTGGCGGCTAAAGCAGTATAGTTGGCAGCCTTAGTGTCTACGCCTTCACGGTGCACAATGGTCAGGCCAAGGTTGGTTGCCGTCTTTTCAAATACGTCGGCGATACCACTGCCGTAGAGTTCTCCGTTGTCCAGGATATATACCGATTTTGCTTTCAGGTCTCTGGCCCACTGCGCGGCGACGAGTCCTTGCAAGTCGTCGGCGGGAACGACGCGGGCGTAGTTGCGTTCGCCGGAGGGGTAATATTTGTCGGGCTCGCCTTCAGCGCCCTTGCCCGGTTTAGTCAGACCGGGATAGGTGTTGGCCGGCGAGATCATGACGATATTGGCAGGGTTCAGGATTGGGATCATGAACTTGGCGGCATCAGAATTGTAAGTGCCGATGACGGCGACAATGTTGGGGTCATTTACGTAGAGTTCGGCGTTGCTTTTGACCACAGTCTCATCCCAATTCTGTAATTCCGGTGAGGCATCGTCGTGCGCTTCGTACTGGATTGTCCACTTGCCGTTGCAGGTTTTGTATTCCTTTTCGGCAACGGCTTGCTCGATTGCGTTGACGATGGTCTGAGTTTGTTGGAGCGCCGAGCCGGTCATTGGCAGGTCAGACACAATTTTGATCGTGCCACCTGTGCCCACACCACCGCAGGCCGCCAACCCCAAACTGGCCACAAGAATTGCAGTCAGCAACAAAGAGATGCGTTTCAATATCACTTTATCCAGAATTAGATTGATGGTGATTCTCGTTGCCTCAAGTAACAATTTGGCGATCAGCTTCTGCATCGCCGCCCCTTGACGGGCGATAATAGACGAATTTTGAACGTAGGTCAAGCGTAGGTTTATCGCCTAATTGAGATAAAACAAGGCGGTTTTTCAGTTCCGACGCTGACTTCCGTAAAGTAATTCTTCACGAATTCGCATGTCGGTGTTGCGAATTTTCAACGACAGGTCGGCGGCCAGGTTGCGCATCAGGCGATAACCAAGTTGAGGATAGGTGTCGCACAGCATCATCAGTTTATCGCGGGGGATGACCAGCAGTTGGGTGTTGTGCTGGGCGCACTTGGCCGTTGCCGACCGTAAGCCCTGATCAACCAGAGCCACTTCGCCGAATGACTGGCCGCGGCGCAAGGTGGCAATCGTCACTGGCCCCATCGGCGGGGTAGTGTTATCGCCCACCAGAGACGGGTCAACCTGAATCTCGATCTCACCCTGGGCAATAATGTACAACTCGTCGCTGGGCGTGTTTTCCTCAAAGATGACATCGCCAGTGTTGAGGCGCCGCTCCTGGCAGAGCGAGGCGACCAGCTCCAGTTGGGTGGGAGTCAACTCGTAGAAAATATCACCTTGTTTGAGAATGTTTACGAAGGACATGGCGGCTCCTCGGGCAGGAAATACACTAAGGGTCTGCGAAAGAATAACTTCCGTGTTTGTCATTCTGAGCGAAGAATCACACTGGCCGGGCGGGAGACCCTTCGCTCAGGGTGACACGGGAACTTATATCTTTACGAACCCTAAGTGTATTCGGCGTGAAAGGGGTGTCAAGGTCGTATCATCTGTCTTGACGGCTCACAACCCAACAGGTACTATGATTTGATGCGTATCGGGATGATGGCCGACATCTACAAGCCTCACATCAGCGGAGTGACCAATTATATCTCGCTGAACAAGCGCGTGCTAGAGCAAAAGGAGCACAAGGTTTACGTCTTCACCCTCGGCAATGAGACTTATGAAGACGACGAGTTGTATGTGGTTCGCTCACCGGCCATCCCAATCTCCGGCACCGGATACTATTTAGGGTTTCGTTATTCGCGGGTGGCGCAACGCCGGCTCAGCTCAATGGATATTGTACACGTTCATCACCCCTTTGTCACCGGGCAGCTGGCGTTGCGGTATTGCCGCCCACGCGGCGCCCCCATTGTCTTCACCAATCATACCCGGTACGATCTATACGCCCAGGCTTACCTGCCGATGGTACCTGAAGCGTTAAGCGAAACATTTTTGCAGGCCTACATGCCCGACTTCTGCGCGAGTTGCGATCTGGTGATTGCGCCCTCGGCCGGGCTGATGAAAGTGCTGAGAGGATTCGGGGTGCAAACGCCCATTGAAGTGGTGCCCAATGGCATTGATGCCCGGCCATTCGAGGATGTGGCCGAGCGCCGCTCGCGGGCCGAGTTTGGCCTGACCGATGAGGATTGTGTGCTGATCTACCTGGGCCGGGTTGCGCCAGAGAAAAACCTGACGCTTTTACTGCGGGCTTTCACCGGGGCTAAATCGGTCATCGAAAATCTGCATTTGTTGATTGTGGGCGGCGGGCCAGAACTGGACAACTTGCGAGATCAAGCGGCTCGATCGGGAGTCGGCGCTTGCGTTCATTTTGTTGGCCCGGTGTCGTATGAAGCCGTGCCGGGCATGTTGGCCGTGGCCGATGCTTTCGTCACCACCTCGTTGACTGAAGCCCACCCGCTCTCATTGATTGAAGCCCTGGCCGCCGGTCTGCCCGCCATCGGCATCGCCTCGCCGGGTATTGAAGACACGATCCGCGACGGCGAAAATGGATTCTTGTGCGTCAACGATCTCGCCATCTTCACTGCCAAGCTGGTGCGGCTTGCTTCGGACGCCAAACTGCGCCAACGACTGGCTGGCGGCGCAAAGGACTCGGCCAAGCAATATGACATTCACCGCACTTCGAGCATTGTCATGCGGCACTACGAACGATTGGTGGAAGACCGCCTTCGCCGCTCTGAAAGGAAGACGGTGTGACTCGCGCCCGCCTCGCCCTCGGCCAACGCGGCGAACAATTGGCCGCCGACAAACTCACAGCGCTCGGTTATGAAATCGTCGAGCGCAACTTCCGTTGTGTCGCGGGTGAGATTGACCTGGTGACGAAGTTTGGCGAAGCCTGGGTCTTTGTGGAAGTGCGAACACGGCGCGGGGTAGACTTCGGTTCCCCTGAAGAGTCGGTGACGCTTCGCAAGAAAAGCCATCTGATCGCCGCCGCCCAAACTTATCTTCAGGATCACGCTCTCGCTGATGTCAACTGGCGCATTGATTTTGTGGCGGTTGAACTTTCGCCTCAGGGCAAGTTACTACGAGTGGATGTGATCGAGAATGCCGTTCATGAGTGATGAGTGAGATGAAGCTTCTGGTCATCGTCGGGCCGACGGCGGTTGGCAAATCGGCGGTTGCTATTGAACTGGCCGAACGGTTGAATGGCGAAATCATCTCTGCTGATTCGCGTTATCTCTATCGCGGACTCGACATTGGCACGGCCAAGCCCTCGCTCGCCGATCGCGCTCGCGTTCCGCATTACTTGATTGACGTGACCGACCCGGACAAGCCGTGGTCGCTGTCGGAGTACCGTCAGGCGGCTGACGAATTGATCAAGTCTATCAATGGGCGGAGTCGCTGGCCGCTTCTGGTGGGCGGAACCGGGCAGTATATTCGCGCTGTGCTGGAGGGTTGGACGATCCCGCCACGGGCCGACGACCCGGCTCTGCGCGCCGAACTTTTGGCGTTTGCCGAGCGCGAGGGTTCCGAGGCGTTGTACCGGCGATTGCTGGCGGCAGACCCCTCGGCGGCCCAGGTGATTGATTCGCACAACGTTCGCCGGGTGGTTCGCGCTCTGGAAGTGACGCTGGCGACGGGGCGGCCCTTCAGCGCCCAACGTCAAAAAAGCCCGCCGCCGTATCGTTCGATCGTCGTCGGCCTGACTCTGGCCCGCCCCACTCTTTACGCCCGTATTGATGCGCGGGTTGAAGCGATGATGGCGAAAGGGCTGGTGGCTGAGACGCAAGCGCTGGTTGCTCAAGGGTACGGTTGGTCACTGCCGGCCATGTCGGCGATTGGCTACAAACAGGTTGGCATGTTTTTGCGTGGCGAGTGCGAACTGGCTGAGGCGGTGCGGTTAATTAAACACGAGACGCGCCGCTTTGTGCGCCACCAGGCCAACTGGTTTCGGGCCAATGATCCGCAAATCCATTGGTATGATGTGGAACGGCTGGAGATTGATCAACTGGTTGAAGAGATTTATCGGTTAGAATCGTAACGTCATGCTCCCGCGAATGTCTCGTCTCACCCGGCTTTTACTCCTTCTCACAATTTGCCTCAGCGCCTTTCAGCCCGTTTCGGTGACGGCGCAAACCGAAGTTCAGAATGATGAAGCGGCGCGCATCGTGGCCGGGCTTACGCCCGAAGAGCGTGTGGGCCAGCTTTTTCTCATCACCTTCAACGGCGTGAACACGGACGCTGAGTCATCCATTCGCCAACTGATTACTCAGCATCATGTGGGCGGCGTGGCCCTGCTGGCGGCGAACGACAACTTTGGCGGAACGCAAACGTTCATCACTGAAACCATTTCGCTCACCAGCGCCCTGCAATCCGTCGCTGCCGGAGAGACCTCCGGGCAGGATGGGCTTCAGACTCTCGAACCGCCCTCTAAAAACTTTATTCCGCTCTTCATCGCCGCTTCCTACGACGACGAAAACTCGTCGGGCAATTCCTTTATGCCGGGCCTCTCCGGTCTGACCGCACTGCCCAGTTCCATGACCCTCGGGGCGACGTGGAACACCGCGCACGCGCAAACCGCCGGGCAGATCGTCGGGCAGGAATTTTCCGCCCTGGGCCTTAACCTGTTATTCGGGCCGACGCTCGACGTGGTTGAGTCGCCTCAACCTGACAACCCGGCCGATCCCGGGGCGCGGGCGTTTGGCGGCGACTCATACTGGGTGGGCAAACTGGGGCAGGCCTTCATTCACGGAGTTCACCTGGGAAGCACGAATCGGGTGGGCGTCGTTTCTCGTCACTTCCCCGGTTATGGGGCCAGTGACCGGGCCATCGGCGATCAAATCCCGACGATCAACAAGCTCCTGGCCGAACTGGTGGCCGTCGATCTTGTCCCATTTTTCACCGTCACCCAAGGGGACACGTTATCGAACACCGATGCCCTGCTCGTCTCGCACATTCGCTATCACGGCTTCCAAAGCGCCCGCGAGACGACGAAGCCCATCAGCTTCGATCAACAAGCATTGACGACTCTGCTGGGCCTGCCCGAGATAGCGCCCTGGCGGGCGGGCGGCGGGGTGACCATTAGCGATGCCCTGGGTGTGCGCGGCGTGCGTCGCTTCTATGACCCCTCTGGCCGCACCTTCCAGCCGTTCAAAGTTGCGCTCGACGCTTTTCTGGCCGGAAACGATATGTTGTACCTTTCGCAGTTTGGGCCGAATTCGCAAGACGATCAGACCGAAACGGTGAAATCGGTTATGAGTCAGTTCGTGCAGAAATATAAAGAAGACTCGGCGTTTGCCTTGCGGGTTGACGAGTCGGCAACTCGACTCATAGGCCTAAAGCTGAGGATGTACGGTGACTTCTCCATTGGCGCGGTTTTGCCGGCCCTCAGCCCCGAGCCACTCCCCGATAATTCGGCCGCTATGTTTGCCGCCGCGCGCGATGCGGCCACTCTGATCAGCCCCAGCGCCTCCGAACTTACCGATCGTTTGCCGTCGCCCCCCAGCGTCAACCAGCAAATCGCCTTCTTCACCGACGCCCGAACCGCCCGGCAGTGCAATTTTTGCGTTCAACGCTCAATTTTTCCGGCGGATGGATTTGAGCAGGCTGTTCTCAAACTTTATGGCCCGCAAGGCAGTGGTCAA